>DASYFD010000313.1:0-15290 GCA_036498625.1 Xanthobacteraceae bacterium | reverse complement strand
TTTCAGCCGGACGTCAATATCGACCTCGCCATCGCGCAGATCGTCTCCGCCACCAATACCATCCGCAGCGTGATGCCGCAGGGCATCCAGGCCCCGATCGTGGTGTCGTACAACGCCTCGAGCGTCCCGGTGCTGCAGCTCAGCCTCAAATCCGACCGCCTCAACGAGCAGCAGCTCTATGATTACGGGCTCTACAACCTGCGCCAGCAGCTTGCGCCGGTCCCGGGCGTCACATTCCCGAGTCCCGACGGCGGCAAGTACCGGCAGATCATGGTCGATATCGATCCGCTCAAGCTTCAGGCCAGGGGCCTGACGCCGGCGGACGTGGTGAACGCCGTGAATGCGCAGAACCTGACCTTGCCGTCGGGTCTCGCCAAGATCGGCGACACCCAATACACCGTGCGGACCAATGCAATGCCGGTGAGCATCGCCGACCTCAACGACATCCCGATCAAGTACACCAACGGGCAGACGGTATTGCTCAAGGACGTCGGCCAGGTGCACGACGGCTGGGCCGTGCCGCAGAACATCGTGCGCAACGACGGCCAGCGTTCTGCGTTGCTGAGCGTGCTCAAGAACGGCAATGCGTCGACCGTTACGGTGGTCAACGGCGTCCGCAAGGTGCTCGACATCGCCCGCGCGGCGGCGCCGCCGGGGCTCAGCATCAACGAGCTGTTCGATCAATCGAAGCTCGTCACCGCATCGATCGCCGGCGTGCTGCGCGAGGGAGCGATCGCGGCCGGCCTCACCGGGCTGATGATCCTGTTGTTTCTCGGCTCATGGCGGTCGACTGTGATCGTGCTGATCTCGATCCCGCTGTCGATCCTGACCTCGATCGTCATTCTCTACTTCATGGGCCACACCCTTAATACCATGACGCTCGGCGGCATGGCACTTGCGGTCGGCATCCTGGTCGACGATTCGACGGTGACGATCGAGAACACCCACCGGCTGCGCAGCGCGGGCATGGATCTCGCCGCCGCAACCCTGCACGGCTCCGCCGGCATCGCGGTGCCGACCATGGTATCGACCATCGCGATCTGCTGCGTGTTCACTTCGGTCGTGTTTCTCGAAGGGCCGGCAAAATTCCTGTTCACGCCGCTCGGGCTCGCCGTCGTGTTCGCCATGCTGGCGTCTTATGGGCTTTCGCGGACATTGACGCCGGTCATCATCGGCTTGCTGCTCAAGGGCGAGCACCACGGCGGGACGGAAGGATCGGGCAACTGGTTTGCACGGCTTCACCAGCGGTTCGAGCGCGGCTTCGAGCTGTTGCGCCGGGGCTACCTGCGGGCGCTCACGATGCTGCTCAAGCGGCGGCTCATCGTCCCGGTCGTTGCCGTGCTGATCCTCGGGCTGGGAGGCGTGATGCTGACGATGGTCGGCCGCGACTTCTTCCCGGCCATCGACGGCGGGCAGATCAAGCTCCACGTCCGCGCGCCGGCGGCAACCCGCATCGAGGCCACCGAGCGCATCTTCCAGGAGGTCGAGGACAAGATTCGCGAGGTTATTCCGGCGGGCGATCGCGACCTCATCGTCGACGACATCGGGGTTCCGCAGCGGCCGTACAACCTCGCCTTCAGCGACGGCTCGACCATCAACGTCAATGACGGGGTGATCCTGGTGTCGCTCAAGGAGGGGCACGCCCCGACCGCCGACTACGTGCGACGGCTGCGTGAGGTGCTGCCGGCGGCCTTTCCGTCCGCGACGTTCTATTTCCAATCCCCCGACATGGTCACCCAAATCCTCAATTTCGGGCTGCCGGCGCAGATCGACGTTCGGGTGGTCGGCCGCGATCGCGTCACCAATCTGCGGGTGGCGCATGAGCTGCGGCGGCGCATGACCGACATTCCGGGCATCGCCGATGCCCATCTGCAGCAGGAGCTCGATGCGCCGGCCTTCATGGTGAACATCGACCGGTCGCGGGCGCTGCAGCTAGGCCTCAATGCGCAAGCCATCGCCAACGATGTCAATACCAGCCTGAGCTCCTCGGAGCAGGTCGCGCCCAATTTCTGGACCGATCCGGCAGCCGGAATTCCCTACTTTATCGCGGTGCAGACGCCGGAGCACCAGGTGAGCTCGCTCAACGAGATCGGCAACACGCCGGTGTCCACCGCGCTCGCCGCCAACGGCCCGCCCCTTCCGGGCCTCCTGAGCAACGTGGCGACGTTGCAGCGCGACAGCGTTCCGACCAATCTGAACCAGAGCAATGTCCAGCCGGTCTACGACATCTATGCCAGCGCGCAGGGCCGCGACCTCGGCAGCCTTTCAGCCGAGATCGGCAAGATCGTCGCCGAGCTGCAGAAAGAGCTCAAGCCCGGCAACACCATCCAGGTTCTCGGGCAGATCCAGAGCATGCGCGATTCCTTCCGGGATCTGGGCATCGGGCTGTTGTTTGCAGCCGTATTCGTCTATCTGCTGATGGTCGTCAACTACCAGAATTTCACCGACCCGTTCGTGGTGATCCTGGCGCTGCCGGCGACCTTCTGCGGCATCGTCACGATGCTGTTCATCACCGGGACGACGCTCAACGTCCCCTCGCTGATGGGCGCGATCATGGCGGTCGGGGTTGCCTCGGCGAACTCCATCCTGCTGGTCACCTTCGCGCGCGAGCAGCAGCTCAAAGGCAGGAGCGCGTTCCGCGCCGCCCTCGACGCCGGCCATACCCGCATCCGCCCCGTGCTGATGACCGCGGCAGCCATGGGGGTCGGCATGATCCCGATGGCAATCGGCGGCCCGGGCGAGGAGCAGAACGCGGCGCTGGCGCGCGCGGTGATCGGCGGCCTTCTATTCGCGACCCCCACCACCCTTCTCATCGTCCCGTATCTGTTTGCCATGCTGCGCAAGGGCAACGACGGCGTCGCGGCCTATGGCGTATTCGAGGAGCTCCCCGATGAATGATCTTGATGCCCAGGATTGGAACCACACCATGAACCAGGATCACCACAACGACCGCTTCGGTGGCGGCAATAGAGAGAACCGGCAAAAGCATCGGCCGCACCGCCGCCGGGGCGGCCGCCTGTTTGCGCTCGGCGGATTTGTGGTGCTCGTCAGCGGCCTCTCGCTCGGCGCCTTTGGACAGTACTCGCAGCAGCAACAGGTCATGGCGATGGCTTTGCAGGAGCGCGACTTCGTACCGAGCGTGCGCGTTGCGACCATCGGGGCGAGCCCCGATACCGTGTCAGTCACCTTGCCGGGGACGACGGCCGCCTTCGCGACGGCGAATGTCTTCGCCCGCGCGACCGGCTATATCGCCAAGCGCAACGTCGACATCGGGGATCGCGTCGCGGCCGGAGATTTGCTGGCGCAGCTTGCAGTGCCGGAGCTTGACGACCAGATTTCGCAGAACGAGGCGACACTCAATCAGCTCAAGTCGGCGCTGGACCAGGCCGAGGCCAGTCGCAAGCTGGCGGAGATGACCTGGGGGCGGGACGAGCCCCTGGTCAAGAAAGGCTGGGTTACGCTGCAGCAAGGCGACGTCGACCTCCAGACCTTGAAGGCCCGGGAGGCCGCGGTTGCGGTCGCACAACATAACGTCACCTCGCAGGAGAGCCTGGTCAAGCAGCTTCACCAGAATCGGGACTATGCCTCGGTGGTCGCGCCCTTCGATGGCGTCATCACGCAACGCAATGTCGATCTCGGCAGCCTGGTGCAGGGCAATGCCACCAGCGGCACGTTCATGTTCGAGATCATGCAGGAGGACGTCATCCGCGTCTGGGTCTATGTGCCGCAGGACGCAGCCTTCGGGGTGGCGCCGGGCATCGATGCCATCGTGCGCGTGCCCGAGCTTCCCGATCGCGCGTTTACCGGCACTGTCACCCGGATTGCCGATGCGCTGCAGGCGGGCACGCGAACGCTGTTGACCGAAATCGACATCCCCAATTCCGACGGTGTACTGACGGCCGGGACCTATTGCGCGGCCGAGCTCCACATCCCGCGCAAGACGCCGAGCCTTTCAGTGCCGGCCGATGCGATCATCTTCAACCGTGACGGAATGCAGGTAGCGGTCGTCAGCGACGGCAAGGCGGAGATCCGCAAGGTGCGCGTGAAGCGCGATCTGGGTACGCGGGTGGAGGTCGACAGCGGGATCAAGGCGGGCGATCAGGTGATCCTCAATCCGCCGGTCACCCTGGTCGATGGCAGCAGGGTGCAGCTTCGCCCCGAGCCCGCTAACGGGATCTGAGCGCGGAAAGGCGTCGAAGCCGATCGGCCGCGCCGAGCGGCGTTTGCGCCAAGGCGGCAACCTGTTAGATTCTGCGTCGAAGCGGGCAGGGACAGCACATGAATTTGCAACTGAGCATTGCGATGGCGGACAATCCGCGCACGCGGCCGATTCTCGAGCAGAAAGTGAAGCCGGATGGGATCGATCTGATCTGCACGCCGCTCCATGCCTCCGAGCTGTTTTGGCGCCAGCTGCGGTTCGGCGATTTCGACGTTTCGGAGATGTCGTTTTCGTCGCTGATGATGGCGGTTGCCGGCGGCGACGATCGCTGGGTGGGCATCCCTGTCTTCACCACCCGCCGCATGTTCCAGGTCGGAGTTCTGGTCCGCAAGGATCGCGGCATTGACAAGCCCGCCGACCTCAAGGGCAGGAAGATGGGCGTGCCGGAATATCAGCAGACCGCGGCGCTCTGGACCCGCGGCTATCTGCAGCACGAGTACGGCATCCATCCGCGCGACATGGAATTCTGGATGGAACGGAACGACGAGCACAGTCAAGGCGCGGCGACCGGCTTCCGCCCACCGCAGGACGTCAAGCTTTTCTACATTCCCAACGACTCGAACATGGGGCAGATGCTGATCGAGGGGAAGCTGGATGGCGCCTTGCGCTATCTTGCGGGCACCAACAATCTGGTCGATCGCTCGAGCATTGATCTTTACCGCCATCCCGATTTCAAGACGCTTTTTCCGGATCCGCACGCCGAGGGCGTCCGCTTCTATCAGAAGACCGGCATCTATCCGATCAACCACGGCATGGTGATCAAGCGCACGATTGCCGAAAAGCATCCCTGGGTCGTGCTGAATCTGTTCAAGGCCTTCGAGGAAGCCAATGCGCTGGCGGAAAAGGCGCGCCGGGAAGCCGTGGAGTACCATCTCGAGACCGGCCTGCTGGCGCGCGAAGCCGGCAAGGCGCTGGCGACGCCGCTCATCCGCCACGGCATCAAGGCGAACCGCAAGGTCCTGGAGACCGCCGCGCAGTATTCCCATGAGCAAGGGCTGACGTCGCGCCTGATGAAGCTGGAGGAATTGTTTGCGCCGTCCGTGATGGAGCAGTGAGGCAAGCCGGCTGCCCGCCGGCCTTGCTCTCCAAAGCCGCTCCTGTTTCTATTCGTTCGAACGCGAAACCTCATCCGGCCAGCAGGCGCAGCCGAGCGCACCCGGGGGGTGCCGACCAGGAGACGCTTGAAAAAGCCTTCGGGCACGGCCAAATCCCTGGATGCCGTCTCCAAGCTGCTGAAAGCCAAGTGCACCAAGGACGTCATGATCGAGAATTCAAACGGGGATTCGGTTCGATCGTGCGTCGTTAGGCAAACGCGCGTCTGACGTGCGCGGGACCACAAATGCGCGCCCGAAAGAATAGTCGATGCTGAAAGCCAAGCTTGCCTTCGTGGTCGGTAGCTGCACGCGCTTGGCGTGGTCCATCATCGCGCTTGCAGCCGTACTGGCGGTCGTCTCCGGCATCTACGCGGCCCGCCACTTCGCCATCGACACCGACATCAACAGGCTCATCTCGCCCGATTTGCCATGGCGCCAGCAAGAGCTGGCATTTTCCCGCGCGTTTCCCCAGCAAAGCGGGACGATTTTCGCGGTGGTCGATGCACCCACGGTCGAGCTTGCAAGCCAGGCCGGCACGGCGCTGGCAAAGAGATTGTCGGGTCAGGAAGATCTGTTTCGGAGCGTGGTTGAGCCGCAAAGCAGCTTGCTCTTCGTCCGCGGCGGATTGTTGTTCTTGCCGACCGACGAGCTCGAGGGCAGCCTCGGCGCACTTACCCAGGCGCAGCCTCTGCTCCAGACCTTGGTGATCGATCCCAGCCTGCGCGGCTTGCAGCAAGGCCTCTCGCTCGGGCTGACCGGCGTGCAAGTCAAGCGAATCACGCTCGACGCCATGACGCATATGCTGTCGATGGCCGCCGTCACGCTGGAAAATGCGCTGGCTGGCCGTCCCTCAAGCTTCTCCTGGCAGGAACTGATGCGCGGTGAGCCGCCCAAACCCGGCGATCTGCGCCGTTACATCCAAATCCGGCCGGTGCTCGATTATGCCGCGCTCGAGCCCGGCGAACGGGCGACGCAGGCGATCCGGCAGGCAGCCTCCGATCTCAAGCTCGACGCGCAATACCAGGCCAGGGTGCGGCTGACCGGTCCGGTGCCGATCCAGGACGAGGAATTCGCTACCTTGAAGGAAAATGCACTGCGCAACACGATTGGCACGATTGCGGTCGTGCTGGCTATCCTGTGGCTGGCGCTCAGATCGTCCAAGATCATCTTGGCGGTATTCATCAGCATCCTGGTCGGTTTGGTCATCACCGCTGCGCTGGGACTACGGCTTGTGGGCGCCCTCAATCCGATCTCGATTGCGTTCGCCGTGCTGTTCGTCGGGATCGGCGTCGATTTCGGCATCCAGTTCAGCGTTCGGTACCGGGCGGAGCGCTATGAAAACGACGATCTTTCGGTCGCGCTGGCCAACACGGCAAAGAATGTCGGCGTGCCGCTTACGCTCGCGGCCGCCACGACCGCCGCCGGCTTTTTCTCGTTCCTGCCCACCGCCTATGGCGGCTTTTCCGAGCTCGGCGAGATCGCCGGCGTCGGCATGATCGTTGCCTATCTCACCAGCATCACGCTCCTTCCCGCTTTGTTGAAGGTGCTGAACCCGCCCGGTGAAAAGGAGCCGCTCGGCTTTCGCGCACTCGCCCCCATCGATCGCTTTACCGAGCGCCACCGCGTTGCGATCATCATCGGCACCTTGGCGATCGTGCTCGGCGGACTGCCGCTCCTGTATTTTCTGCAGTTCGACTTCAATCCCATGAACTTGCGAAGTCCCAAGGCCGAGTCGATCGCAACCTTTCTGGATTTACGTCGCGATCCCGCCACCGGGGCAAGTGCGATCGACATCCTGGCTCCTTCGCTTGCGGCTGCGAGAGACATGGCTGACAGGGTGTCGAAAGTGCCGGAAGTCTCGCGTGTGATGACACTGGACAGCTTCATACCCGGCGATCAAGAGACCAAGCTCGCGGCGATCCAAAAGGCCGCCAAGGCGCTCGGTCCGGTGCTCGCTCAAGCCGCCCATCCGCCTCCCTCCGACGAGGACAATGTGGCGGCGCTCAGTGTCGGCGCGGACGCCCTGATCCAGACGGCGGGTGAGAGCACCGGACCGGGCGCCGACGCCGCACGCCGTCTGGCAGCGGCCATGTCGCTGCTGGCGAAGGCTGATCCGGCCGTGCGCAGCAGGGCGCAAGCGATTTTCATCTTCCCGCTCGAGAGTTCGCTCGACTCGTTGCGAAACTTGCTGCAGGCGGAGCCGGTCAACGAGCAGAACATCCCGCCGGACTTCGCGGCCGACTGGATCAAGCCCGATGGCCGCGCGCGGGTCCAGGTCTTTCCGCGCGGCGATCCGAATGACAACGAGGTGCTGCGGCGGTTCGCACAGGCCGTTTTGGCCGTCGAGCCGACTGCGAGCGGCGGCCCCATCTCGATTCTGGAATCGGGGTACACCGTGACCCACGCATTCATGCAAGCGGGGTTCACGGCGTTGATTTCCATAACCATCATGCTGTGGATCACGTTGCGGCGCATCGGCGACGTTCTGTTGACCCTGATACCGCTGTTGCTGGCCGGTGCCCTCACGCTCGAAATCTGTGTCGTAATCGGAATGCCGCTCAACTTCGCAAACATCATTGCCTTGCCGCTTCTGCTCGGCGTCGGCGTGGCTTTCAAGATCTACTACATCATGGCCTGGCGCGCAGGACAAACCAGCCTGCTGGAATCAAGCCTCACCCGCGCGGTCATTTTCAGCGCGGCCACCACCGCAACAGCCTTCGGCAGCCTTTGGCTCTCGAGTCACCCGGGCACATCCAGCATGGGCAAGTTGCTGACCTTGACGCTCGCCTGCACAATGGTGGCCGCGGTGTTGTTTCAGCCCCTCCTGATGGGTCCGCCCCGGGAGATCGAGGGCGGGTGAGGCCGCGGCGGCGCGGTCTGCGGGCGGCGCGGCGAGTCGGTAGTGTCTCGGTTTCAAACTTGCCGGGATTGCCGAAGACGCGGGGGCCCTTACAAGAAGCAAGCAGAGGTGGTGCACTGCCACCCTCTTCCTGATTTGCGATCTGCCCGGCTCCGGCAAGACGACAGCTGCGTTGGCCGTTGCCTTGCTCGGACACTTTACTCCCAGGTGGCAAAAGCCATTCCGCAGCCGGTCCCGGCTTCCGAGCGGCAGGAGGGCACGTAGTCGATGAGCTTCATGTTGAGGTCCGTCTCGGACAAGATGCCAGCGACCGTGATCCAGTTCTTGGTTTCCGACGTTCCCGAAAGAAACATGCTCTCCGGCTCGGCGAAGATCGTCCTGGTGTCGCGCTGCTCGATCGCGGTCAGCATGCGCCGGTCGAAGTCCTCGTCGACCACGAAGTGACTGATGCCGCCCGATGCGCAGATCGCCACCCGCATGCTCGCAGGCGGACCGTTCCAGGCCGCAATGGCGCGGCCGATGGACTGGCCGAACTGATAGCAGCGCTTGGCGGTGGGGCGGTTGGGCGGAAAATAGGTGTTGAGCAGGATCGGCACCACCGGCACTGGCCGGTCCCTGACGATCTGCCGGTAGATGAACCCGACCGCATGACCGACGCTGATGGGCCCACGCGCGTTCGCGCGCTGCTTCATCGAGGCGGCGACGTCGAACTCGTCCTCGACCGCCCGCGTTATGATGGCGTTCGCAAGCTCGGCCGGCACCGGGTAGGCCTGATCCTGCGGCGGATGGCTCGCCGACATCGCGACCGCGATGCCCGGGCTTTTGGTCTTGAGGATCTCGGGGTCGATGGCCGCGTTGATGACCTCGCCGCCGCAATAGACCGTGAACGACGGCTGGATATCGTCATGGAACCATTCGTGCTGATCGTCGCCCACCACGACAATGATGTCGGGATCGACCTTGGCGACCTTGTCGGCTAGCTGCTGCATGGCGCGGCAATTGCGTTCGAACCGTTCCTGACGCACCTCGAGGCTCGACTCCTTCTCGAAGTCCATCTCGCCGCGCCGCGCTTCGACCAGCTGCGCGAAATCGTAGATGCGCCCGCGGAACGGATGCTCGTTGTTCTTGCGGTCATCGGCGGCGCGCAAATCCCAGCGTTCCGGCGGCGTTGACAGGAGCGGCCCGTGCGAGCAGCCGAATCCAAAGACGATCTTAGCCATGGGGCCTTCCTTTTGGCGGATTGAATTCGCATCGACAGCCGCCGGCCGGCGGCAGGTGACCGGGGCAGGGGGTCACGGCGTCTTCTTTGCCGCCGAACCGTTCCAATGCCGGTCCCACTGCTCGGACATCTTCTTGTTGAGATCGCTGAGCAGCAGCGCGTCATCGCGAACGCTCTTGCTCTTGCCGGCGATGGTGTCGGCGAAGGGCACGAATTGCGGCAGCTGCAGCGCCTTGTGGACCGGAACCTCGAAGGTCACGGCGTATTGCTGGAGCTGCCCTTCGCGACTGACCATCCAGTTGATGAACAGGCGCGCGGCGTTGGCATGCGGCGACTTTTGCAGCATTGCGATCTGCGACAGCGTGATCGGCACCGGGTCCGGGCAGTGATAGCCGAGCGGCGCGCCCTTGGCGACATAGCGCTTGGCGACCCATTCCGGCGAGGGAAGGCTGGCGTGGAAATCACCGGCCACGGCGAGCGCGGTAAGCGCCGTCAGTCCTTCCTTGCGCCGCTGGGGCTGCTGCTTCTCGAACAGCGCGTCGACAAAGTTCGCTCCCCACGCTTCTCCGAACTGGCCCCACAGGCCGAGCAGCCACGAGCTCGGATTGTTGGTCAGCGCAAGATTTCCCTTGCCCCATTGCTCCATGCTCACGAGATCGTCCCAGGTCCGCGGCAGGTCGGCTTTCTTCACCAGCTCGGTATTGTAGGCCATGCAGCGAAACGACAGCTTGTGGCTGATCCAGGTTCCGTCCGCCGCAACGTAGTTTTTCGCGATATTGTCGAAGCCCGGCAGATCGTGCAGGTCGGCCAGGGCCTTGGCCTCGGTATAATAGAAGATGGCATCGCCGAATCCCGTCATGACATCGACGAGAACGCGGCCTTCGTTGAGGGCAACCAGCACCTGCATGCCGCGGCCGGTGGTGCCGGCCCGTTCATAGCGCACATTGATGAAGGGATAGCGCTCGCGAAACGGCGCCGTCATGTCGCGGAACTCGCGCGGCTCCCAGGTCCCCGAGACAATGAGGTCCTTTTCCTGCTTCGCGCCCTCGAGCCACGCACCCGGCACTTTGAGCTCGGCATCGAGCCCGTCCAGCAACCCCGAGTCGAGCCCGAGATCGGCCAGCGCCTTTTGCGTGGCCTTGGGCAGATCGGCGGCGCCGGCGACGGAACTGATCAGAAGCGTCAGCGCCCACGCCGCCGCCAGGCTGCGCATTCCCTTCCAGCGCGGCATGGCTACTCGGCTTTCAGCTTGCGGCGGACCGCATCACCCCCGTAAAGACCCAGGTCCTCGCGGCGCCCGGCCTTTCCGCGCTCCATCACCTCCTCGGCTTCCTTGGCGCTGGCAAACCGTGCCTCGATCTCGACGCGATAATTGTCCGGATCGAGGAAGAACCAATTCAATATGCCGATCTCGCGCTTGTGCCCGACCGGTCCTTCAATCTCGATCCCGCAGGACCTGATGTATTCGACCGTTTCCTCCGCCTTGGCGGGATCCACCCGATAGGCCCAGTGGATGGCGTGCGGAATGTCGATCTTCGGGACATCGGGCGGCCATTTGATGATCGAAAGGCCGAAGTCGCCGATGTAGAGCTTCATCAGCGGATTGGCCGACTTGTCGTTGCGCCATTCGACCCGCGCGCCCAGGACTTTTGTGTAGAACTCGGAGGTTCGATCGAGATCCTGGACGTAAAACCCGCTGTGGCTGATGCCGGTAATGCTTTTCGGAAGCGACGCCTGGTCCATTGACTGTCTCCCTGGAATAGCAGCAAAGGCGCTCTGCTGTGCTCGTTTGCGCTCTATTATTCCGCCGCCGCTTTGCTGGCAAGAACGCGGCGGCAAAAGCTCGGCCCGTCTTCGTTGTCCTCGATATAGCCGGAGGTACAGATGAAGTCCGCAAACGCGTTGTTCGACGGGCTGCGCTGCACCCAAGGCGCCGACCCGCCGTCCTGCGTCTGCTTGATGGCGGCCAGGAGCGCGCGGCGCACACCGGTGATGACGATATCGGTCGACCCCAGGTGCTCCTTGGTGCGGTCCTGGATCGCGCCCTGGGTCTCGATGGCGAAGGCGTCCTGCGCCGGGAAGTAGAGGCCCATGCCGCCATAGCTCTCGTTTCGCTTCAGCTCCTCCCGGTCTTGCAGATAGCGGTTCTCCTGGCGCCGGATGTGTCGGTTGTCGGGGCCGACATTCTCGTGGTGGTTCTTGATCAGCTTGGCTTTGTCCAGCGGCTCCGAATGCCGGTAGAAGAACTCGAAGCGGCAGTGCGAATAATCATCGATCGGCACATACCATCGCCCCTGATAGCCGCTTTCCCCGGTCGAGGTCGAAGGCGTCGCCCCGTTCGGGTAGACGTAGTTGTTGACGCGCAGATATTTTTTTCCGCTCGGCGAGTTGTGCAGCGCCAGAATCCGCGTCCCGAAGCTGGTCTGCTCGATGCTGATCGCGGGCGGCTCGGTGCCGCGCAGGGCGGCGATATCGTTGCCCGACCGCACGCTGGGCTTTCCCGGCGGCCGCCGATGCAGATAGGTCGTGTGCGCGGGATCGGTCGAGCTTTCGAGACCCTGCAGCCAGTTGCACATCTGGATCACCCGAAAGGTCATCCGGTTGGGCTCGGGTCCGGTGAGGAACTCGAAGTCCGGGATGAGCGGCGGCTCCCCCTTGCCCATGTAGGTCCAGATCGCACCGCCCTTCTCCTGCACCGGATACGAAAGGTGCTTGATCCGGTCGCAGAACTTCCGGTTCGCCGGCTCCGCCGGCTGATCGAGACATTGGCCGTGCCGGTCGAACAGCCACCCGTGGTAGAGGCAACGCAAGCCGCCATCCTCGACCCGGCCGTAGGACAAATCGGTGCCGCGGTGCGGGCAAAACTGGCCGAGCAGCCCGAGCTCGCCGCTGTCGTCGCGAAACAGAACCAGGTCCTCGCTCATGATGCGGAGCGGCATGGGCGCGCCGCCGATCGGCATCTCCTCGGCGGCGGCGATGGGCTGCCAGTAGCTGCGCAAAAACGCGCCGCAGGGTGTTCCCGGCCCGGTCTGGGTGAGCAGATCGTTCTTGTCCCTCGACAGCATCCTCGGACCTCCTGTTCGCAATCCTTCCCGCCGTTCGGCAAACCCCGGAGGGTCCGGCCCGACCCACGATTCCAGCGCGCGCGGTCAAGAGCCGGTTGTGCTCAGGGCACGTTCCCGCCTTCCGCGGACCGACGGCCATGCCAATATTAGGCATTCAAAATCGAATTTACACAACCCCTCTTTTTAATTAGAAATCGGGCGTCAATCCAACGGGAGCGGGCAGCAGGTCCTCATGGGAAACCTCACACACCGACCGGCCACGACCAAAGGAGAGGGTATCGAACCGGGCGGGCGCCCACCGTTGCGAAGGCCGGAAGCGGCCGCTGCCGATACACCCTCGCTGCATGGCGAGATCCTCACCAAGCTGCGCGACTACATCGTCGCGAGCAATCTGCCGGAGGGCGCCCGCATCCCGGAACGCCAGCTCTGCGAGATGTTCGGCATTTCGCGCACGCCGGTGCGCGAGGCACTCAAGGTGCTGGCTTCGGAAGGACTGGTCAACCTGCTGCCGAACCGCGGCTCGCGCGTCAGCAGCCTCAGCGAGCAGGATATCTGCCATCTGTTCGACCTGATGGGAGGCCTCGAGGCGCTGGCCGGCAGGCTTGCCTGCGAACGCATCACCGACGAGGAGGTCGCCGAAATGGAGCGACTCCATCACGAGATGTATACGTTCTATCTGCGCCGCGATTTGCCCGGCTATTTCAGGATCAACCGCCTGATCCATGAGCGCATTGTGGCGGCGGCACGCAATCCTACCCTGTCCACGACCTACGCAAGCCATGCGGGGCGGCTGCGTGGCGCGCGGTTCTCGCCCAATTCGGTCGCCGACCCGGATCGCTTGAGCGCGGCCATGCGCGAGCACGAAGCGATTCTCGACGCGTTGCGGCGGCGGGCCGGAACCGAGCTCAGCGACATCCTGTTCCAGCACCTGCGGCACAAGCGGATGGGCGTCCTTTCGCACTTGGCGATGGCGAGGTCGGGACATTCCTGAAGCCGGCCAGTTGCCCATATTGCATTCAAAATCGGCCTGGGTCGGCGGTTTCTGCATTCCAGATGGCGCCACGCCATGGCCGCCGGCTGGGACGGAGCACGACAGCCGGTGCCCGACGCGGTTACGGTTCAGGCCGGCGCCGCGCCGGAATGACAGCGGCCTCCCCGGACGCGAGCAGGCGGCGACAATGCCGGAAAAAGAGGGCAAATGACCGACGTCGCCATTGACCGCCCTGTGCCAGCCCGGACTCGCACGCTTGAGCATACGCCGGCCATCTGGGAGACCGCGGTCTTCCTGATCGTCCTGCTCGCGGTCTCGACGCCGATCCTGTTTCTGGTGCTGGGCAGCTTCAGCTCGGCCCGGCTGCCCTCCGAATTCACGCTGTCGATGCTGACCTTGAAGAACTACGTCAAGGTCTGGAGCGATCCGTCCACCTACGCGATCTTGTCGGACACGCTGCTGTTTGCGGGCGGCAGCACGCTTTTTGGCCTCGTCATTGCGGCGAGCCTGGCGTGGCTCTCCGAGCGCACCGACATGCCCGGGAGAATCTGGCTTTACGCCGGCCTGCCCATGACCCTCGCCATGCCGGGCATGTTGCAAGCCATGGCCTGGACGTTGCTCGTGAGCCCGCGCGTGGGGTTCATCAACAAGGGCCTGATGGCTGCGCTTGGCCTGCAATCCGCGCCCTTCAATATCTACTCGCTCTCCGGAATGATCTTCGTCGAGGGCCTGCGCACGGTACCCACCGCATTTCTGATGTTGGTTCCCCTGTTGCGCAGCATGGATCCCTCGCTGGAGGAGGCCGCGGCCATGTGCGGTGCGCCGCAACAGGCGGTGCTGCGCCGGATCACGCTCGGGCTCATGCTGCCCGGCCTCGTCGCGGTGACGATCTATCAATTTACCAGCGCGCTGGAGGAGTTCGAGGTGGCCGGCATCCTCGGCCTGCCGGCCGGCATCTTCGTGTTCAGCACCAAGATCTACAGCGTGCTGCACATGACATCCTCGCTGCCATCGTACGGAGAAGCCAACGCGCTTGCGATGCTGTACCTGTTCGTCGCGGTCTTCGGCGTCTACGCCTACGGACGCGTCATCGGGAAAGCCGAACGCTTCACCGTCATAACCGGCAAAGCGTATCGCCCGCGCGTCTACCGGCTCGGAGCGTGGCGCTGGACCGCGACCGGCGTCGCCATGCTCTACCTCGGGTTGTCGGTCGTCATTCCGTTCCTGGTGCTGATTTATGTCTCGTTCCTGCCCTTTGTGCAGCCGCCGTCGTGGCGGGCGCTGGCGTCCATGAGCTTCGAGCATTACGAGGAGGTGTTTCAATCCGAGGGCCTCGGGCACGTGCTCTGGAACACGCTGGTCATGACCGCCACGACGGCACTTGCTGTCGTGGTCTTCTCCTTCCTCATCTCGGTGGTGGTCGTGCGTTCCAGGTTCTGGGGCCGACGGCTGCTCGATCAGCTCGCGTTCCTGCCGCACGCCATTCCCGGCATGGTGATGGGCCTGGCCCTGTTGTGGATATTTCTCCAGATCGACAAGCTCGGAACCAATCTGCTCGGCTCGCTTTCGTCGGTCATCATCGCCTTCGTGATCGGCTATATTTCCTACGGCACGCGCGTCATGAACGGCGCCGTGCTGCAAATCCACAAGGACCTGGAAGAGGCCGCCAAGATGAGCGGCGCCACACAATGGCGTGTGTTCTGGCGCGTGTTCGTCCCGCTGCTGCGGCCGGCCTTCGTCGGGGTCGGAATCTGGACCATTCTTCACGTCATCCGGTCCGCCGGCAAACCTCTCATTCTCACCAGCGGCGGGGACAGCGAGGTGATCGCCGTGACGATCTGG
>DASYFD010000312.1:0-16251 GCA_036498625.1 Xanthobacteraceae bacterium | reverse complement strand
TCGCCGATCAACGCCAAATTCTACAACCAGTACATCGACCAGGCGCCGCTGGTGACCGCCACCGGGGCGCAGTATATCGCCGCGCACAGCGTGCCGCGCATGATGGATTATGTGCGCGAGGCCTTCCACATCGCCAAGCATGAGCGGCAACCGGTGGTGCTGGGCATTCCCTACGACCTGCAGAAGGTCGAGCACATGGCGAACCAGCCCTACGAGACCTCGGCGATGTACCAGCCCAAGGTCGGGCGCATGCACCCCGATCCCGAGGTCGTGGCCGAGGCGGTCGACCGGCTGGCCGCGGCCAAGCGGCCGATCGTTCTCGGGGGCCGCGGCGTGATGTGGTCAGGCGCCCGGGATGCGGTGATCAGGCTCGCCGATCGCTGCGGCGCCCTGCTCTCCAACACGCTGCCCGCGCGCGGTCTCTTCCACGACCATCCGTTCGGGCTCGGCACCACCGGCAGCTACTTCACGTCGTTGGGCAAAGAGATGTACGAGTCCGCGGATGTGGTGCTCGCGGTCGGCACCAGCCTGTCCTACTACGTCGGCGGCGGGCACTACTTCGCCAAGGCTTGCAGGATTCAGCTGGATGATGCCCCACGCGGGTTGCGCGACGGACAGAAGGCCGCCGACGTCTACGTGAGATCGGATGCGCTCATCGGCACCGAGGCGATCCTGGCCGGCCTCGACCGGAAGCTCGGCGCCGGCAAGCCGACGGCCGCGGCCATCCGCACGAAGGAGCTCGCGCATCGCATCGCGACCGAGCCGGCGGACGCGATGCCGTTCGACATCGCGCCCGGCGTGCTGGATCCGCGCGAGGCGATCCGGGCCATCGATGCGGTCGTTCCCAAGGACTGGGACATCGTCGTGGGCGGCGGCCATCAGGCCTATTTCAACACCCAGATGCGTGGCCGGCCGGCGGAGCGCTACACCACGGTGCGCGAGTTCGGCGCGGTCGGCAACGGCCTGTCGTATGCGCTCGGGGTTGCGGCGGCGCGCTGGCAGGGCCGCGACGGCAAGATCGTCCTGTTCGAAGGGGACGGCGGGCTCCTGTTCCATATCCAGGAGCTCGAGACGCTCAAGCGTCTGGGATTTCGCATCCTGATCTGCGCGATGAACGACGGCGGGTACGGCTCGGAGTTTCACAAGCTGCGCGCCGACGGCATCGACGACAGCCTGGCCGTATTCGGCCGGCCCGCGCTCGAGAAGATCGCGCGCGGCTTCGGCCTGCGCGGCCACGAGATCCGCGATGTGTCGGTGATCCCGCAGCTGTTCGCCGACTTCGCCGCGCAGGGCGAAAGCGAGGTGTGGAACATCCAGATCTCCGACCAGGTCACGGCCCCGGTGATCCGCCAGACCGTCAAGCGCGGGCACGGCAAGATGTGAGTGTTTCGATCGGGTTGGGCTGTGGCTCCCGTCAGGAGATGCCTGACGGCCATGTTGAGCGCTCACTCCTCATCCTGAGGAGGCCGCGCTCTTCGCGCGCGGCCGTCTCGAAGGATGCGGCCCGGGCAGCGCCGCATGCGCGGCCATGGTTCGAGACGCGCGGGCGCATGCCCGCGCTCCTCACCATGAGGTTGTAAGAGTCAAAATCTCTGTGCAGATCTACGAGCCTCGTCGGCGAAAGCGATCGCGGACTTGGCATCGCCTATCTAAAAATCAGGCTTGGCAGCGACCGGCATGTCCGGGACGCCATGGGAACGATTGTTGGCGGCGCACAGCCGTTCCTCGAACGCCCCGGTATATTGCTTCCCGATGCCGATATAGGCCGGGAAGGGATCGCTCTTGATCCGTCCCAGGTTCGCATACATGTCGAACGGCATGGTAAAGGCGCCGGGATCTTCAACGTTGATATCCATCCTCAGCGTGTTTCCGCCATTGGTGAGGCGGTAGCGTTCGATGACGTGGAGCGCATCGGTGTGGGGGGTGCCGAATGCATCCATCACCGATTTGCCGTCCTTGCCCGCAAGCCCGATCGTATCCACGACGAGCGTGTCGCCTTCGTAACGACCGACGGATTCGCCGAACCAGCTCGGCGTCACGCTCTTGGAATGCGGCTGATCGAGATGGACATAGCGGATCTGGTCGTTGTTGTTGTAGAGCAGCACGACCATCGTCGGGGTCTGGACCAGATCGAGAATATAATGAGGGACGCTCGCGCCCGGCACCCCGCCGGGCCGGCAGCTGCTCATGACAGAGGGCGCCGGCGCCACGCCGGCCCGGTCCCTCTCCTGGTATTTCTTCAGGGTCTCCCGCACCCACGGCTGCAGCACCGGGCTTCGGTAGTCGGCTTCATATTGGACGCCCTTCATGAGCGGAAGGCTGATGGGGGGCCCGGGACCATTCTTGGGGGCCTTGAAATATTCATCTTCGGACTTCGCCCACAGCACGCCGAGATCGGGAATCGTGCCCGCTGATTTGCCCTCGGCGGCGGGCTCCGCCGCGGCGGTGGCGCCGAGTGCACCCAGCATCGCCCAGGCGAGAGCGGCCCGCGGAATCCCTGCACGCCGGTGCGAGCATTGCATTGTCATGCCCTCCGATTGCGCCGGGCGCCGCCCGGGGAGCGGCGCTCTCGCTGGCCCCGTTTTATCCCACGCTCCGCCGTGTCGTCCAGCTTGCGCCGCGGGAGCGCCCGCTTTGCGGAAGACTTGCGGAAGAGGCGAGCCTGTTGCGGTCATGCGTGGCCAGAATTAAGATGCGGCGAAACAAAATGACGAGAAACGAATCCAGTGGGGAGTCGGGATGAACCCCAAAGCATGGTGTCTGCCGCCCGCGATGCTGATCTCGTGCGCGATACCCGCGCTCGCCCATCATTCGTTTGCGATGTTCGACCGCGACAAGACGGTTGAAATGCAGGGGACCGTCAAGGCCTTCCAGTGGACCAACCCGCACAGTTTCCTCGATGTCTATGTGGAAGACCTGAAGGGCGGAGCACCGGTGCTTTGGACCTTGGAGTTCGGGTCGGTGCACAATCTCGTCAATCAAGGCTGGAGACCCAAGACGCTCACCCCGGGCGACAAGGTGCTGTTCACGCTGCATCCGGCCAAGGACGGAGCCCTTTATGGCCAGGGACTGGCCGTGACCCTGCCGAATGGAACCGTGATGCAGGCGGTCCAAGGGCTGCTTCCGGCCGATTTCGAGCAGCCGCGGAACTAGAGCAGGGATGCGCGCGGGAGGAGGATGGTGAAATCACGACGGCGTAGTCGCGTGGCTGTGGCCTTGGCGATTTTTGCGGGATGCGCGCTTGCGGGCTCGGCATGGGGGCAGCAGGGCGAGGGCGTGCAGGACGTGTGGGGCGTCTGGTGGGTGACCAGATACAGCCCGAAGATCGAGATCATCGGGGGCGGCGACATTCCCTATAACGATAAAGGCCAGGCGGAATACCGGAAGAATATTGCGAGCCTCAAGGACGGGTCGATCACGGATGAAGCACGGCGCGTCTGCGTGCCGGACGGCATCCCGCGCCTACTCGGCAATCCCTATCCTTTCCTGATCATTCCCGCGCGCGGGCACATCGTGATGACCTACGAGCTCAATCACGTGATCCGCATCATCATCATGGACCAGCCGCAGGTGTCGGCGGAGGAGCTCGAGATCGCGCCCTATTATTCCGGCCATTCGGTCGGCCATTGGGAGGGTGATACGCTCGTCATCGAAACCGCCGGCTACAACGATCAGACCTTTCTGGATGCGACCGGCGCGCCGCATTCGGACCAGATGACCACGGTCGAGCGCATCCGCCGGATCAGCGGCGCCAAGCAGCTCGAGGACGTGGTGACGGTCAGCGATCCGGAATATCTGAGCAGGCAATTTACCGCCCGTTTTGTCTATGATGCCCATCCCGACGTGCGGATCGATGCGAGCTATAATTGCGGAGACCCGCACCGCGATATTTCCCACATTCCGGGCGTGACCGAGGCCCGACGGGCGCGCGGATTGTGACCGGTCGAGGACCCCGCATGAAACGCAAGCAGGCATCGGATTTCCCGCAGGAGCTCCTCGCTCTGTTCGATTCCTATGTGCATGGCGCGATCAGCCGGCGCGCGTTTCTGGAGGGGGCGCGGAAATTTGCCGTCGGCGGCATCACCGCGGCCGCGCTGCTCGAGATGCTCAAGCCGAACTATGCCTGGGCGGTGCAGGTCCCGGAAACCGACCGGCGCATCAGGTCGGACTACGCCTATATCGCATCGCCGCAGGGGAACGGCGCGGTCAATGCGTATCTGGCCTACAAGAATGCGGCGGGCAGGCGGCCAGGCGTTCTGGTCGTGCACGAGAACCGCGGTCTCAATCCTTATATCGAAGATGTCGCGCGACGCCTCGCCTTGGCGGATTTCATCGCGCTGGCGCCCGATGGCCTGAGCCCGGTCGGGGGATATCCGGGAGACGATGAGAAGGGCGCCGAGCTTTTCATGAAAGTCGATCCCGCCAAGATGCGGGAAGATTTCCGGGCCGCGGCGCTGTGGCTCAAGACCTCGCCGAGCTGCACCGGCAAGATCGGCGTCATCGGATTCTGCTTCGGCGGCGGCATGGCCAATCAATTGGCGCTGCAGATGGGAACGGATATTGATGCCGCGGTCTCATTCTACGGCGGGCAGCCGGGCGCGGCGGACGCCGGCAAGATCAAGGCGCCGCTCCTTGCCCACTACGCCGAGCATGATGCGCGCATCACATCAGGCTGGCCTGCCTTCGATGCCGCGCTCACCGCCGCGCAGGTGCCGCACGAAGGTCATATCTACATGGGAGCCAACCATGGTTTCCACAACGATACGACGCCGCGTTACGACGAAGCTGCCGCCAAGCTTGCCTGGCAGCGCACGCTCGACTGGCTCAACAAGTATTGCCGCGGGTAGAACGTAGGCAGCGGTTTATGGCGCACCGCGCCTTCGAATGCCTTCACCGCCGCTCCCCGATCAGCGCAAACCACTCGTCCTCGGTGAGCACCGTGACCCCCGCCTCGGCGGCCTTGGTGAGCTTCGAGCCCGCACCGGGGCCCGCCACCAGATAATCCGTCTTCTTCGAGACCGAGCCGGCGGTCTTGGCGCCCAAGCGCTCGGCCATGGCCTTGGCCTCGTCGCGCGTCATCTTCTCGAGCGAGCCGGTGAACACCACCGTCTTGCCGGCGACCGGCGAGCTTGCGGCCGGCTTTTCGGCGTCGAGGATACGGACCTGCGCGGTCAGACGCTCGACAATGCCGCGGTTGTGGTCCTCGCCGAAATAGGCAGCCAAGCTCTCGATAACGGTGTCCCCGATCTGGTCGAGGCTGTCCATCTCCAGGCGCGCCTCCTCATCGCCGGCCGCGACCTTGAGGCCGGCGTCGTGAAACGCCGCCCATGAGCCATAGCCGCGCGCCAGCGCTCGCGCCGTGGTCTCCCCCACCTGGCGCATGCCGAGCGCGAAGATGAAACGCTCGAGCGAGATTTCGCGCCGCGCCGCGATGGCGTCGAACAAATTGCGCACCGAAACCTCGCCGAAGCCCTCCTGCTCCTCGAGCTTGATCGCGCGGTTGCGCGCCGCGAGCGTGAAGATGTCGGCCGGCTCCTTGATCCAGCCCTGTTCGAAGAACAGGGCGATCTGCCTCTCGCCCAGCCCCTCGATGTCGAAGGCGCGCCGCGAGACGAAATGCCTCAGATGCTCGATCTTCTGGTGCGGGCAGGCGAACTCGCCGCTGCAATGGGAGCGCGCCCCCTCCTCTCCCCCGGCGATGGCCTCGCGCACCACCGCGGTCTTGAGCGGGCACGGGCAGGCCTTGGGAAACCGGTACGGCTTGGGGCCTCTGGGCTTGTCCTCCACCACGCCCAGCACCTGCGGGATGACGTCGCCGGCGCGCTGGATGGTGACCGTGTCGCCCACCCGCACGCCGAGCCGCGCGATCTCGTCCTCGTTGTGCAAGGTCGCGTTCGACACCACCACGCCGCCGACGGTGACCGGCGCCAGCTTGGCGACCGGGGTGAGCGCCCCGGTGCGGCCGACCTGGATGTCGATCGCATTGACGACGGTGGTCGCCTTCTCGGCCGCAAACTTGTGGGCGATCGCCCAGCGCGGATTGCGCGAGACGAATCCGAGCCGCTGCTGCAGGTCGAGACGATCGACCTTGTAGACCACGCCGTCGATGTCGTAGCCGAGCGTGGCGCGCCTGGTCTCGATCTCGCCATGAAAGGCCACCAGCTCCTCGGCGCTGGTGCAGATGCGGGTGAGCGGATTGGTGGTGAAGCCCGCGCGGGCGAGCCATTGCAGCATGCCCATCTGGGTATCGGCCGGCATCGCGCTCATCTCGCCCCAGGCATAGGCGAAAAACTTGAGCGGCCGCGCCGCCGTGATGGCGGGATCGAGCTGGCGCAACGAGCCCGCCGCGGCATTGCGCGGATTGGCAAAGATCTGGCGGTCCTGCCCGGCCTGGCGGGCGTTCAGGGCGGCAAAATCGGCGTGGCTCATATAGACCTCGCCGCGGACCTCGCAGACCGCCGGGAGGGACTTGCCGCGCAGGCGATCCGGAATGTCGCCCATGGTGCGGACATTGGCGGTGACATCCTCGCCCTCGAGGCCATCGCCGCGGGTCGCAGCATTCACCAGCGTCCCACCCTCGTAACGCAGCGAGCAGGACAGCCCGTCGATCTTCGGCTCGGCGGTGAACTCGATCGGCTCCTCAGCGGAGAGCCGCAGGAATCGGCGCACCCGGTTGACGAACTCGGCGACGTCCTCGGCCGCAAAGGCGTTGCCGAGCGACAGCATGGGCACCGCGTGCCGCACCTTGGCGAACTTGGCCGCCGGGGCCGACCCGACCCGCTTGGACGGCGAATCCGGCCGCACCAGCTGGGGGAAACGGGCCTCGATTGCCTCGTTGCGGCGCCGCAGGGCATCATAGTCCGCATCCGATATGGTCGGCGCGTCCTCCTGGAAATAGCGCCGGTCATGCTCGCCGATCTCGGCAGCCAGCCGCTTGAGCTCGGCCTTGGCGGCGGCTTCGGTCAGCGCGTCGACGGCAGTCTTGCCGGCATCGTTCCTGGCATTGCTCTTGGTCATGGCCGCAATATTGCGTGATTCCGACGCCGGCGCGAAGCCCGGTCGGGGTGCCCGACACTCCCTTGAAGTCGGGGCATGCTTTCGCTTACCCTCCCGGTCACCGTGGGGGGTGCCCCGCCCAGCAGGAGCTTAATGTCCATGACCGCCATCCGCACCATCCTGAAATACTCGTGGCTTGCGCTCGTTGTCGCGGCCGTTCCGGCCAGCGCCGGCACCAGCCGCATCTACATCACCAACAGCGCCGGCGACGCCATCAACGTCATCGACCCCGAGACCAATACGGTCGTGCAGAACATCAAGGGCATCGAGGCGGCCCACGGCATCAACTTCTCGCCCGACGGCAAGCGCGTCTATGTGAGCAACGAATCCGACAGCACGCTGGACGTGTTCGACCAGAAGAGCGGCGAGCTGGTCAAGAAGGTCAAGCTGACCAATCATCCCAACAACATCACGGTGGCGAAGGACGGCCGCATCTTCGTCGGCATCGCCCGCGAGCCGGCATTTCTCGATGTGATCGATCCGACCTCGCTGACGATCGTCAAGAGCGTCCCGATGCGCGGCCGCCTGCACAACATCTATATGACCCCCGACCAGAAATACGTCATCTGCGGCTCGGTGGCGAAGAAGTTCGTATCCGTGGTCGACGCCAAGACCTATGAGGTAGTCTGGGACTACCAGTTCGACCTCGGGGTTCGCCCGATGACGATCGAGGCCAATCCGGACGGCTCGACCAAGCGCGTGTTCGTGCAGCTGGCCGCGTTCGACGGCTTCGCCGTGCTCGACTTCGCCAAGCGCGAGGAAGTGGCCCGCATCAAGCTGCCCGACCTGCACACCGGCGTCGACATGGACGCGGGCCGGCTCGACGCGCCCTCGCATGGAATCGGCGTCCATCCGGACGGCAAGACCCTGTGGGTCACCAGCATTCCGCAGAATGCCGTGTTCGTCTATTCGCTCGCCGACCTCAAGCTGATCAACCAGATCACGCTGCCTGAGCTCAAGCTGGCGGGCAAGCCGCTCGGCGGCTCGGTCGCCAACTGGGTGACGTTCGACGGGGACGGCAAGACCATCTACATCTCCAACTCCGGGCTGCGGTCGGTGACCGCCATCGACACCGCGAGCATGAAGATCAAGGCGGTCATCCCGGTCGGCGAGGTACCCAAGCGCATCAACACCCTGGTGATGAACTGACGCGGCACCGATAGGCGCGCGACGGGCGCGCCATCAAAATAGAGGGCGGCGCCACGCGCCGCCCTTTTTTTCATTGTAGGAGCGCCCCATGGCCGTCGAAGACGGGCGTCAACGCCCTGGCGGTGGGCGCCCGGCGAGCGCAGAAAGGGCGGCCACAAGGGCCGCCCCTACATCGGCCGCCCTCTTTGGGCAGCCGCCCATGCCGTGGCGTCGGATCGGCGCTAGTTCACGCCCGCCCACTGCGCCAGCTTCTTCCAGTCCGGGTCGTTCTTGTTCTCGAATTGCCGGCCGCCGGAATGGAACAGATCGCCGCCGGCTTCCGGCGCGAGCGGATGGATCAGCAGGCGGCTGGAGGCCGGATCGTTGGGAACCACCAGGCCGGAGACGCTCTGGAAATTCTTGCGGGACTGCTCGTCGGTCCAGAAGCTGGCGCCTTCCGGCAGCCGTTCCAGATGGAAGGCGCTGTTGTTCTCCGAATGACAGGTGTAGCACCGCACATGGCCTTCGCGCCGCTCCAGGAAGATCGGCTCGATGCGGGTCTTGAAAGCTTCGAAGTCGAGCGGCTTGCCTTGCGACGCCACCTGCGACCCGGACACGGCCGCGAGCGCAGCCCCGGCGGCAAGCACGACTGATAGAACACGAAACGACATTTCATCCCTCCCGTTTATTGGCGATTTCAACCGACCTTCCGAAGGCCAGACATTAGCAGAACGCAGCCGCCATGGCGATGCACATTGGGCCCCTTCCCCGCCCCCCATGGCGATGTAAGATGAAAGAGGGGTGCACCCGCAACGCCGGTGCCAGCACGAAGCTTCGCAAGGGAGGATAACCCATATGCCGACTATCGATCCGCGCACGAGCCGCCGTCATTTTCTGCAATTCCTGGCTGCGAGCCCGTTCTATGCATCCAGCACTTTGGCGGCCTTCGCGGCCGAGACCGCCTCGCGGCTGCCCGATCCGATGATCTGGGCGCCGCGCGACCTCGACCACCTGATCGCCACCCCGAAGGAGGCGAGCAGCGTGTTCGATTTCGAGCCGGTGATGCACAAGAACGTGCCGCCCGGACATTTCGGCTACATGGCGTCGGGGATAGACGATGAGGTGACGCTGCGCGCCAACCGCGAGGGCTTCATGAAGTTCCAGCTGCGGCCGCGGCGGCTGGTCGACGTCAGCAAGGTCGATATGAGCGCCGACATCCTGGGCGTGAAGTACGCGACCCCGATCATCGTGGCGCCGACCGGCGGGCACAAGGCCTACCACGCCGATGGCGAGATCGGCGTCGCCAAGGCGGCCAAGAGCGGCAACCATCTGATGATCCTCTCGACCCAGGCCTCGACCTCGATCGAGGACGTGACGGCGGCACGCGGGCAGCCGATCTGGTATCAGCTCTATGCCAGCAACAAGTTCGAGGTCGCCAAGCACCACGTGCAGCGCGCCGAGAAGGCCGGCGCGCTGGCGGTCGCGGTGACGGTCGATCGCAGCGGCGGCCGCAACCAGGAGACCCTGTTCCGCCTCCAGCGCACCGACCCGCGCAAATGCACGGATTGCCACGACAACAGCACGCTGGCGAATGCGCAGATCAGCAAGCCTATGTATGACGGCGTCGACCTGAGCGGGCTCAGCAATATCCAATCCTCCACCATGTCCTGGGACTACATCAAGCGGCTGCGCGACGTGACCAAGATGAAGATCGTGCTCAAGGGCATCCTGGCCTGGGAGGACGCCAAGATCGCGGCGGATTCCGGCATCGATGCCATCATCGTCTCCAACCACGGCGGGCGCGCCGACGAGGCCGGCCGCTCCACCATCGACTCGCTGCCGGAAATCATCGAGGCCTCCGGCAGCATGCCGGTCCTGATCGACTCAGGCTTCCGCCGCGGCACCGACATCGTCAAGGCGCTGTGCATGGGCGCCAAGGGCGTGGCAGTCGGGCGGCCCTATCTGTGGGGGCTCGGCGCCTTCGGCGAGCCCGGCGTCGAGCGCGTGCTCGAGCTGCTGCGCATCGAGCTGCTCGCCGCCATGCAGCAGGTCGGCGCGCCCTCGCTCAAGCAGCTGGTGCCGGGGATGGTGCGGCGCGCGTGAGGCTCACACCATTCGATGCGTAGCAGTGCCAGGCCTGGTGTACCGTCTTTGACACTTGCTGCCTTTGCCGGGCAGCACAGCTTCCCTCGCCCCGCGCGCGGGGAGAGGGCCGCAAGCACTGCGGAAAACCGGATTTCGGCCCGGTGAGGGGGCGTTTCCACAAGCTCAGACTCGCGGAAGCGCCCCCTCATCCCGACCTTCTCCCCGCGCGCGGGGAGAAGGAGACCGCCCTGATCCGGGGGACGTGCGAATGCCAATGACCCGATCGGGGGGGAATGACACTTGGGAATATCAAAAATGAAAATGCTCATGACCGCCGCTTTGCTCGTGTTCGTCGCGACCTCCCTGACGCAGGCGCAGCAGGCCGGCAAGACATCGACCGCGAGCGGCGTTTTTACCGCCGAGCAGGCCAAGAACGGCGAGAGCGCCTTTCAGGCGAGATGCGCGACCTGCCATGGCGCCGATCTTCACAGCACCGAGCCCGAGGCTCCCGATCTCACCGAAGGCGCGTTCAAGTTCGGTTGGAACGGCAAGACGGTCGCGAACCGCTATGAGCAGATTCGCAGCACCATGCCGTATGGCAATGCGGGCAGCCTGGACGACCAGACCTATATCGACATCGTGGCCTATATTCTCGCGTTCAACGGCATTCCGTCCGGAAAGCAGAAGCTGGAGCCGGACGTGCCGGCCCTGGAGAAGATCGTCGTCGCGGTGCCGGGCGGCTGAACCGCAGCCGACCGTTTACTCCGCCGCCTTGATCAGGCGCTCGGCGGCGGCGCGCGCCTCGGCGGTGATCTCGGCGCCGGCGAGCATGCGGGCGATCTCCTCGCGGCGCTTGTCGGCCGCCACCTCGACCACGCGGGTCGCCACCCGCTTGCCCTTGTCGAGCGCGCTCTTGGTGATCAGCAAATGCCGGTCGGCGCGGGCGGCGACCTGCGGGGCATGGGTCACCGCCACCACCTGGGCGCGGCGGGCAAGCCGCGCCAGGCGCACCCCGATCGCGTCCGCCACCGCGCCGCCGACCCCGGTATCGACCTCATCGAAGACCAGAGTGGGCGCCGAGCCGCGATCCGCCAGCACCACCTTGAGGGCCAGCAGGAAACGCGCGAGCTCCCCCCCCGAGGCGATCTTCATCAGCGGGCCGGGCCGGGTGCCCGGATTGGTCTGCACCCAGAATTCGATGCGGTCGATGCCGTGCGGGCCGGGCGTCTGCGGATCGCTGGCGATCTCGGTCGAGAAGCGGGCGCGATCGAGCTTCAGGGGCTTGAGCTCGGCATTGACGGCGCGGTCGAGCTTCTCGGCCGCGCCCTTGCGCCGGCCGGACAACGCCGTCGCGGCCGCGCGATAGCGCTCCTGCGCCTGACTGGCGGCGGCCTCGAGCTCGGCGAGCTGTCGCGCGCCCGCGTCGATGAGGCCGAGGTCGGCGTCATAGCGGGTTGCCAGCGCCGCCAGCGCATCGACCGGCACATTGTACTTGCGGCCCGCGGCGCGCAGCGCGAACAGGCGCTCCTCGATCCGCTCCAGCTCCTTGGGATCGTGGTCGGCAATGCGCAGCGCCGTGTCGAGATGCGCGCGCGCCTCCTCGATGGCCGACAGGGCGACATCGAGAGCCTTGAGGGCCGGCTCGACCAGCCCGGGGACCTGGGCGCCGCGCCGCTCCAGGCGGCGGGCGGCGGCCGCGAGCGCGGGCACCGGCGACTCGTGACCGGCCACAGCCTCGTGGGCGTCGCGCAGGTCGCCGGCGACCTTCTCGGCCTGCATCATGGCGCTGCGCCGCTCCGCCAGCGTGGTCTCCTCCGCCTGCTGCGGGGCGAGCTGCGAAAGCTCCGCAGCTGCATGGCGCAGCCATTCGGCTTCGCGCTGCGCACGCTCCACCTCGGCCCGCTGCGCGACCAGCGCGGCCTCGCGCTCGCGCAGCTCCTTCCACAAGAGCTCGATCGCCTCGGCCTCGCGGTCGAGGCCCCCGAAGGCGTCGAGCAGCCGGCGATGGGTGGCGGCATCGACCAGGGCACGCTCGTCGTGCTGCCCATGGATCTCGACCAGCGCCGCACCGAGGATCTTCAAGGCCTGCACGCTGACGGGCTGATCGTTGACGAAAGCGCGGGTGCGGCCGTCCGCGAACTGCACCCGGCGCAGGATCAACTCGTCGTCGGCCGCGATGTCGTTTGCCGCCATCAGGGTGCGCACCGGATGGTCGCCCGGCAGCTCGAAGGCGGCGGTCACCTGCCCCTTCTCGGCGCCCTGCCGCACCAGCGCGACGTCGCCGCGGGCGCCCAGCGCCAGCGCAAAGGCGTCGAGCAGGATCGATTTGCCGGCACCGGTCTCGCCGGTCAGCACGGACAGGCCCGAGGTGACGTCGAGATCGAGGCGATCGATCAGAACAATGTCGCGGATCGAGAGACGGGTCAGCATGGCGAGTCGGGCGCGGTGAGCTTCATGTCCGGTGGTGCGCGCTTGAGCAGACGGGCACTTTCCCGAAAATGCCGGCTAGCTGATCTTGAACGCCCGACTGATCCAGGACTTCTTGTTCTCGGTCGGCTCCAGGCCACGCGCCTTCACCAGATTGTAGGCGTCCTGGTACCACGGGCTGTCCGGGAAGTTGTGGCCGAGCACGGCGGCGGAGGTCTGCGCTTCGTCGACGATGCCGAGCGTCATATAGGCCTCGGTGAGCCGCATCAGCGCTTCCTCGACATGGCGCGTGGTCTGATAGCGGGTCACCACCACCTTGAAGCGGTTGATGGCACCGGTGTAATCCTTCTTCTGCATGTACCAGCGCCCGATATCGACCTCCTTGCCGGCGAGCTGATCGCGCGCGATATCGATCTTTTTCTTGGCCGCGACCGCATATTCGGTGTTGGGGAATTTGCGAATGACCTCCTGCAGCTCGGCAACCGCCTTCTCGGCGCGATCCTGATCGCGCGAAATGTCCGGTATCCGGTCGAAGTAGGAAGATCCGATGAGAAATTGCGCGTAGGCGGCGTCCGCGCTGCCCGGATGAAGGGTGACGTAGCGCTTGGCGGCGGTGATCGATTCGTCGTAGTCGCCGCCCTGGAAATAGGCGAAGGCGGTCATGATCAGCGATTTGCGCGCCCAGTCGGAATACGGATGCTGGCGATCGACCTCCTCGAACTTCTTTGCCGCCGACTTGAATTCGTGCTTGTCGTTGAGGAGATAAAGCCCCTCGTTGTAGAGCTTGTCGGCGGGCTCCTCGACGTAATTGTCGTCATCCTTCGAGGCGAAGAAATCGCTTACCGTGCTGCAGGCTCCGAGCGGCCCCAGCACGAAGACAAGCGCGATGGCCCGCGCCACCACGGCGGCGCGTCGGTTACTCCGGCTCGAGTCACGCGGTGCCCACGCCATTGATCAGATGAATCCCCCAAAACCCAAGTCGGACGCCCAGACCCGTCCCCGGCCCCAAGGTCTATCCGATAACCCCCGATTGACGAAGCAATTATGCGGACAATCCGCCCCAAATGTGGCAACCCGCAAGGCCGCCAGCGGGGGGTCAGGAGACGTCCGGGGCAAAAGCGGGCGCCATCAGCCCGCTGGTGAGGTCGGCATGGCTGCGCGCGGGCCAAGCCGGCTCGCCCTCGGTCAGCACCCAGGCGCTGGTATCCGCCATCAAGGCCGAGAGTGCCGCGTAGTTGAGCTTGTGGCCGCCATGTACAGTGCGATAGACGCCGAGCAACGGGGCGCCGGCGAGCGCCAGGTCGCCGATGGCATCCAGCATCTTGTGGCGAACGAACTCGTCCCGGAAACGCAGGCCTTCCGGATTGAGCACGCGATTCTCGGCGACCACGAGCGTGTTCTCCAGCGAGGCGCCCAGCGCATAGCCGGCGCTCCACAGCTTGGAGACATCGCGCATGAAGCCGAAGGTCCGTGCCCGCGCGATTTCGCGCCGGAAGGTGTCGGGCCGCACGTCGAGGGCGAGCGATTGCCGCCCGATCGCCGGATGATCGAATGCGATCTCGGCCTCGACCCGGAAGCCGCGCGCATAAGGCCGGAACTCCCCATAGGCGTCCTGCAGCGCGACCCGGACCGGCTTGAGCACGCGGATGAAACGGCGCGGTGCGTCGAGGGATTCGAGGCCGACCTGATCGATCGCCGCCACGAAGGGGGCCGCGCTGCCGTCCATGATCGGGGCCTCGGGACTGTCGATCTCGACAACCGCATTGTCGACGCCCAACCCGCGCAACGCCGCCAGCACGTGCTCGGCGGTCGAAACCAAGGGACCGGACGCGTCGCCCAGCACGGTGGCAAACTCGGTGGCCGTGACCGCACCGATCTCGGCACGGATTTCGCGGCCGCGCCCGCCGCCAAAGCCGCAGCGGATGAACCTCAGTCCGGAATTGGCTTCCGCAGGATGCAGGGTCAAGGTGACGGGCAGGCTCGAATGCACACCGATGCCGTTGAGCACGGCCTGGTCGCGAAGCGTGGTTTGCCTGCCGAACTTCATGACCCCGTTCCACCCACCCGCTGGCACCCGGTATCCCGCAACTCAGGACCGATTGCCGACGAGACCCTTGGGGTCGTCATCACGTTGCTGATGGGAATCAACACCACTGCGAACTCGTAGGCCGCGCACAGGCACTGATTCCGGACCCCCCGCCAAACCCCTTTTGGCAAAAGAAGCTTAACGGCGGCGGCCGGTAGTTCCAATTCACGCTTTTTTACCGACTGTTACCATGATGCGGCCGTATTCGCGCCGTGGCGGTGTCGCAAATCGGGACCGGAGCCGAACGAAGGGCCCGCTTGCGGTCCTGAAGCGGGTTCAGAGACGCCCCCATCGGTCTCCCCGGTTCTCCGAAAATTGTCAATCCATTTCAATTTGTTACGAGCACCATCGGCGCCCGCAGACGACCCTGGCCGCGGCGGCTCGGAACGCAAGGCCGAGCCGCCGGCGGGCGGCCGTCAGGTCGCCTGCCGACGCAGGAAGGCCGGGATGTCGAGATGATCCTCCTCGGGGGAATTGTGCACAGGACCCTGACGCCCGTGCTGGTCGAGCGCCTGGTGCGCCGGGCGCCGGGCATAATCCGAGACCGGGTCCGGTCCGCGGACTTCTGCGGGCCGGGGAACTGGGCGTTGCTGCGGCGCCCGCTCGGCGGGCCGCGGAACCGGACGCGGCGGACGGCTGACCGGAGCTGGGGCCTCTTCCGTTGCTTCTTCACGGCGGCCGAGGCCGACGGTGGCGAGCCGCTGCAGCAGGCTCATCCGGCGCTTCTCGGGATGCTCCGGCCCGTCACCCTGCTGCGCGCGCAGCTCGTTCTGGGCCGGGAGCGGCAGCTCATCGATTCGCGGCATCCGTTGCGGACGATTGCCCGGGCGTTCCGGGGCCGGGGGAATGAAGGCCCGCGGCAAAGCCGGCTCGGGGGCAGCCGGCTCATTCTCGGCCGCTTCCGGGAACAGGGACGGCTTGGGCTGCATCGGGCGGATCGTGACGTCTTCGATCGAGGTGATGGGGAGAACGGCTGCCGCCACCGCTGCCCGGGCGGCCGATTCGACCCCGTGGGACATCGCTGCGGAAGCCTGAGCCGGCGGCGCGACCGCGCGCGGCAGCTCGGTGCGCTCCACCCGCTCGGTGAGACGCTGCTGATCGCTGCGCAGCTTGTGCGCGATCTCGGCCAGGCGGGTCTCGGGCGCCGATACCGGGCGTCCAGAGGCTGCCTGATCGATGCCGGTCGCGACCACCGCCACCCGGATGATGCCTTCGAGATTCTCGTCGAAGGTCGCGCCCACGATGATGTTGGCGTCCTGATCGACCTCCTCGCGGATGCGGGTCGCGGCCTCGTCCACCTCGTAGAGCGTGAGATCGCGGCCTCCGGTGATCGAGATCAGCAGGCCCTTGGCGCCCTTCATCGAGCTATCGTCGATCAGCGGATTGGAGATCGCGGCTTCGGCGGCGGCGAGCGCGCGCTTCTCGCCGGACGCTTCGCCGGTACCCATCATCGCCTTGCCCATCTCGCG
>DASYFD010000311.1:0-7191 GCA_036498625.1 Xanthobacteraceae bacterium | reverse complement strand
GGAACAAGCACACGGTGCCCTTGCGTCCCGGCGGCGGCGCCCAGCGCGCAAAGCGCAACGAGACGCCGTCGGGAGTCTTCAAGGTTCCGGTCACCACGTCCTCGGGCGCCGGATTGGCAGGGATCGAGACGAGAGTCATTGTAGGAAAGCTGCATGTCCGCGCCAGGGCGGCGAGTCGTCGGCGTTATATCAGCACATCGTTTTGGCTCAATGCGCTGTTCGCATTATTGCGGATCCGGCCGCTCAGACCCAGCGCGGCGCGCCCGATCGGCCGGCCCAGGAGAGAGCGAAAACCACCGCGCCGCGAAGGGCTTAGGCTCCCTTGCAAAGGGCCGACCCGCTTCCCACATTTTGCCTGTGCGGGCCCCATGGTGGGCCGCACGGACGTGAAACCGGTCCGGCCATTCGGCGGACCATCTGCATCTCGCTCACGCGGAGGATATGCCATGCGAACTTTCAATCTTGCTCCCCTCTATCGCTCGACCGTCGGCTTCGACCGGGTGTTCTCGTTGCTCGACCAGGTGGCCGGCTTCGACGGTTCGGCGCCCACCTACCCGCCCTACAATATCGAACGGACCGGCGAGAACGCCTATCGCATCAGCGTGGCGGTCGCCGGGTTCTCCGAGCCCGAGCTCACCATCGTGGCCAAGGAAAACACCCTGACCATTCGGGGCGACAAGCAGACCAAGACCGACGAGAAGAACGGCGAGGTGCTCTATCAGGGCATCGCGGCGCGCGCCTTCGAGCGCGTGTTCCAGCTCGCCGATCATGTCGAGGTCAAGGGTGCCCATCTCGAGAACGGGCTATTGCACGTCGAGCTGACGCGCGAGGTCCCTGAGGCCAGCAAGCCGCGTCAGGTCCCGATCGGCAACGGCAAGGCCGGCCTGGTGGAAGCCAAGGCGGCTTGAGACGTCACTGCATCGGCTCACTTCGGCCGGTCTGATCGCAAGCAGCGCCCCGGATCTTTCCGGGGCGCATTTTTTACCCGCTACTCGATCGATTTCGCCGCTTCATCGGCTGCGTTCGCCGCAGCTGACGGCGCCGCAGTAGGAACTGCCGGCTTTGGCGGTGGCGGTGGCGCAAGAGCCTCGGCGGGCGAGGCGGCGGGCGCCTCGTTCAGTGCCACTTTGGGCCGCGGACGCGGCAGCGGTGGAGGCGGCGGCAGTGCCGGCTCGGCGACAGCCAGCCGGGTCGGCGGCGGCGCGGCACTGGGCGGCGGCGCGGCAGCGCTGGGCGGCGGCGCGGCAGCGCTGGGCGGCGGCGCGTTCACGCGGGCGCTGGGAAGCGGGCGAGGCGGCGTCGGCGGCAGCGCGTTCTCCGCGCTTGGATGTGTGGCATAGGGGTCGCTTGAACGCGGGTCACCGCTTGGACGCGGGTCGCCGCCTGGGCGCGCACCGTAGCCCGTCGCCCCGGTGGTGTCGGGCGGAGCCGCCGCCACACCGGGCGGCCCATAGGGACGCCCGAACTCAGGACTATAGGAGCCGGCTGCCAGGGCCGGGCGCAGGTTGACGATATCGCCGAGCTGGGCATCGACGACGACGCGCATTTGCCGGCCGACCCGATCGACCGCCACCAGCACATAGTACGGGCCGCGCCGCATCGGGCGCGTCAACGGCGCCAGCCCGGTCGAGCGCACAATGGACATGATCTCGTAGGGCGGCAGCGCCGGATCGGACAAGCCGGGACCCGCATAAACGGCTTGCGCCCCGGCGGTTCCGGCGGCTCCAAGTCCGATGAGCCAGAGCCCGGCCCAGATGGCGAGTTGTTTTTTCAAGACACCCCTCCGCTGTTCAACCGCCGCAAGCTAAAAGCTGCTCACGACCAAAATCAGGCAACCGCCGACATGCCGCCGCCACAAAAAAGGGCCGCCGCACTGAACGGGCGGCCGGCGGAAATCGGCAGCGAACGGCACGCTGCATGCATGGATCGATCCGACGGCATGGTCCACGGGTCGCACCGGCGGCATGGCGATACCGGCCCGGGCGTTCTCCGGACAACCACGGCCGCTCGGGTCATGAGATTTCGGGACTGGGTCTTCGCGCCGGAAGCCCTCGAGCCCGCAGAGGCAAATGAAAGAAGCGGAATGTAAATTTAGCGATAGGCGAACGCTTGTCTACGTGGCTAAAATTTGGCAGGTTACGTTAGGACAGTGTTGCTGACCCAGTGGGTACCTTCTGGCCGCGGCGGCGGGTGGCGCCGGGGCATGGGTGACTGGACTTTTCGGCGGGCAATGCGCGATGGGGCCGGGGCATCGCCGTGCCGCCTGATGATGAGCAGCCACGCGCCCGAGCCGAGCGACGATCGGGCGAAAAGGCTGCCAATGACCAGAGACCAGAGCAAGCCTCTGGCCTGCGGCGCGGATCAGCGCCGCGGAACGCGCAAGGTGCGCCGCAGGCCCGGCCCATGGTGCCGGTGCAGGACGCGAGGTTCGAGATGGGCGTGATCGGGAAAGGCGAAGCAAGGCTGGGATCGGGCGCCAGGCGGAGCGCAGGTCCGATCAATTCCACGTCGGTCCCCGTCGCGGCCCGCGCTGCCAACCAGGCTGGCGCCGAGCTTCCTGCGGTGCAGGGTCTCTACGATCCGGCGCTCGGCAAAGGCTCCTGCGGGGTCGGATTCATCGCCGACATCAAGGGCCGCAAATCCCACCAGATCGTCGAGGACGCGCTCTCCATCCTCTGCAATCTCGAGCATCGCGGTGCCGTAGGCGCCGATCCGCGCGCCGGCGACGGCGCCGGAATCCTGGTGCAGATCCCGCATGCGTTTTTTTCCGCGGCCGCCGACAAGCTCGGCTTCCGTCTGCCGGCGCCCGGCGAATACGCGGTCGGCGCCCTGTTCATGCCGCGCGACCCCGACTGGCGGCAGGTGATCCGCGACATCTACGCCGAGGTGGTCAAGCGCGAGGGCATGATCTTGCTGGGCTGGCGCGACGTGCCGGTCGACAACTCGACGCTCGGCGAATCGGTCAAGCCGACCGAGCCCGTGCACCAGCAGGTGTTCATCGGTCGCGGCAAGAAGATCAAGGACGAGACAGAGTTCGAGCGACGCCTCTATCTGCTGCGCAAATCGATCTCGCATGCGATCTATCAGCGGCGCGAGCGACGCTTTGCCGGCTATTACCCGGTCTCGGTCTCCTGTCGCACCATCATCTACAAGGGCATGTTTCTCGCGGACCAGCTCGGCACCTATTATCCCGATCTGAGCGAGCCGGATTTCATGAGCGCGCTCGCGCTGGTGCATCAGCGCTTCTCCACCAACACGTTCCCGACCTGGTCGCTGGCGCATCCCTACCGGATGGTGGCCCACAACGGCGAAATCAACACGCTGCGGGGCAATCTCAACTGGATGGCGGCGCGCCAGGGCTCGGTGTCGTCGCCGCTGTTCGGCGAGGAGATCGGCAAGCTCTGGCCGATCTCCTACGAGGGCCAGTCCGATACCGCCTGCTTCGACAATGCCCTCGAGTTCCTGGTGCAGGGCGGCTATGGGCTCGCCCACGCCATGATGATGCTCATTCCGGAGGCCTGGGCCGGCAATCCGCTGATGGACGAGGAACGGCGCGCCTTCTACGAGTACAACGCCGCCCTGATGGAGCCGTGGGACGGCCCGGCTGCCATCGCGTTCACCAACGGCCGGCAGATCGGCGCCACGCTCGATCGCAACGGCCTGCGCCCGGCGCGCTATTTCGTCACCCGCGACGAGCGCATCATCATGGCCTCCGAGATGGGCGTGCTGCCGATCCAGGAGAAGGACATCGTCACCAAGTGGCGGCTGCAGCCCGGCAAGATGCTGCTGGTCGATCTCGACGAGGGCCGCCTCATTCCGGACGAGGAGCTCAAGGCGACGCTGTCGCGCCGCCATCCCTACAAGCAATGGCTCGATCGCAACCAGATCGTGCTCGAGGATCTGCCCGCGGTGGCGCATGAGGCGGCGCTCTCGAACCTCGCGCTGCTCGATCGCCAGCAGGCGTTCGGCTACACCCAGGAAGACCTGCGGATCCTGATGACCCCGATGGCGACGCTGGGCGAGGAGGCGATCGGCTCGATGGGCAACGATTCGCCGATCTCGGCGCTGTCGAGCAAATCCAAGCTGCTGTTCACCTATTTCAAGCAGAATTTCGCGCAGGTGACCAACCCGCCGATCGACCCGATCAGGGAAGAGCTGGTGATGAGCCTGGTCTCGATCATCGGGCCGCGGCCGAACCTGTTCACGCTCGAGGAAGGCTCGACCAACAAGCGCCTCGAGGTGCGCCAGCCGATCCTCACCAACGCCGACCTGGAGAAGATCCGCGCCATCTCCGAGATCGGCGACAGCCATTTCAAGTCGCGCACGCTCGACACCACCTGGCCGGTCGAGACCGGCGCGGCCGGCCTCAAGGACGCGCTCGACGCGCTATGCGCGCGCGCGGAAGCGGCGGTCCGCGAAGGCATCAACATCATCGTCCTGTCGGACCGGCGGGCCGGCGCCGACAACATCCCGATCCCGTCGTTGCTGGCCTGCGCGGCGGCGCATCACCACCTCATCCGCCAGGGCCTGCGCACCACGGTCGGCCTGGTGATGGAGACCGGCGAGCCGCGCGAGGTGCATCATTTCTGCTGCCTGGCCGGCTACGGCGCCGAGGCGATCAACCCCTATCTCGCCTTCGAGACGCTCATCGCCATGAACGACGAGCTCCCGGCGAAGCTCGAGGAGAAGGAGGTCGTCAAGCGCTACATCAAGTCGATCGACAAGGGCATCCTCAAGGTGATGTCCAAGATGGGCATCTCGACCTACCAGTCCTATTGCGGAGCGCAGATTTTCGATGCAGTCGGCTTGAAGTCCGATTTCGTCGCGGAGTATTTCACCGGTACCGCCACCCGCATCGAGGGCGTCGGCCTCGCGCAGATCGCCGAGGAGACCGTGCGGCGGCACCGCGACGCCTTCGGCAACGCCCCGATCTACCGCAACGCGCTCGACGTCGGCGGCGACTATCAGTTCCGCCAGCGCGGCGAGGATCACGCCTGGACGGCGACGACGGTGGCGGCGCTGCAGCATGCGGTGCGCGGCAACTCCTACGAAAAATTCCGCGCCTTCGCCAAGATCATCAACGAGCAGGAGAACCTGCTGACCATCCGCGGCCTGTTCAAGATCAAGAATGCCGAGGATGACGGCCGCAAGCCGGTCCCGATCGAGGAGGTCGAGCCCGCCGCAGCGATCGTGCGCCGGTTCGCGACCGGCGCCATGTCGTTCGGCTCGATCTCGCGCGAGGCCCATACCACGCTCGCGATCGCCATGAACCGGATCGGCGGCCGTTCGAACACCGGAGAAGGCGGCGAGGAGGCGGATCGGTTCAAGCCGCTGGAGAACGGCGATTCCATGCGCTCGGCCATCAAGCAGGTGGCCTCGGGCCGCTTCGGGGTCACGACCGAGTATCTGGTCAATTCCGACATGATGCAGATCAAGATGGCGCAGGGCGCCAAGCCGGGCGAAGGCGGCCAATTGCCCGGGCACAAGGTCGACGAGATCATCGCCAAGGTGCGCCATTCGACTCCGGGCGTCGGCTTGATCTCGCCGCAGCCGCATCACGACATCTATTCGATCGAGGATCTGGCGCAGCTGATCTTCGACCTCAAGAACGTCAATCCGGACGGATTGGTATCGGTGAAGCTGGTCTCCGAGGTCGGCGTCGGCACGGTCGCGGCCGGCGTCTCCAAGGCGCGTGCCGATCACGTGACTATCGCAGGGTTCGAGGGCGGCACCGGCGCCTCGCCGCTTACCTCGATCAAGCACGCGGGCTCGCCCTGGGAGATCGGGCTTGCCGAGACACACCAGACCCTGGTCGCCAATCGGTTGCGCGGGCGCATCACCGTGCAGGTCGACGGCGGCATCCGCACCGGTCGCGACGTGGTGGTGGGCGCGCTCCTGGGCGCCGACGAATTCGGCTTCTCGACCGCGCCGCTGATCGCCGCCGGCTGCATCATGATGCGCAAGTGCCATCTCAACACCTGCCCGGTCGGGGTCGCCACCCAGGATCCGTTCCTGCGCAAGCGCTTCCAGGGGCAGCCCGAGCACGTCATCAACTTCTTTTTCTTCGTTGCCGAAGAGGTGCGCGAGCTGATGGCGGCCATGGGTTTCCGCACCTTCGACGAGATGATCGGGCAGATGCAGATGCTCGACCGGCGCCAGGTCATCGAGCACTGGAAGGCCGAGGGGCTCGACTTCTCCAAGCTGTTCTTCAAGCCGCAGGCGGGCGCCGGCGTCGCCATCCACAGAAGCGAGGCGCAGGATCACAAGATCCACGGCATCCTCGACCGCCGCCTGATCGCCGACGCACAGTCCGCGCTCGACCGCGGTGCGCCGGTGCGCATCGCGACCACGATCCGCAACACCGACCGCACCGCCGGCGCCATGCTGTCGGGCGCGATCGCCAAGCGCTACGGCCACGAAGGGCTACCGGCCGACACCATCCAGGTGAAGTTCACCGGCACCGCCGGTCAGAGCTTCGGGGCGTGGCTCGCGCGCGGGGTCAGCTTCGAGCTCGAAGGCGAGGCCAACGACTATGTGGGCAAGGGCCTTTCGGGCGGCCGCATCGTGGTGCGGCCGGCGATCGATTCCGGCATCGTGCCCGAGGAATCGATCATTGTCGGCAACACGGTGCTGTACGGCGCCATCGAGGGCGAGTGCTATATCCGCGGCATCGCCGGCGAGCGCTTCGCGGTGCGCAACTCGGGCGCCATCGCGGTGGTCGAGGGCGCCGGCGACCATTGCTGCGAATACATGACCGGCGGCATCGTGGTGGTGCTGGGGCGTACCGGGCGCAACTTCGCGGCCGGCATGTCGGGCGGCATCGCCTACGTGCTCGACGACGACGGCACATTCAACTCGCGCTGCAATCTCGCCATGATCGAGCTCGAGCCGATGCCGCAGGAAGAGGAGATCAATGAGCGCGAGTATCACCATATCCGCGATCTCGAATCGCATGGGCTGGTCGAGATCATGACCGACATGACGAGATTCGATGCGCAGCGGCTGCACCTGCTGATCACGCGGCACGCGCGTCTCGCCGGCTCGGTGCGCGCCGCCACCATCCTGGCGGAGTGGGACAAGTATTGCCCGATGTTCCGCAAGGTGATGCCGATCGAATACCGCCGCGCGCTCGCCGAGATGGAGAAGGCGCGCACCATGCAGGCGGCGGAGTAGGAATGGGCAAGATCACCG
>DASYFD010000310.1:0-3919 GCA_036498625.1 Xanthobacteraceae bacterium | reverse complement strand
AGACCGGCACGCGATCGCACCAGGCATTGTAGAGCGCCATCGCGGCGTGCTGCAGGCCGACCACGCCGTGGCACATCATGGCCATCGGCTTGCCTTCGATCTTGGCGTAACCGTGCGCCATGGCGACCGCGATCTCCTCATGCGTACAGGTAAGGATCTCGGGCTTGGTATTGTTGCCGTAATTGATCATGGCCTCCTGGATGCCGCGGAAGCTCGAGGCGCAATTGATCGCGCAGTAATCCATTTCGAGCGTCTTGAGCACGTCCACCATGAAGTCGCCGCCGCCAGAGGTCTGGGTGACCGGATCCTTCGAGGGCGCCTGGGTCTCGGCCGCGATCAGCCGTGGTCCCGGCACGGCGGCCTTGAGGTCGGGCTTGGGTGCGGCGACCTGCGCGTTGGCGGCAGCGGGCGTGAGCGCCGCGGCGCCAACCAAGCTCGCGCCTTTGAGGAAATTGCGACGCGCAACATCAGGGGAATTTCGGCGTTTCGGCATGGGGCGCCCTCCGCGCGGTTGCGTCCGAACCGGGATGGCGTCGGCGCAAATCTGGTTGGTCCAGCGAGCTTCAAGAGTGCGCGGCTGGATTTGTGGCGAGTCTCGCGCCGCAGGCGTTACCAGTCAAGACGGCGGAGAATCGATGACGTAGGGGCGGCCCTCGTGGCCGCCCGCTCGCCGCCGTCTTGCCGCGGCCCTACCCGGTCTCCATCACCGGCTCGCGGCCGATCAGGCGCGCGAGTTGGCGCAGGCGCACGAACACCCGCTCGCCGGCGAGATCCTTGAGCCCGTTCTTGAAGCGCAGCACCAGCCGGCCGCGCTCGACCAGCATGGGGGTCTTGGGCAACACGCCGGTGGTCGAGGCAGAGACCAGATAGGCCACGCGCAGTGCCGCGCCCAGCACGCGGGCGCGGTCCAGCACCCGGGTCGAGGCGAGTTCGCGCAGCCGTGGCGACAGCTCCTCATCGATCAGCCCGACATGGCGAAAGAACACCGCCAGCGCCAGGAAGGTGCGGCCCGGATGGTCGATCGCCACGAACGCCGCATTGGCGATGATATTGAGCGATTGCTCGCCGCGATAATCCGGATGCGCGCGCCAGCCGATATCGGCCAGCAGGCAGGCTGCGTGCCGCAGCCGTCGCTCGTCGGGGGTTTCGTCGAGCCCGGAAGAGGCGATGAAGCGATCGGTCCACGTGATCAGCTCCTCGCCATGGGCGGGCGAGCGCGAGCGCAGCAGATTGAGCTCGCCGGCAGCTGCGAGCAGCGGATCCTTGCGCCGTTCCTCCTCGGCGAGCAGCGAATAGAGCAGGCCCTCGCGCACGCCGAGCGCCGAGATCACCACGTCCTTCGGCCGCGCCAGCCGCACCAGGTGCTCGAGCACGAGCGCCGCATAGGCCAGCAGCGGCCGCCTGGCATCGGCCACCACCTCGATCTGCGACAGCGTCTCGGCATTGACCCGGTGCACCAGGCCGGAGAAGTCGAGCGCCTCGCGGGCCGGGATCACGTAGCCATGCATGACGTGGAGCGGATAGCCGGTTTGCCACATGTGCAGGCGGGCGAGCGAGCGCCAGGTGCCGCCGATCGCGTAGAATGTGCGGCCAGTGCCGGCCTCGAGCACCTCCGCGCCGGCGAGCGCCTTCTTGACGATCTTCTCGGCCTTCTTGAGCGATTTCGAGGAAATGTCCTGCAGCGCCAACCCGCCGAGCGGCAGCGTGACGCCGGGCTTGACGCGAAGGCCGCGGATGTCGGTGAGCTCGAGCGAGCCGCCGCCGAGATCGCCCACGATGCCGTCGGGCCGATGGAAGCCGGACACCACCCCGAGCGCGCTCAGCTCGGCCTCGCGCTTGCCGGAAACCAACGCGATCTTGGTGCCGCAGACGCGCTCCGCCTCGGCGATGAAGGCCTTGCCATTGGTCGCGTCCCGGCAAGCGGCGGTCGCCAGCACGAACAGCTGCGGCACCTCGATGCGATCGCACAGCAGGCGAAACCGGCGGAGCGCTGCCAGCGCCTTCTCTACCGCGTCGGCAGCCAACAACCCGGTCGACTGCACCTCGCGGCCGAGCCCGGCCAGCACCTTTTCGTTGAAGATGGGGGTGGGGCTGCGGGTCAGCCCCTCGTAGACCACCAGGCGCACCGAGTTCGAGCCGAGGTCGATCACCGCGACCGGCGGACCATGGTCGAGCCGGCCTTGCGCCGGCTCCGCCTCGGCGAGCCTGCGCCGTCTGGCTTCAATCAAGCCGACGGATGAGGCTGCGCGGCGACGATTCTTTGAGCGATTTGCCACGTCCGGAAAGACTCGGATTGGTCATGAAATATTTGTGGGCATTGAAGGGCTCCTCTCCCTCGGCGGCTTTTATGCGATTCGAGGTGCCGTCGGGCAAGAGTTTCCAGCTTTGCTCGTTATCCTTGAAATTGGCCACCATGATCTGCTCGAGCACCTGCTCGTGCACGGTCGGATTGAGTATCGGGCAGAGCACCTCCACCCGGCGGTCGAGATTGCGCGGCATCATGTCGGCGGACGAGATGTAGACCGCGGCCTTGGGGTTCGGCAGGCCGTGGCCGGAGCCGAAACAATAGATGCGGCTGTGCTCGAGAAAGCGTCCCAGGATCGATTTGACGCGGATGTTCTCCTACAGGACCGGCAGGCCCGGCCGCAGGCAGCAGATGCCGCGCACCACCAGATCGACGGCGACGCCGGCGCCCGAAGCCTCATAGAGCAGATCGATGATCTCGGGATCGACCATCGCGTTGTCCTTCATCCAGATCGCCGCCGGACGGCCGTGCCGGGCGTGCTCGATCTCCTCGCGGATGTGCCCGCAGATGCGATGGCGCAGCGTGAGCGGGGAGACCGCCATCTTCTCCAGCTCGGCCGGCTCCGCATAGCCGGTCACGTAGTTGAAAACGCGCGCGACGTCGCGGGCGATCACGGAGTCGGCGGTGAAGAACGACAGGTCGGTATAGATGCGGGCGGTGACCGGGTGGTAGTTGCCGGTCCCCACATGCACATAGGTCGCGAGCGTGCCGCCTTCGCGGCGCACCACCAGCGAAAGCTTGGCATGGGTTTTCAGCTCGATGAAGCCGTACACCACCTGAGCGCCGGCCCTTTCCAGGTCGCGCGCCCAGCGGATATTGGCCTCCTCGTCGAAGCGCGCCTTGAGCTCGACCAGCGCGGTGACCGACTTGCCGGCCTCCGCCGCCTCCACCAGGGTGCGCACGATCGGCGACTCGGCCGAGGTGCGGTAGAGCGTCTGCTTGATGGCGAGCACGTCGGGGTCGCGCGCGGCTTGCTGCAGGAACTGAACCACCACGTCGAAGGATTCGTAAGGGTGGTGGACGATCAGGTCCTTCTGCCGGATGGCGGCGAAGCAATTGCCGGCATGGTCGCGGATGCGCTCTGGAAAGCGCGGATTATAGGGCACGAACTCGAGGTCGGGCCGGTCCAGGCTGGTGAGCTGCGACAGCTCGTTGAGCGCCAGCACGCCGTCCACCAAAAAGATCTCGTCGTCGCTGACCGCGAGCGCGCGCGCCACGAAGCGTCGCAGCTCCGCCGGCATGGCGGCCTCGATCTCGAGACGGATCACCGAGCCGCGGCGCCGCCGCTTGAGCGCGGTCTCGAACAGCCGCACCAGGTCTTCGGCCTCCTCCTCGATCTCGACCTCGGAATCGCGAATGACCCGGAAGGCACCCTGCCCCTTCACGGCATAGCCCGGAAACAGCCGCCCGATGAACAGGCCGGTCGCCTGCTCGATGGTGACCACGCGCGACACGCCTTCGGGGGCCGGCAGACGGATGAAGCGCTCGGCCTTGTTGGGCATGCGGATGAGCGCATTCATCGGCTTGCCGTCGCTCGCGCGCGCGAGCTGCAGCGCGATGGTAAAGCCGAGATTGGAGATGAACGGGAACGGATGCGCCGGATCGATGGCGAGC
>DASYFD010000309.1:0-3764 GCA_036498625.1 Xanthobacteraceae bacterium | reverse complement strand
AGCAGAAGCGCGTCGTCTACGATCCCGTCCGCTTGGCGCAGGAGTTTCGCAATTTCGATTTCCTGTCGCCCTGGGAGGGGCCGGATTATCTGCTGCCGGGCGACGAGAAGGCGAAAAAGGCGAGTAGCGAGTAGCGAATAGGGAAATGGCAGAAGCCGCGTCGCGCACGTTCACCATCAATTTCGGGCCGCAGCATCCGGCGGCCCACGGCGTATTGCGGCTGGTGCTGGAGCTTGACGGCGAGGTGGTGGAACGCATCGATCCCCATATCGGGCTCTTGCACCGCGGCACCGAGAAGCTGATCGAGCAGAAGACCTATCTGCAGGCGATTCCGTATTTCGACCGGCTCGATTACGTGGCGCCGATGAACCAGGAGCACGCCTTCTGTCTGGCGGCGGAAAAGCTTCTCGGCCTCACCATCCCGCGGCGCGCCCAGCTCATCCGGGTTCTCTATTGCGAGATCGGCCGGTTGCTCTCCCATCTGCTCAACGTCACCACGCAGGCCATGGATGTGGGTGCGCTCACGCCCCCGCTCTGGGGCTTCGAGGAGCGCGAGAAGCTGATGGTGTTCTATGAGCGCGCCTCCGGCAGCCGCATGCACGCGGCCTATTTTCGCGTCGGCGGCGTGCATCAGGACCTGCCCGAAAGGCTGATCGACGACATCTGGGCATTCTGCGATCCGTTCCTCAAGGTCTGCGACGATCTCGAGGAGCTGCTCACCGGCAACCGCATCTTCAAGCAGCGCAACGTCGACATCGGGGTGGTGAAGCTCGCCGACGCCTGGGCCTGGGGCTTTTCCGGCGTGATGGTACGGGGCTCGGGCGCGGCCTGGGACCTGCGCAAGGCGCAGCCCTATGAATGCTATGCCGAGCTCGATTTCGATATCCCGATCGGCAAGAACGGCGATTGCTACGACCGCTACTGCATCCGCATGGAGGAGATGCGCCAGTCCATCCGCATCATGCGGCAATGCATCGAGCGGCTGCGCGCACCGGAGGGACATGGCCCGGTTACGGTCCGGGACAACAAGATCGTGCCGCCCCGGCGCGGCGAGATGAAGCGCTCGATGGAAGCGCTCATCCATCATTTCAAGCTCTACACCGAGGGCTTTCATGTGCCGGCCGGAGAGGTCTACGCCGCGGTCGAGGCCCCGAAGGGCGAATTCGGCGTCTATCTGATCGCCGACGGCACCAACAAGCCCTACAAGTGCAAGATCCGGGCGCCCGGCTTCGCGCATCTGCAGGCCATGGATTTCATCTGTCGCGGCCACATGCTGGCCGACATCTCGGCCGTGCTCGGCTCGCTCGACATCGTGTTCGGGGAGGTGGACCGGTGAAGAGGGTTCTACATGCTGGAGTCATGGCCGGGCTTGCGCCGGGCATGACGAGCGGAGGCGCTTGAGCCATGGCACCCCGTCGTCTCGCCGAGGAACAGCCCGAAAGCTTCGCCTTCACGGCGGACAATCTCGCCTGGGCCAAGGACAGGGTCGCGAGATATCCCGAAGGCCGCCAGGCCTCGGCGGTGATCCCGCTGCTCTGGCGCGCGCAGGAGCAGGCTGGCGGCTGGCTGCCGCAAAAGGCGATGGAGCACGTGGCCGAGCTGCTCGGCATGGCGAGAATTCGCGTGCTCGAGGTCGCGACCTTCTACACCATGTTCAATCTGGCGCCGGTCGGGAAATTCCACGTGCAGCTCTGCGGCACCACGCCCTGCATGCTGCGCGGCTCCGACGCGCTCAAGAAGATCTGCCAGGACCGGATCGGCGAGCAGCTGCATGTCACTGCCGACGGCAAATTCTCCTGGATCGAGGTCGAGTGCCTGGGCGCCTGCGTGAATGCCCCGATGGCGCAGATCAACTACGATTATTACGAGGACTTGACCCCGGCGAGCTTCGAGAAGGTGCTCGACGGGCTTGCCGCCGGCCACTCGCCCAAGCCCGGCCCCCAGGTCGACCGCCAGCTGTCGGCACCGATCGGCGGGCCGACCACGCTGAACACCTTTTCCAAGGGCTGACCAAGCAATGCTCGACGACAAGGACCGCATCTTCCGCAATCTCTACGGCCAGGGCGACTGGGGCCTCGAGGGCGCGCGCGCGCGCGGCGCCTGGGACGGCACCAAGGCGATTCTGGACAAGGGCCGCGACGGCATCGTCAACGAGGTGAAGGCCTCCGGCCAGCGCGGGCGGGGCGGTGCCGGCTTTGCGACCGGCCTCAAGTGGTCGTTCATGCCCAAGCAGGTGGGCGACCGGCCGCATTATCTGGTGGTCAATGCCGACGAATCCGAGCCCGGCACCTGCAAGGACCGCGAGATCATGCGGCACGATCCGCATCTTCTGATCGAGGGCTGCTTGATCGCCGGCGCCGCCATGGCGGCCAACACCGGCTACATCTACATCCGCGGCGAGTTCGTGCGCGAGCGCGAGAACCTGCAGGCCGCGATCGATGAGGCCTATGCGGCCAAGCTGATCGGCAAGAACAACATCCACGGCTTCGATTTCGACCTGGTGCTGCACCACGGCGCCGGCGCCTATATCTGCGGCGAGGAGACGGCGCTGCTCGAAAGCCTCGAAGGCAAGAAGGGCATGCCGCGCCTGAAGCCCCCGTTCCCCGCCAATATGGGGCTCTATGGCTGCCCCACCACCGTCAACAATGTCGAGACCATCGCCCAGGTGCCCGACATCATGCGGCGCGGCGCCGCCTGGTTCGCCGGCATCGGCCGGCCGAACAATACCGGCACCAAGCTCTATTGCATCTCCGGCCATGTGGAGCGGCCGTGCAATGTCGAGGAGACCATGGGCATCCCGCTGCGCGAGCTGATCGAGCGGCATGCCGGCGGCGTGCGCGGCGGCTGGGACAATCTGATGGCCGTCATCCCGGGCGGCTCGTCCATGCCGATCGTGCCTGCAGGCCCCGACCAGGCCGACACCTTGCTCATGGATTTCGACGGCTGCCGCGACAAGAAGTCGGCGCTCGGCACCGCGGCCGTGATCGTGATGGACAAGTCCACCGACATCGTGCGCGCGATGGCCCGCATCTCCTATTTCTACAAGCACGAGAGCTGCGGCCAGTGCACGCCCTGCCGCGAAGGCATGGGCTGGATGTGGCGGCTGCTCAACCGCATGGCCGAGGGCCGCGCCCACCGCTCCGAGATCGACATGCTCTACCAGGTCACTACCCAGATCGAGGGCCACACCATCTGCGCGTTCGGGGACGGTGCGGCCTGGCCGGTGCAAGGGCTGCTGCGCCATTTCCGCCCCGAGATCGAGCGCCGCATCGACGAATACACCGCCAATCCGCATCCCGAGCGGATGCCAATGGCGGCGGAGTGACGGGGATGGCCAAGCTCATCGTCGACGGCAAGGAGATCGAGGTCCCGCCGGAGTTCACGCTGCTGCAGGCCTGCGAGGCCGCCGGCGCCGAGATTCCGCGCTTCTGCTTCCACGCCCGGCTGTCGATCGCCGGCAATTGCCGCATGTGCCTGGTCGAGCTGGTGGGCTCGCCCAAACCGATCGCGTCCTGCGCCTGGGGCGTGCGCGACTGCCGGCCCGGCCCCAAGGGCGAGCCGCCCGAGGTCAAGACCCGCTCCCCGATGGTGCGCAAGGCCCGCGAGGGCGTGATGGAGTTCCTGCTGATCAATCATCCGCTCGACTGCCCGATCTGCGATCAGGGGGGCGAATGCGATTTGCAGGACCAGTCCATGGCCTATGGGGTGGACGCCAGCCGCTACCGGGAGAACAAGCGCGCGGTCGAGGAGAAATACATCGGCGC
>DASYFD010000308.1:0-11734 GCA_036498625.1 Xanthobacteraceae bacterium | reverse complement strand
CCGGGCACTCGAGGACCAGCGCATTGCCCAGCCCGAAGTCCGGCATGATCGATTGTTCCGACAGAAAATATGCGATCTAGGTACTACTACGGGCGCGGCGTAAACAATTCATTCAGGAATTGGTTCAATCTGAAACGAGCGGTCAATCAATCATCAAGATTGTTGCTTAAGCGGCGCGAATGATCGCCAATTCAAGAAAACGGACCAACGATCCACCTTCCAACATCCGTTGCCGCTGAGCCCGCGGGATGTCTCCCGACGCGCGCCGGTCAGAATGGCCCGTGCGACGCGATCTCGGTCATCACCGCATTCAATTGCTGGATGCGAAGCTTGTAGGTGCTGGTCAGGCACGCCATGTCGCTGCGGCAGGCGTCGCGCGTCATCAGCCATTGGCGCTGCGTGTCCATCAGGTCGCCGCGCTGGCCCATGGCGACCAGCGAGGTGGCGACGCCGAACAAGGTCGCCATGCGGGCCTCGGCCTGGCCCAGTGCATAGCTCTTGCAGACGGCGCGCAGCGCCGGCGCATTCGCCTTGGCGCAATCGATCGGCGCGTACTCGGCACCATGCGCGGAGCTCGCGACGCTCATGGCGGCGGCGATGCACAAGCCCGACACTGCCTTCATCGTGGCGCCTTCATCCCGGCGCCTTCATCGCGGCTCCCGCTCGGGTCGCGCGCATCACGCCCACGGCCGCGCCGCCTTGGCGCTCGCCTCGAAGCGGTCGATCTTGTCCTGCTTGACCATGGTCAGCGCGATGTCGTCGAGGCCATTGAGCATGCAATGCTTGCGATGCGGGTCGATGTCGAACCGGATCACGCCGCCGTCGGGCCCGCGGATCTCCTGCTTGGCGAGGTCGATCGAGAGCGTCGCATTGGCGCCGCGCTCGGCATCGTCGAACAGCTTTTCCAGGTCCTGCGGGCTGACCTTGATCGGCAGCACGCCGTTCTTGAAGCAATTGTTGTAGAAAATGTCGCCGAACGAGGTCGAGATCACGCAGCGGATGCCGAAATCCATCAGCGCCCACGGGGCATGCTCGCGCGAGGAGCCGCAGCCGAAATTGTCGCCGGCGACCAGCACCTTGGCGTTCCGATAGGCCGGCTTGTTGAGCACGAAATCCGGATTCTCGCTGCCGTCGTCGCGGTAGCGCTTCTCGGAGAACAGGCCGGTGCCGAGCCCGGTTCGCTTGATGGTCTTGAGGAACTGCTTGGGGATGATCATGTCGGTATCGACATTGATCACCTTGAGCGGAGCGGCGACGCCTTCCAGTACCGTGAACTTGTCCATGACCAACAATCCCGTTTCAGCTTCTTCCGGTCGTTTCAGCTTGCTCGATCCTCACCCGCGGGCTTGACCCAACGGGGCCATCCGAGGGGATGGATTGCCGGCTCGAACTCCAAAGGGGACCAGCCTTTATCCCGAAAGCTGGCCTCGCGAAAGGCCCGTCTCAGGCAACGCTGGCCTCGATGGCGTGCATATCGTCGTCGGACAGCCCGAAATGGTGGCCGATCTCGTGCACCAGCACATGGGCGATGATGGCCCCGAGCGTCTCGTCGTGCTCGCCCCAGTAGTCGAGGATCGGGCGGCGGTAGAGCCAGATCATGTTGGGCATATGCACCGGCGCGCTGTCCTGGCGGAACGGCAATCCGACGCCCTGGAACAGGCCGAGCAGGTCGAACTCGCTTTCGGCGCCCATCTGGTCGAGCACCTCGTCGGTCGGGAAGTCCTCGACCCGGATCACCAGATCCTCGCACAGGGAGGAGAATTTGGTCGGCAGCCGGCGAAACGCCTCGATGGCGATGACCTCGATCTCGTCCAGCGAGGGTGCCTTGACGTCGCGCCAGTCGAGCGGATCGGAAAATGCGGGATCGGTCATGCCCGGGTTGTACCTGAACGTGCGCTCCGGACAACAGGGCGGCGCTGAGCCGGTTGACCTGCCGATGCCGATGCGCGAGCCTGGAGGTGCAGGATCACGGGACGGTGCGGGGTGCGTGCGATGAAACGGGCGGCGGGCACGATGGTGCTGGCGATCCTGGCTCTGGGGCTGGTGCCGGCCCTGGCGCAGGAGACGGAAAATGCAGCCCCGAAACGGCCGCCGGCCCGGATCCGGGTGCATCCGCTGGCGGACTATCCGGGGCCCAATGCGGTGCGCCAATGCGTTTCCTGGCTGGCAACCGAATACCGCCCGAGCGGCACCGTGATCGTGCCGCGGATGCGCTGCTGGTGGGAGCGCGGGTGAGCCGGAGTCGTTAGGTAGGCACGGCCTTTCACTCGGGATGGGGGGGGCTGCCGCGAGTCTGAATCTGTGGAAACACCCCCTCACCGGACCGAGTCCTGGTTTCCTTCCGTGCCGTTTCGCCCTCTCCCCGCAAGCGGGGCGACGAGCCTCGGGTGCCCGCTGCGCTGGCCGCTCAGCCCCACTCCCGCACATCGACGAAGTGGCCCGCGATCGCGGCGGCGGCGGCCATTACCGGCGACACCAGGTGGGTGCGGCCCTTGTAGCCCTGGCGGCCCTCGAAATTGCGGTTGGAGGTCGAGGCGCAGCGCTCGCCCGGCATCAGCTTGTCGGGGTTCATGGCGAGGCACATGGAGCAGCCGGGCTCGCGCCATTCGAAGCCGGCGGCAAGGAAGATTTTGTGCAGCCCTTCGGCCTCGGCCTGCTCTTTGACCAGGCCCGAGCCCGGCACGATCATGGCATTGAGATTGCCATTGACGTGCTTGCCGGCGACCGCGCGCGCCACCGCCCGCAGATCCTCGATGCGCCCATTGGTGCACGACCCGATGAACACGCGATCGAGCTTGAGGTCAGTGATCTTCTCGCCGCCCGTGAGCCCCATGTATTGAAACGATGCCGCGGCCGCCTGGCGCTTGCTCTCGTCGGCGATCTCGCCCAGCACCGGGACGCGGCCGGTGATGGAGATCACCTGCTCCGGGCTGGTGCCCCAGGTGACCAGCGGCGGCAGGTTGGCGGCATCGAGCCTGATCTCGCGGTCGAAATGCGCGCCGTCATCGGAGCGCAATGTCTCCCAATAGCGCATGGCCTGGTCCCAGGCCTGGCCTTTCGGGGCCTTGGGGCGGCCTTTGAGATACGCATAGGTCTTGTCGTCGGGCGCGATAAAGCCGGCCTTGGCGCCCCCCTCGATCGACATGTTGCAGATGGTCATGCGGCCTTCGAGCGACAGCGCGCCGATCGCCGCGCCGGCATATTCGAGCGCATAGCCGGTGCCGCCGGCGGTGCCGATCTCGCCGATGATGCCGAGGATGATGTCCTTGGCGGTGACGCCTTCCGGCAGCTTGCCGTCCACCACGGCGCGCATGTTCATCGACTTGGTCTGGATCAGGGTCTGGGTCGCCAGCACATGCTCGACCTCGGAGGTGCCGATCCCGTAGGCCAGCGCCCCGAAGGCGCCGTGGGTGGCGGTATGGCTGTCGCCGCACACGATGGTGGTGCCCGGCAGCGTGAAGCCCTGCTCGGGCCCGATGATGTGGACGATGCCCTGGCGCTTGTCGAACTCGTTGAAGTATTCGAGCCCGAAATCCTTGGCGTTCTGGGCCAGCGTCGCGATCTGCTCGGCGCTTTCGGGATCCGGGTTGGGCACGCTGCGGTCGGTGGTCGGCACATTGTGATCGACCACCGCGAGCGTCCGCTCGGGCGCCCGCACCTTGCGGCCGGACAGCCGCAGCCCCTCGAACGCCTGCGGGCTCGTCACCTCGTGCACCAGATGCCGGTCCACATAGATCAAGCAGGTGCCGTCGGGCTGCTCGTCGACCAGATGGTCGTCCCAGAGCTTGTCGTAGAGGGTACGGGGCTTGGCCATGGACGGATTCCTGCAAGGCGATTGGGAGGTTTATTTAGTCGCTAGCGGGCGCGAGGGAAAGTGGCGCGGCGGCGCGGCCGTTATGCGAATTCAGTTCGCCAGCGCCTCGATCTCGAGCTTGGTTCCGCCGGTGAGGCGGGCCGCCAGGTCCTGGGCCTCCTGAGCACTGAGGTGCCCTGAAATCTGGCCGTTGCCGCCCGTGATCGGCTCCCGGATCACCGGTCGGGAAAGAACTTTTCCGTCGACCCGCATCTCGGCCACGTGACCGACATTCCGTTGCGTGAACTCGGCAAACCTGCGCGCCGATTCCGGCGTGAAGCGGAAGCTCACGAGCGGCTCGCCGGTGCGCTGGTCAAAGGCGAGCTCCGCGCGTGCGACATCGAACAAAAGCGGGTCGGCCGGGGCGATCCGGTCTATCGCCGCGATGAGCAACACGCAGAGCGGAAAAGCGAGGCTTGCGCTGAACGCCCGCAAGGCGGCCCGTCGCCGGCCTATTTCGTGGCGGCTTCTGGGGCGCCGGCGGCCGTGCGGGTATCCGTCTTCTTCTCGACGATGCGGGCCGATTTGCCGCGCAACCCGCGCAGGTAATACAGCTTGGCGCGCCGCACCTTGCCGCGCCGTACCACCTTGATGGAATCGACCAGCGGCGAATAGAGCGGAAACACGCGCTCGACGCCTTCCCCATAGGAAATCTTGCGCACCGTGAAGTTCTCGTTGATGCCCGATCCGGAGCGGCCGATGCACACGCCCTCATAGGCCTGGATGCGGGAGCGCTCGCCTTCCACCACCTTGACGTTGACCAGGACGGTATCGCCGGGCTCGAACGGCGGAATGGTCTTGCCGAGCTTGGTCATCTGCTCTTGCTCGAGCTCTTGGATCAGGTTCATGGAAGTCTCCATCGGCTGCGCCGGAAATGCGGGGCGCAAGTCCGTATCGATTTCGGCTGGTGAGGTTACGGGTAGGGCAAGCTCATACGATAAAGAACGCGCCTTGTCACCCTTTCGGACCATTCCCCTTCGGCGTTCTGGGGCCTGGGTTACCGGGACCTGCCGCATAGGCGGCCCAGAGGTCCGGGCGGCGCTCGCGGGTGAGACGCTCGGCCTCGCCCTGGCGCCAGGCCGCCACCTTGGCGTGGTCGCCCCCGGTCAGCACCGGGGGGATCTCCCGGCCTTCCCAGATCGCCGGGCGGGTGAATTGCGGGTATTCGAGCAGCCCTGTCTTGAAGCTCTCCTCCGCCCCCGAGGCCTCCTTGCCCATGACCCCGGGCAGAAGCCGGATGCAGGCATCGAGGAGCGCATAGGCCCCGATCTCGCCGCCCGAAAGCACATAGTCGCCGATCGAGACCTCCTGCAGCCCACGGCCCTCGATCAGGCGTTCATCCACCCCCTCGAACCGGCCGCACAGGACGATGGCGCCCGCTCCGCCGGCCAGCGCCTCGACCCGCGCTTGAGTGAGCGGCAGGCCGCGCGGGCTCATGAGGAGGCGCGGGCGGTCATCTCCCGCAGGCGCCACCGCATCGAGGGCGCGCGCCAGCACGTCCGGCCGCATCACCATGCCGGGCCCGCCGCCCGCCGGGGTGTCGTCGACCGAGCGGTGCTTGTCGGTTGCGTGCGAGCGAATATCGATGGTGTCGAGCCCCCACAGCCCTGCCGCCAGCGCCTTGCCGGCGAGGCTTTGCCCCAACGGGCCCGGGAACATGTCCGGGAAGATGGTCAGCACGCTCGCGCGCCACATGGCTGGTGTCCAGGTTGGTAGTTTGTCGGATGGGTCGAGCACATTAGGGCGTTTACGCCCGTCTTCAACGGGCTATGCGAAACCCATCATGGACGGTTGATGGGTTTCGTAAGAACTCAACCCATCCTACGAAGATTGCGCCCGCAGCTCGGCGCGGATGCGCTCGATGATCTTGCCGAGACGGTTCTGCCCGGTGCCGTCGCGGCCCACGCCCCAGTAATAGTCGTTGGGCGCGGATTCGACGATGTCTTGCTCGCCGGTCGCCAGCAGGAGCTCAAGCAGCTGCGCATGCAGCTCGAACTTGCGCTTGACCGCGCGGTACATCACCTCGTCCTTGACCGCGTCCCAGTCGGGGCGGATTGCCGCCTTGTTGTGGTCGGCGATGCTTTTCGCGATCACCGGCTTCGCGGCCTGGCGGATCGTGTTGCGCAGCTCCGGATCGGCGAATTTCTGCGCCTGGTAGTAGTGCTCGGTGGAGGGCCAGCGCGCACCGTCGAGGTCGATCCAGAACGGCGCGAAATTCGAAAATTCGCGGTGCGTCTCCGATTGCGAGAAGAAACGAATGGTCATGGCTTCGACTTGAACAGGTCACCGGGGCGGTTCGCTCCAGCAAATCAATTGAACAGATCGTGCGGCGGATCGATGACGATGCGGCCGCCCGCGATATCGACCACCGGTACCGTCTCGGCGGTGAACGGCATCAGGACGGTGCTGCTGGAGCCGGCCGCGCGCAGCTCCAGCAGGTCGCCGGCGCCGAAATCATGAATTCCCACGATGGTGGCGAGCACGGCGCCATCGCGGCCCTCCGCCCGCAGCCCGATCAGGTCGGCGTGGTAGAACTCCTCCGGCGCCGGCGCCGGCAGCCGGTCGCGCGGAACGTAGAGGTCCAGATTGGTGAGCCGCTGCGCCGCGTCGCGGTCGCGCACGCCCGACAGCCGCGCCACCAGATGGTCCTTGGCGGCCCGCACCGCCTCGATCTCGAAGCGTTGGGTGCCGTCCTGGCTCTCCAGCGGCCCGTAGTCCGCGACTGCGGCCGGGTCGGCGGTGAACGACCAGAGCTTCACCTCGCCTTTGACGCCATGCGCGGCACCAATGCGGGCCACGCAGATGCGCTCGGCCACGGCCCCCTCCCTAGCCCTCCCCCGCAAGCGGGGGAGGGGAGGCGTGTGTGACTTCCTCCGCAAGCAGGGCCGCGAAGCGGCCGGCGCGCGTCATCACGCCGGCGCGGCGGCGGCAGCCGCCTTGGCCTTGGCGGCTTCCTTGGCGGCCTCCTGCTCCTTCACCTTGGTCTCCGCCAGGGCCTTGCGCTCCTTGCGCGGCAGCGCACGCTCCGGATTGTTGCGCTTGGCCCGCGTCATCACGCCGGCCTGGTCGAGAAAGCGCAACACCCGGTCGGTCGGCAGCGCGCCCTTGGCGAGCCAGGCCTTGACCTTGTCGAGATCGAGCTTGAGTCGCTCGGTCTTCTCCTTCGGCAGCAGCGGATTGAAATAGCCGATGCGCTCGATGAAGCGACCGTCGCGCGGCGAGCGGCTGTCGGCGATCACGATATGGTAGAACGGCCGCTTCTTGGTGCCGGCGCGGGCCAGCCTGATTTTCAGAGACATCGGGGTTCCTCTTCGGTTGAATTCAGATTGTGATTGGTGGCGTGTTGTTGATCCGGGTGGTCCGACCGCCTTCGCGGGGACGAGCGGGAAATGCCCTGGTGGCGCATTCGGCTCATCTTTTCTTCCCCGGTCCGGGGAAGCCGCCGAGGCCGGGCAGCTTGGGGGCGCCGAGGCCGGGCAGGTTGCCGGGGAAGCGCGGCGGCAGTCCCGGCACGGTCGGCGGCAATGTGGGCGTGCCGGGAGGTGCTGCCGGCATGCCGCCGGGCATCCTCTCGGCGAGCTTGGCCATCTGCTCGGGGCTCGGCATGCCGGAGCCCAGCCCCAGCATATTGGCGATGCCGGCCATGGGGCCGCGCTTGCCGCCGCCCATCGCCTTCATGACGTCCGCCATGGTGCGATGCATCTTGAGCATGCGGTTGATGTCCTCGACCTTGGTGCCGGAGCCGGCCGCGATGCGCTTCTTGCGGCTCGCCTTGAGCAGGTCGGGGTGCCGGCGCTCCTGCGCGGTCATGGAATCGATGGCCGCCACCTGGCGCTTGAGCACGCGCTCGTCGAGATTGGCGGAGGCGAGCTGATTCTTCATCTTGGCGACGCCCGGCAGCATGCCCATCATCCCGCTCATGCCGCCCATCTGCTGCATCTGCAGGAGCTGCTCGCGCAGATCGGTGAGATCGAAGGCGCCCTTGCGCATGCGCTCGGCGACGCGGCCGGCCTTCTCGGCATCGATGGTGGCGGCCGCCTTCTCGACCAGGGACACGATGTCGCCCATGCCGAGGATGCGGTCGGCGATGCGGGCCGGATGGAAGTCCTCCAGCGCATCGAGCTTCTCGCCGGTGCCCATCAGCTTGATCGGCTTGCCGGTGACGGCCCGCATGGAGAGCGCGGCGCCGCCGCGGCCGTCGCCGTCGATGCGGGTGAGCACGATGCCGGTGAGGCCCACGCGCTCGTTGAACGAGCGCGCCAGATTGACCGCGTCTTGGCCGGTCAGGCTGTCGGCCACCAGCAGAACCTCGTGCGGATTGGCGGTGCGCTTGACCTGCGCGGCCTCCTCCATCATCTCGTCGTCGAGAGTGGTGCGGCCGGCGGTGTCGAGCAGCACCACGTCATAGCTGCCGAGCCGCCCGGCCTGCAGGGCGCGCTGCGCGATCTGCGCCGGCCCCTGGCCCTCGACGATCGGCAGCGTGTCGATCCCGACCTGGCGGCCGAGTACCGCGAGCTGCTCCATGGCGGCCGGACGGCGCACGTCGAGCGACGCCATCAGCACCTTCTGCTTGCTTTGCTCGCTGAGCCGCTTGGCCAGCTTGGCGCTGGTGGTGGTCTTGCCCGAGCCCTGCAGCCCCACCATCATGATGGCGACCGGGGCGGCGGCATTGAGATCGATCGGCTCGGCGCGCGCGCCGAGCGTTGCGATCAGCTGGTCGTGCACGATCTTGACCACCAGCTGGCCGGGCGTCACCGACTTGACCACCTCGACCCCGACCGCATGGCGGCGCACCTGGTCGCAGAAGTCGCGCACCACGTCGAGCGCCACGTCGGCCTCCAAGAGCGCGCGGCGGACCTCGCGCAGCGCCGCATCCACGTCCGCCTCGCTCAGCGCGCCGCGCCTTGTCAGGCGATCCAGGATGCCGCCGAGCTTTTCGGAGAGGGAGTCGAACATGGCGGTCTCGGTTGTTCCAGCAAACAGCTTTGGCGCCCGAGGGCGCATCGCGCTGTCGGGCGGTTGCCTCCGGCCCATGGGACCGGTCGGCGGGTCAATAATGTAGGCTCTAGGTGAGCGCCGGCAACCTAGGGAGGAGGGGGGCTCAAGTCAAGGATATCCGGCACCGCGGCCCGGAGGTTGCGGCCGGTGGAGATTTCGATTTATCTGGGCCGGAGCGGTTTTCAATGCGCTCGATTGGCATCGCCGGGCATAGCCCGTGAAGACGGGCGTAAACGCCCTTATGTCCCGGCGATCTCGATCAGGGGCGCAATACGCATTCCTCATCGAGATGGCCGGAACAAGTCCGGCCATGACAATCGAGGGGTCCGTATTCTGCGATCTGGGAGGCTGCGAATGGAGGCCGGCGCGTCCGCCGTCACGGATCAAGCCAAGCCCGAGCTGCATGGCGCCGCCATCCTGGCCGCCATCAAGGCGAGCGGCGTGGAGTTCATCCTGTCGGTTCCCGATATCGTGACCAGCGCCGGTCTGCTGCGGCCGATCGCCCGCGATCCCGAGCTGCGGCTGGTGCGGGTGTGCAAGGAGGACGAATGCATCGGCATCGCGTCCGGCCTGCATTATTGCGACAAGCGCGCCCTGATCCTGATCCAGTACACCGGCTTTCTCGACTCCATCAACGCCATCCGGGCGGTGGCGGTTGAGTACAAGCAGCCGATCTGCATGATGATCGGCCTGCTCGGCCACGAGCCCGAGCGCGCGCCCACGCAATCGGGCCGCTACGGGGTGCGCATCATGGAGCCGATCCTCGACGCCATGGGGATCGCGCACGGTCTCATCAGCCAGGATGCCGACGTGCCAAAGATCAAGCCCGCCATCGAGCAGGCCTATGCGCAATCGCTGCCGGTCGCGCTTCTGATCGGCCGCCGGCCGCTGCCGCCGGGTTAGCGCCATGATGAAACGCGACGACTGCTTCCGCATCCTCGCCCGCCATGTGACGGACGAGATCGTGATTGCCTCCTACAGCGCCGCGCAGGAATGGAGCGAGCTCAGTCCGCGCGCGCTCAATTATTTCTCGGTCGGCGCCATGGGGCTTGCCTCCTCGCACGGACTGGGGCTCGCGCTCGGGCGGCCGGACAAGCGCATAGTGGTGCTCGACGGCGACGGCAGTCTGTTGATGAATCTCGGGAGCCTGGTGTCGATCGGAGCGGCGGCCCCTAAGAACCTCGTCCATTTCGTCTGCCACAACGGCACCTATGAGGCCAATGGCGGGCACCCGATCCCCAACCCGAGCGTGGATTTCTCCGCCATGGCGAAAGCGGCCGGCTATGCGCAGTGCCACGAATTCTCCGAGCTCGCCTCCTTCGAGCAGCAGATCGGGCATGTGCTCTCGCAGGCTGGGCCGGTGTTCGCGACGCTCAAGGTGGAGCGCAGCAAGCCGCTGGCCTACGACTATCCGGCCTTGTACGCCGCGGACAAGCGCAAGGCGCTCAAGGCGGCGCTGCGTGGTTCGTAGCTTGCAGGATGGGTTGAGCTCTTCGCGAAACCCATCAAACACCGCTGATGGGTTTCGCAAAGAGCTCAACCCATCCTACGATTCAGCGCCGCGGCCTCACGCGACCGCCGGCCGGGCCGGCTCCGGTAGCGCCAGCCGGTAGCCGATGCCGAGCTCGGTCATCAGGATTTGGGGCTGGGTCGGGTCGGTCTCGATCTTCTGGCGCAGCTTGCGCACGAAGATGCGCAGGTAATGGGTGTCGTGGATGTGCGGCGAGCCCCAGATTTCCTTGAGCAGGAATTGATGGGTCACCACGTTGCCGGCGTGCTGGGCCAAGATCTGCAAGAGCCGGTATTCCTTGGGCGTCAGGATCACGCGCTCGCCGTTGATGGTGACGAAACGGGCGGCCAGATCGATCGAGAGCGGCCCGGCCCGCACCACCGGCTCGCCGGTGGTGGCGCGTACCTGCCGGCGCATGGCGGCATGCGCGCGCGCCAGCAGCTCGGCCATGCCGAACGGCTTGACCACGTAATCGTCGGCGCCGCTTTCCAAAAGCCGCACCTTCTCGGCCTCGTTCGAGCGCACCGACAGCACGATCAGGGGCACGTTCGACCAGGCGCGCAGGCGCTCGAGCACGTCGGCGCCGTCCATGTCGGGCAATCCCAGATCCAAGATGACGAGATCGGGCGGCGTGAGCGTCACCGCCCGCATGGCATCGGTACCGGTTTCCGCCTCCTGCACCACAAAGCCGTCCAGCTCCAATCCGGCGCGCAGGAAGCGGCGGATCTGGATTTCATCGTCAATGACGAGGACGACGGGCGCGGGTTCAGTCATCGGGATCGGTCTCCTGTTGCGGCGTGTTGGGGGCCACCGGAAGCTTGATGGCGATCATTGTTCCGAGATTGACGCCGGCGCTGTCGGCCTCGATGCGGCCGCCGTTGGCGCTGACGAAGGCTTTGGCGATCCACAACCCGAGGCCCGAGCCGGAGGTGGTGGAGGCGTGACGGGCGCCGCGGAAGAACCGGTCGCCGAGCTGCGCGCTTTCCTCGTTGGTGAGGCCGACGCCGGTGTCGCGCACCGACAGCACCAGGCCGTGGCCGTTGCGCTTGGCCGCCACCGTGATGGTGGAGCCGGCGGGCGAATATTTGGCGGCATTGTCGACCACTTGCGCGAAAGCTTGCTCGATCAGCACCGGATCCACATAGATGAACGGCAGATTCGAATCCACATCGAGCGCGACGGTGTGCCCCAGGAGCCGGCGCCGCCGCCGCTCCAGCGCCGAATTGACGATGTCGGACGGCTCGATCCACTCCATCCTGGGCTTGATCTGCTCGCGGCTGATGCGGGTGGCGTCCAGGAGGTTCTGGATATCGTTGTTGAGGCGCTCGGCCTCGTCGCGCACCACGCTCGCGAGCGAGTTCAGCCGCTCGTCG
>DASYFD010000307.1:0-9575 GCA_036498625.1 Xanthobacteraceae bacterium | reverse complement strand
CACAAGGCGCGGTTGCTTTCCTTCACCGCATCGGCGTCCACGTAGACCTGGTTGCCGAGCTCGCGGAATTTCACGCTCATCTGCGCCATGCCCTGCTCCTTGTCGTTGAGCGTGGCGGCGTAGTCGCGCACGTCCTGGGTGATCTTCATGGAGCAGAATTTCGGCCCGCACATGGAGCAGAAGTGCGCCACTTTGTGGGCGTCCTTCGGCAGGGTTTCGTCGTGATAGGAGCGTGCGGTGTCGGGATCGAGCGAGAGATTGAACTGGTCGACCCAGCGGAAGTCGAAGCGCGCCTGCGAGAGCGCATCGTCGCGGATTTGCGCGGCCGGGTGGCCCTTGGCGAGGTCGGAGGCATGGGCCGCGATCTTGTAGGCGATGACGCCGTCCTTGACGTCGTTGCGGTCGGGCAGGCCGAGATGCTCCTTCGGGGTCACGTAGCAGAGCATGGCGGTGCCGAACCAGCCGATTATGGCGGCCCCGATGGCGCTGGTGATGTGGTCGTAGGCGGGCGCGATGTCGGTCACCAGCGGACCCAGGGTGTAGAACGGCGCCTCGCCGCATTCCTTGAGCTGCTTCTCGACGTTGATCTTGATCTTGTGCAGCGGCACGTGGCCGGGACCCTCGATCATGACCTGGCAGCCCTTGGCCCAGGCCACTTTCGTGAGCTCGCCCAGGGTCTCGAGCTCGGCGAACTGGGCGCGGTCGTTGGCGTCGCGGATCGAGCCCGGCCGCAAGCCGTCGCCGAGCGAGAACGACACGTCGTATTTGCGCATGAGATCGCAGATCTCGTCGAAGCGCTCGTACAGGAAGCTCTCGCGGTGATGCGCCAGGCACCACTTCGCCATGATCGAGCCGCCGCGCGACACGATGCCGGTGACCCGGTTGGCGGTGAGATGGATGTAGCCCAGCCGCACGCCGGCATGGATGGTGAAATAATCCACGCCCTGCTCGCACTGCTCGATCAGGGTGTCCTTGTAGCATTCCCAGTCGAGCTTGACCGGATCGCCGTTGACCTTCTCCAGCGCCTGGTAGATCGGCACGGTGCCGATCGGCACCGGCGCGTTGCGGATGATCCATTCGCGGGTGTTGTGGATGTTGCGCCCGGTGGAGAGATCCATGACGGTGTCGGCGCCCCAGCGGATCGACCACACCATCTTCTCGATCTCCTCCTCGACCGAGGAGGTCACCGCCGAGTTGCCGATATTGGCATTGATCTTGGTCAGGAAATTGCGGCCGATCGCCATCGGCTCGAGCTCGGCATGGTTGATGTTGCAGGGAATGATGGCGCGCCCGCGCGCGACCTCGCTGCGTACGAATTCGGGCGTGACGAAGAGCGGGACCGCGGCGCCGAAACTTTCGCCGTCGGCCTGCGCGGCTTCGGCGCAGTCGAGCATGGTCTTGCGGCCGAGATTTTCGCGCTCGGCCACGTAGATCATCTCCTTGGTGATGATGCCGGCGCGGGCGAACTCGAGCTGGGTCACCGGATGGCCGTCGAGCCCGCGCAGCGGACGGTTGGTGCTGGGGAAGTTGCGGGCGAGGTGCTTGCCGGTCGCATTGCCGTTGTCCACCGGCTGGATCGGGCGGCCTTCGTATTCCTCGACCCCGCCGCGCTCGCGCACCCATTCGATGCGGGCGCGCGATAATCCCTTCTCGACGTCGATGACGACGTCGGGATCCGTATACGGACCGGAGGGATCGTAAACCAGCACCGGCGGCGCCTTGGCGGCTTCGGTCAGCGGAATCTCGCGCAGCGGAACGCGCAGATCCGGCGCCGCATCGGGGCGGGCATAGATCTTGCGGGAACCCGACAGCGGGCCGGTCGTCACCTTCGGGGTGGCGAGATCGGTTTCGGAAAGATGCTTGTTCATCGGGTTGCTCCGGTGCATGAGTTCATTGTGTTCGCGTCGACCGACGCGGAAATTGTCGGCGGCTTGCGCGCGCCGCACGGTCCGGACGTGCTGGTGGAGGGAATTGCGGTCCTGTCCCTTCGCCGGCATGACCCGGATCAGGTTCAAAGGGTCTCCGCGGTGCCTCAAAGGGCTCACTGAGCCAACGAAGGCGGGGCGGTCTCTCAGCTCCCTTCCGGAGCTCCCCTCGGAACTGCACGGAATATTAGGGCGGCAGGCCCCGCTGTCAATGCGCTCCCGGAACTTGTGTTCCGGCATCGGGAGGCCGCGCGCGGTCGGTTTCGCGTAGCTCGGACGACCCGACCGCCTTGACACGGGACCGCGGCGGGAGCCGAATGGCATAGCTGCCGATCACGGCGGATCGTGAGTTTCCGGTTTGGGATTGAACCCGGTCGAAGCCGGTAATCGCCGCAAAGTCTCAACAACGCGAGGAAGCCTCATGCGGTCATTCAGCTCTCTTGGAGTCCTCTGTCTCGTATTGTCCGCCTCGGCGGCCGACGCCGCCACCATCGCGGGCACCCTCAAGGGGCCGGACGGTGCTCCGTTCCGAGGCGCCTTCGTGCAGGCCCGCAATGCCGCAACCAAGATCACCGTGAGCGTGCTCTCCGATTCGCAGGGGCACTACCAGGTGCCGGACCTGACGGCCGGCGATTACCGGCTGGCGATCCGGGCGCCCGGCTACAAGAGCGAACCCAAGAACGGGGTCAAGCTCACCGCCGACCAGAACGCCTCCTATGATTTCAGCCTGCAGCAGAGCCAGGTGCGCTGGAGTGACCTGTCCTTCTACCAGGGTGCCAAGCTGCTGCCGGAAGATCGCGGCAAGGATCTTTTGTTCACCCACTGCTTCGCCTGCCACGGATTCGAGTCCCGCATGGCGTCGGTGACGCGCGACGAGCAGGGCTGGCGCGATCGCGTCGCCTACATGCGCGAAGCCATGGGCTTCTTCATCGGCCGGCCGCAGAACCAGTTCACCGACCAGAAGGCCGACGACATCGCGTATTATCTCAACCGCATGTTCGGCGAGGACTCGGCGCTGCCGAAATCGCCGGCCGACCTGCCTGCCTACAAGGACACGGTCCACAGCTTCAGCGACGAGGCGATGAAGATCGTGTTCGTGGAGTATGAAACGCCCGGCCCCAACCGGATGCCGTGGAGCGCCTATCCCGACCAGCAAGGGAAGTTCTGGATTCCTTACTATGGGCGCGCCAACAAGATCGGGCAGCTCGAGCCGGTGTCGGGCGTGATCACCGAGTACCCGGTACCGGAAACCGGGACCGCGGCCATCCATTCGGCGGTGCCGGCGCCTGACGGCACCGTCTGGCTGACCGAGCAGGGCTCCAACAAGCTCGGCAAGTGGGATCCCAAGACCCAGCAGATCACCGAGTATCAGGACGACTGGGGCAAGCACACGCTGCGCATCGACGCCAACGGCCAGGTGTGGTCGACCGGCGGCTTGAGCCGTTTCGATCCCAAATACGGCACCTTCACCCATATCGCGGATGTGCCGAACGCCTACGGCATCGCGCTCGACAAGGACGGCAACACCTGGTTCGCCGAGCTGCGCAAGGACGGACGCATCGGCAAGGTCGATGCCAAGACCTTGCAGGTCACCAAGTATCAGCCCCCGACCGCCACCGGCTTTCCGCGCCGCATCCAGGTCGATTCCGACGGCACGGTCTGGTTCGCCGAGTTCCAGGGCGGCAAGATCGGCCAGTTCGACCCGAAGACCGAGCGCTTCAAGGAGTTCCGGCTGCCCGGCGAGAAGCCGACGCCGTACGCGCTCGGCGTCGATGCCGACCATAAGGTCTGGTATTCGTCCGAATGGATGGATGTGATCGGCCGGCTTGACCCGGCGACCGGCGAGGTGGTCGAGTTCCCGTTCCCGCACGCCGAGAACACCATGCGGGAGTTCACCCTCGATGCGAAGGGCCGCTTCTGGTACGGCTCGCCCGCAAACGACCGGGTCGGGTATTTTTATCTGGCGAAGTAGCGGCGGCCCTCGTGGCCGCCCGGCCCGGAATGAGGGCGCCCACAAGGGGCGCCCCTACGGCGGGGCGCGGATCGTCACCGATGCACGTAACCCGCAATCCTCTTCTTCAGCTCCGCGAGCTTGCTCTCGTCCGAGAGCATCTGCCGATAGCCGCTGTCGATCTTGTAGGAGGCGAGCGGCTGAAATCCTTGCGGCGGGGATACGTCCGCGCGCGCCGAGAAGGTGCCGGTGCGGCTCTGCTGCTCCTTTGCCAGATACCAATCGAGAAACAGCTTGGCTCCATTGGGATGCGGGGCGTCCTTGAAGATCGCCGCCGCCACCAGGAACACCGGAATGTTGTCGGCCTTTGAGAGCACCGCCTCGATCGGTTTGCCATCGCGCTTGAGCCGCGGCGTGGTCGAGGTGGAATCGAAGGTCGCGAGCTGCACGCCGGCCGCGATCGCGTTCGACACATTGGCATGGCCGGTGGTCACGAAGCTCGGCTTCTGGGTCATGTATTTGTCCATGAAGTCCCAGCCGTACTTGTCGACGATGCCGCGAAAGACCAGGAGAGCGGCATCGTCCTCGCTCGGATCGGTGGTGATGAGCTTGCCCTGGAACACCGGCTTGAGAAAGTCGAGCGCCGATCCGGGCACGTCGGCCGGCGCCACCAGCTGGGTGTTGTACGCATAGGAGACCATGTTGACGCTCACGGTCGTGAAGGCGCCGTCCTCGTCCTTGAAGGCCGGATCGATCTGGTCGAATCCCTGCGGCCGGAACAACATGAGCGCACCCTCGCGCTTCCAGCGCACGAAATCCTGGATGGTTTGGAAGATGGCAAGGTCGGATGTCACCTTCTTGTCGGCGATCTGCTGGTTGATGCTGCGATTGAGGCCGTTGCTCAAGCCGCCCGTGAAGGAGACCGTCACGCCCGGATAACGCTCCTGGAACTCCCTGATCCAGTGCTCGTAGGGCTCGGAAGGTCCGGCCGCCACCAGCGCGACCGACTTCTCCAGCTTAGCCTTCTCGTAAAGCTCATCCAGGCTCTGCGCATGCGGCTGGGGAACGCAAAAGAGCAACGCAGCGACCGGCAACAGACGGGACAATGCTCGCAGAGAGTCCTGCTTTGCGGGGGAGCGGAAGCGGGTCGCTGACACGATCATGTGGTCCTCCCGAGCTTGGTGTGGTGCGCCGCCAAAGATCATGGGGCAAGTATTGCGCGCAATGGTCGCGCGCAAGATCGGGGCCGCGGTTTGACCCGGCCGCATGCGCCATCCTATAGGTAATCACCATCGGAATTAAGAGGAAGACATGGGCGTCGCCGGCCCAAAGTGGATGTTGCGGACCGCACTCGCATTGGCGATCTGTCCGGCACCACGGCATGCGCTCGCCGCCGAGGACGAGTTTTTCAAGGGCAAGACCGTCACGCTGGTGGTCGGCTATTCGGTCGGCGGCGGCTACGATCAGTATGCCCGGGCGCTGGCCCGCCATCTCGGCAGCCGGATTCCGGGCAATCCGGGTGTGCTGGTGCAGAACATGCCGGGCGCCGCCAGCCTGACGGCGGTGCGGTATCTCGACGCCAATGCGCCCAAGGACGGCACCGTCATCACCACTTTCGATCCCGGCCTCATCACCGAATCCTTCGCCTCGCCCGATCTCTTCAAGGTCAGGTTCTCGGATTACCAGTGGATCGGCACCATGCTGCGCGATATCCGCATCTGCTATGCATGGGGCGCAACCGGCATCAGGACCTGGGACGACATGATGCGGCGCAAGGAATTCCTCATCGGCACCACCGCCAAGGGCTCCAACGCCTATGTGAACGGCGCCATCCTGCGCAAGATCTTCAACGCGCCGGTGCGCCAGATCGCGGGCTATCCGGGCAGCGCCGAGCAGCGGCTCGCGCTCGAGCGCGGCGAGCTCGAAGGCAATTGCGGCTCCTGGAGCGCGATGCCGCAGGACTGGCTGGCGCACGACAAGATCAATGCGCTGGTGCGCTTCTCGCCCAAGCGTCCGCCCGACATGCCCGCGAGCGTACCCTTCATCAGCGATCTGGCGACCACTGCGGAGCAAAAGGATCTGTTGGCCGTACTCAACGCCTCGAGCGAGCTTGGCCGGCCCTTCATCGTCGCCAAGGTGGTGCCGCCGCAGCGGGTGAATGTGCTGCGGACCGCCTTCCGGGCCGCGCTCGACGATCCGGCCTTCAGGGCCGAGGCGCAGGCGCAATCCCTGCCGCTCGATTCGGTGCCGGGCGAGGAGGCGGCGGCGATCATCGCCAAGATCTACTCGGCGTCGCCGGAGCTGGCCAGAAAGGTCAAGGATGTGCTCGAATAGATCGGTCGCGCTGCGGGGCGCGCTTCGAATTGTCATGGCCGGACTTGTTCCGGCCATCTCGATGCGGATGGCAAAGTGCCTGCCCAATCGAGATCGCCGGGACATCAGGGCGTTTGCGCCCGTCTTCGCGGGCTATGCCCGGCGAAGACACTCAACGTAAGCGGAAACCGCGCCAATTCGCGCTAATTAAAGTGTAGGATGCATCCGCCGGAAATGCGAGAATTCAATAATCTGGGAAAACTATAGAAACGAACGGAGATGGTCATGAATGATTTCCGCAGCTTTCAATTGAGCAAACGCGGCACCGCGAAGCCCATGGAGCCGGTGGTCGATCCGGCGGGCTGGACCGCGAATGAGCTGCGCAACGTCGCCGAATGGAGCTACCGCATCAGCGAGCGGGATGCCGACGAGCTGGCAGCCGGCATCGCGGCGGTCCGCCGCGGCGGCGTGCCGGTCGTGGAGGTGGCGCGAGACAATTTTCCCCTGGCCGGGTTCGGCGATGTTTTGGCCGATGTGCGGCGCGAGCTCATGGACGGCCGCGGCATCGTCATGTTGCAGAACTTTCCGGTCGAGCGGTTCGACCGGGAGGAGACCGCGATCGCCTATATCGGGCTCGGCGCCTATCTGGGCAAGACCATGTCGCAGAACAAGCAAGGCCATGTGCTCGGCCACGTGAAGGATCTGGGCGGCGATTACGCCGATCCCCATACACGCGGCTACATGACCCGCGCCGAGATGTTCTTTCATGCCGACGCCTGCGACTACGTCGGCCTCTTGTGCCTGCAAACCTCCAAGAGCGGCGGCGCCAGCCGGATCGCGAGCTCGGTCACGGTGTATAACCGCATCCTCGAGCGGCGGCCGGATCTCGCCAAGGTGCTGACCGAGGATTTCTATCGCTCGCGCAGCGGCGAGACCAATCCGGGCGAGGCGGCGTTCTTCAAGCAGCCGATCTTCTCCTTCACGGACGGCTATTTCAGCGCGACCGGCGCCAGCGCCGTGGTCGACAAGGCGCAGAAGCTGCCGGGCGTGCCGAAATTCACCGACGCGCAAAAGGAGGCGGTCGCGCTCTACCGCGCCACCGTGGCGGAATGCGCGCTCGATATCGATTTCAAGGCCGGCGACATTCAGTTCCTCAACAATTTCGTGATGCTGCATACGCGCCGCGAATACGAGGATTGGCCGGAGCCGGCGCGCAAGCGCCATCTGCTGCGCCTGTGGCTGTCGGATCCGGCGAGCCGGCCGATCCCGTTGACGCAACGGCAGGGCCGCGCCGGCCGCGGCGTGCAGCTCGCCGGTGTTCCATTGGTGGCGCCGCTCGACGTGGAAGAGGCGGTGGCATAGGGCGCCGGCGGCAAGCCGACACGACAAAAAGGCAACAGAGTTTCTGCAGGGAGCTGCCTCATGAACGACCCGATGCAATCGATCGATCGCAGACTGTTTCTCGGCGCCGGTGCATCGACCCTCATGGGGCTGCCGGCGCTGGCCCAGCAGGCGGGGGAAGCCCCCAAGCCGAGCGAGCCGAAGCCGGCCGCCGCCGCCGCGCAAGGAAAGCGCCTCGGCCAGGTGGTCGCCGACTATGTGGTGGGCTTCCAGCTCAAGGATGCACCGGCGGTCGCGGTCGATCGCGCCCGCGTGGCTTTCACCGATACGGTCGGGGTGATGCTGGCGGGCAGCCGCCAGGACGTCTCCCACATTCTGTGCGACATGGTGCGGCTGGAAGGCAGCGCGCCCTCGGCGTCGATCGTGGGCCAGTCGTTGCGGGCTTCCCCGCAGCTCGCCGCCCTCGCCAACGGCGTGGCGGCCCATGCCATGGATTACGATCTGACCTATGTGGCCGGACAGGCTGCTTCGGCGGTCATTCCGGCGGTCCTGCCGGTGGCGGAAGTCACCGGCGCCACGCCCGCCGAGGCCATGGCGGCGACCATCATCGGCTTCGAGATCGCGTCGCGCGTCGGCCGCTCGAATTTCACTGCCTCGAGCATCGGCGGATGGCACACGGTCGGCACCGTCGGGGTGATCGGGGCGGCGGCCGCCTGCGCCCGCCTGCTCAAGGTTCCGGTCGAGCAGATACCCGACATCGTCGGCATCTCGGCCTCGATGGCGAGCGGGCTCAGCGTCAATTTCGGCAGCATGACCAAGCCGCTGCATTCCGGCCACGCGGCCCGCGACGGCGTAATGGCGGCGCTCTTGGGCGCCCGCGGCTTCACCTCGAACCCGAACGCGCTCGAAGGGCATTCCGGCTATTTCGAGAATTTCGGCCGCGGCCTCGAGGTCTCGCTCGATCCGTTTAAGGATCTCGGCAGCCGCTACGACCTCGTCACCATGGGCTACGATCTCAAGGCCTATCCGTGCGGCGGGCTGGCGCACACCGCGATCGAGGCCGCGCTGGCGTTGCGCGAGCGCCTGACCCCGCGCCTTTCCGACATCACCAGCATCCATTGCTCGGTCACTCGCAATGCCGGCCAGCGCGCCGGCATCCCGTATCCGCAGTCGATCGAGAACGCCAAGTTCAGCCTGGCCTACATGGTGGCCTATTCGCTGGTGCACGGCGCCCCGATGATCTCGGCGTTCACCGAGGAAGCGATCCGGGACGAGCGGGTGAAGGCGGTGGCGAAAACCGTGTCCGCCACCGTCGATCCGGCCTTGGGCCCCGGCACGCGCGAGAGCCCCGCCATCCTCAAGGTCACGCTCGCGGACGGCCAGACCTTCGAGCAGCGCGTCGATTTCCAGACCGGGTCGATCAAGAACCCGATGACGCAGGCGCAGATCGAAACCAAGTTCCGCGATTGCGCCGCCCAATCGGTGCAGCCCGATGTGGCGAGCAAGATCATCGCCGTACTCAACGGCCTGCCGGGCACGCCCTCGTTCGCGGATTTCTGGCCGCTGATCCGGTTGGGTTAGTCGCTACCGCCCTCATCCTGAGGAGCGCGCCCTTGCGCGCGAGACGCGTCGCTAGGCGACGCTCCTCAGGATGAGGGCGGTAAACGAAAAACCGGCCTTGCGTTTACCGCAAGGCCGGCGAAATCAGTCCCAACAAATTTGGTTCAGTAGATCCCGTTGCCCACGGAGGCGCTTCGTTGCGTCATCGGCAGGACCACGACCTTGGTGCCCACATTGACGTGGTTGTAGAGGTCGCTGACGTCCTCGTTGGTGAGGCGGATGCAGCCCGAGGAGACGCGGTGCCCGATGGTCGAAGGATCGTTGGTGCCGTGGATGCGATAGATCGAGCCACCCAGATACATGGCGCGTGCGCCGAGCGGGTTGCCGGGGCCGCCGGCCATGAAGCGCGGCAGATAGGGCTGGCGCTCGATCATCTCGGGCGGCGGCGTCCAATCCGGCCACTCGGCCTTCTTGGTCACGTTCTG
>DASYFD010000306.1:0-6188 GCA_036498625.1 Xanthobacteraceae bacterium | reverse complement strand
GCCGCCATGCTATTGCGGCTTTCCGATCGGACGGGTCACCGGACGGAAGCTGAAGGCCGTCGGCACGAACAGCGAATGAATGCGGCGCCGCCGGCCACGATGACATTCACGTCCTGCGCCCGGTCGGCGACGCCGATGCGGTCGGGATCGCCCACTTCGGCGAACCAGCGCGCGCGGCGATGGTGCAGCCCGGTGACCGTGCGGGGCGCAAAGCGCGTGAGCGGAATGCGCGCATGCTCGAACACCGCCTGGCGGATGTCGGCCTTGCCGATCCCGTCGCGCGCCAGGGTGGCGGCATGCTCGGGGCTGACGATCAGCAGCGGCCCGGTCGGAAAAATGATGTTGTTGTGGCCGAGCCCGGTCATGGCGCCGACGAATTGATCGAGAATCTCCGCTCCGGTCTCGCACCCATAGGTGAAGATGTTGTGCGGGGCCGACGCGCCGATCACCGTCACCGTGCTCTCGCCCGCCGCAAAGCCGGCGTCCACATGGAACGGTGTCCACGGGCTGTCCGCCTCGGCCTCGGCGATGCAGGAGGTGAACTTGCCGGCCTGGCCATGGGTCGCCATGTCGGTTTCACCGGCGACGTCGCCTCCGATATTGCGGAAGACCAGCTGCACCGCCCGTCCGATGGCCGCATTGGCGCGCGCGCCCTGGCCGAAAACATTGCCGCGGGCATTGAGGTCGAGCTCTTCCACGAGCGGGCCGTTGACGATGATGAGCGGGGCCGTGGTGTTGGTGGCTGTCTGGATGCCGTAGAGCTGACAGTCTTCGTGGAGCAGCGCCTCGACCGCCGCCAGCACGACCGGGAAATATTCTGCCCGGCAGCCGGCGAGCACCGCGTTGATGGCGATCTTCTCGATCGTGGCCAGGCGCCAGCGCGGCGGAATCGGGCCCACGGTTTCGTCCGCAGCGCGACCGCCTGCAGCGATCATCTGCGCCACTTTTTGCGACGTCGGTACGGCGACGGGCAGGCCGTCGGTCCAGCCGCGCGCATGGAAGAGCTCCTGATCGTCCGTTAGCGCGCTCGCCGGCACCCCGGCCGGACGATGGGCGGTCTCGACGCCTTCACATGCGGGCTTGGTCAGCCGCTCGACCAGGGCATCGACCGCCGTGTCGGCACGTTGCGTCACCTGCGCCCGCGAGGCGGTGTGCATCGGATGGGGAATTTTGACCAGCCGCAGGTCCGGCATGCCGCGGCCGGCCGCCTGGATGCGTGCCGCCTTGGCGAACGCCGTGCTGAACACCGTCACGGCCGGAATCCCGCGCCGCTCGATCTCGACCGCGTCGGCAACGCTCATGGAGGTCGAGGTTCCGCAATCGCCGAAACATTGAACGACCGCCTGGCAGGCGGCAATCTCGCTGAAATCTGCGTCTGCGAGGCGGTCCTTGGGGGCGGCCTTGCGGATCATGGGCCCGGCCACGATCCCGAAGCGCTCGACCAGCACCTGCGAGACCCGCGACAGGAAAAAATCGGCATTGACCTTGCTGTTGTCGACGAACGCGATGCGCTTGCCCGCAAGCGCGGAAAGCGGGAGCGCGGACGCGATGGTCGGATGCTCGGTCGTGACGACGGGCGCGAGAACGTGATCCAAGATCGGCTCCGGCAGGGGTTGCGTATTTTGTCGGCGCCAACGTAGTCCCCCCGCCGGGTGAAGGCAACCGCCGCCCGTGGCCAGCCGGCGGGTCGGTGCCCTGCGCTGACCTGTCGAAGACGAGGCGATGGGACTCGGCTTGTTGACCGCCGGCGCGGCATTGCGGCGCAAGGCGATCGAGCTTACGCTCTTGCGATGGCGTCAGGTGCAACAGCGCAATTGCAGGTCATCGCGACCGGAGTCTATGAGCACGTGCTCAAGGACCTCGCCGAGCCGTTTGCGGCGCGCGCCGGCAAGGGCGTTTCCTTCATCATCACCAATGCGGGCGGCGTCATCGCCAAGCTCGACGCGGACGCAACCGCCGACGTTGTCATGACCTCCTCGGCCGGCATCGACAGCCTCGCCGCCAAGGGGCGCGTCATCGGCGCCAGCAAGGTCGACGTCGGCGGCATGCGTCTCGGCGTCGCGGTCAAGTCGGGAGCGCCGGTGCCCGACATCAAGACGTCCGACGCCTTGCGGGAGGTGCTGCGCAACGCGCCTGCCGTGGCTTCGATCGATCCCCATGGCGGGGGCACCTCGGGCCCCTTCATCGATAGGTTGTTCGAGCGGCTCGGCGTCGCCGAGGTGGTCCGCTCGAACGGCGTGCTTTGCGCGACCGGCGCCGATGTGGTGCGGGCGGTAGCGTCGGGCCGGGCCTCCCTCGGCATGACCCAAGCGGCCGAGCTGATCGGCCTGCCCGGGCTCGCGTTCGCGGGTTTCGTGCCCGACGAGCTGCAGCTCGTCACCGTCTATTCGGCGGCCGTCGCGGCCAGCAGCAAGATTCCGGATGCGGCCGCAGCCTTCATCGCGTTCATCACCGGACCCGAGGCGGTCGCGCGCTTGCGCAGCTCCGGCTGGGACGCGCCGCCCTAGATTATTGCATTGTCGCATTTTCGGACGGAAAACCGGATGCCACTTTTCCTGAAAATGCTCTAAATATTCGCCTCCAGCCAATCGGCGGCAAAGTCGATGCCGACCTGACGGTTGTCCACGTGGGCGTGCTCGGCGCCGCCTTCCTCGGCCGTGAATACCTTGATGGTCTTGCGCGCGGAGCCGACCGCGTCGAAGAGCTTCTGCGCGTTCTCGCATGGCACCACGCGGTCGTTGCCGCCGTGGGTGACCAGGAACGGGCAGGTGATGTTGCGCGCCACGTCCTTGAGCGAGAATTTCCTGGCAACCTCGATCGCGGCTTCGGGCGTGGCGGCATCGACCACCCATTGGAACTGGAAGTTCGATTGCGCGACCGATTTGGGATCGCTCTTGTTCTTGTCCAGGATGCGCTGCTGCCAGCCGGCCAGATCCCAATGCAGCGCGGACAGCGCGATGCAGGCCGCATAGCGCTTCTCGAACGCGGCGATGCGGGAGGAGTAATAGCCGCCGAAGCTGTAGCCCATGATGGCGACCCGTTTGGCATCGACCTCGCTCCGGCCCGCCACATAATCGAAGGCGGCGGCGCCCGGCACCTCGTAGTCGAAGCGGCTGTGGATGCCGCGCATGCGCAGGCTTTCGCCCTGGCCGGGTCCGTCCATGGCAAGGGTGTGGATTCCGCGGCGGGCGAATTCGAGCCCGGCAAAAAAGATGCTCATCTCCTTGGCGTTGTCCATGCCGTTGACGATCACCACGGTCGGGGCCGGGCCCTCGACCGGCGCCTTCATGAACAGTGCCGGCAGGGTGATGCCCTCGTAGGGCACCTCGACGAACGCGATGTTGGGATGACGCAGCCGGATACCGGCATGGTAGCAGCGATAGGCCTTGCGGCCCCATTCGCGCTTTTCCTCGCCCGGCAGGATGAAGCGTTCGGCATTGTAGTGGTAATTGCCGGCGCGCAGGTAATAGTCGCCGGCCGTGTGCTTGCGGCCCGCCGCGGCCGCAGCGTCCGCCGCCTGCTCCACCTGCGCGGCGAGCGCGCCCCATTCCTCCTGCCAGGCCTGCGGCTCGTGCTGCCGCAGCCGCAGCCGCTCGCAGGCACGATCCATCTCCTCGAGCGCCACCACCCCGTAGGGCGCCATGCCCTTGATGATGAGGGCGGCATTCGACCACAGGAAATTGTCGCCGAAATGGTCGATCCAGGGACCTCTGGCAGGCATGGGGATTCCTTTCAAAGCAGCTTTCGCGATGGCGATAGAACGCAAACGGCGGGGGCCAGATGCCCGCCGCCGCTTCGATCCTCAGATGCAGGGCTTAATCCGCTTCCGGCTTGATGTTGGCGTCCTTGATGATCTTCGCATAACGCTCGAGCTCGACCAGCATGTAGTCGTGCCATTCCTTGGGCTGCGAGGCGAGCGGTTGCATGCCCTGGGAATCGAGCTGCGCCACGACGTCGGGCGCCGCGACCGCCTTGGCGACCTCATCGCGCAGGCGCTGGGCGATCGCCGGCGGCGTGCCGGCGGGCGCAAGAATCCCGAACCAGCCGGCGATCTCGTAGTCAGGCACGCCGGATTCCATCACGGTCGGCACCTCGGGCAGGGCGGACGAGCGCTGCGGGCCGGTCACCGCCAGCGCGGTGACGGTGCCGGCCTTCACCTGATTGGCCATCACCGGCATGGCGTCGAACATCGCGTCGATATGGCCGCCCAGGAGATCGTTGAGGGCCGGTCCGGCGCCCCGGTACGGAATGGTGGCCGCCGTGATCCCGGTCTTCGACTTGAGCAGCTCGGTGGCGAAATAAAGCGAGCTGCCGGTCCCGCCGCCGGCACCGAAGCTGAGCTTGCCGGGGTTTGCCTTGGCGTAGGCGACCAGGTCCGCGACATTCTTGATCGGAAGATCCTTGCGCACCACCAGGATCAGCGGACCGGTCGCCACCTGGGCGACCGGGGTCAGCTTGGTGAGGTCGAACGGATAGTCCGGATGCAGCGGCTGCGTGATCAGGGTGCTGGTCGAGATGAAGAGCAGCGTGTGGCCGTCGGGGGCCGAGCCGGTGAGCTCGCGCAAGGCGGGAATGAAATTGCCGCCTGCCTTGTTCTCGACCACGACCGCGGTGTGGAGGCCTTCGCTCATCTTCTGGCCGACGATGCGCGCCATGACGTCGGTCGCGCCGCCGGCCGCGAGCCCGACCAGCATGCGGATCGGCCGGCCGGAAAAATCCTGCGCGCGCGCAAGCCCCGGATGGAGGGCGACCAATATCAGGCCGGCGAGCAGAGCCAGCGCTCCGCGCCGGCGTTCCCCGAAATTACTCATTGGAATCGTCCTCTTCTTGTTCGTTGGGAAATGGCGTGCTCACAATAGCATTTTCAGGCGCCGGCGGTGCGGCACCTACGGTGCGGTCGGCGGGCCTGCCCTTGCCGGGACGAGGGAGATGGGCTTACGGAGTGGCCTTCGCGCAGGCGGCAATCAAAGGGCTGTTGGCCGGGGTGCGGGCGCGGCAGGTCGCGGACCGCTCGGTCGGGAAGGTGGCCACGATCCTGGTGGGGCCGCAATAGGCGGTGAGCAGCACCTCGTCGTCGTTGCATTGCGCCGTGCAGTTCGTGGCGTCGCAATTGGCGCGCACGATCCGCATTGAGCCCGACGCCCCCGGGGGACCGGCCGGCCCGCGCGGCCCGGGATCGCCCTTTGCGCCCGGAGGACCTGCCGGCCCGGCGTCGCCCTTCTCGCCTTGGGTGGCCTTGCCGCAGCCCACCAGGGCGACCGCCAAGGCGACCGCAATGAACATTCGCGACATTCGATACAGTTGCATGGTGTCCCCCTCAGCAGCTTATCGTCGGCAATTCGAAGCAAGAAATATGCCGGGCAATTTGCCGGCCATTGATCAGCATCCGTCGGGTGCGTGGCTATTTGGTGTCGCTGGCGTTTGTTGATTTGGGGCGGCGGATGGAACTGGCGCTCGATTGCGCTTAAGGTTTGCTGGATTGCGCCAGAGCCAGGGGGCGGAGGCCGCTGATGCCAAGAACGATGGGTTTGGGGAGGTGGCTGACACGCGCTCTGGCGGCCGCGCTGGTGCTGGCGGTCGCGGTGCCGGCGGCGCTTGCGCAGGATGCCGAGCGTTCGTTTTTCAACGGCAAGGCCATCAGGCTGGTGGTGGGCTACGGACCTGGGGGTGGCTACGACGCTTATGCGCGCATGATCGCACCGCATCTCTCCAAGGTACTGGGGGCGAGCGTCGTGGTCGAGAACCAGCCCGGCGCCGGTGGCCTGGTGGCGCTCAACCGCATCAATACGGCGGCCCCCGACGGGCTCACGATGATGATCGTCAACGGCAGCGGTGCTGCCCTGTCGCAACTCACCGAGCAGGCCGGGGTTCGCTTCGACCTCGGCGCGCTCGGCTATCTCGGCACCGTCAGCGCTTCCCCGTGGATGTGGCTGGTTGGCCCCAATTCCACGATCAAGACGCCGCAGGACGCGATGAAGCTCGGCAAGAAGATGAACTGGGCCGCCAGCGGACCGGCCGACGGGCTGTCCGACGGCGCCGCCTTCACCTGCGAGGCGCTCAATCTCGACTGCCACGTGGTGCTCGGCTATGCGGGCAGCAACCAGGCCGCCTTGGCGGTCACACAGGGCGAGATGGACGCGATCTACGTCTCCGACACCTCGGCCAACAATTACGTGGCGAGCGGGCAG
>DASYFD010000305.1:0-7300 GCA_036498625.1 Xanthobacteraceae bacterium | reverse complement strand
GCCGTGCTCGAGATTGGGGTTGTCGTTGACTTCCATGACCACGAAACCCTGGTCGGTCTGCTTGACGTCGACGCCGTAGAAGCCCTCGCCGATCGGGCGGGCGGCGCGCGCCGCGATGTCGATGAGCTCGCGCGGCGCCTGATCGATCTCGAAGGTGCGGAAGCCGCCTTCGCGCGAGGAGCCGTCGGCGCCGTGCTTGACGATCTGCCAGTGGCCGCGCGCCATGCGGTATTGGCACACGAACAACGGCTCGCCGGCCAGCACCCCGACCCGCCAATCGAACTCGGTCGGCATGAACTTCTGCGCCAGCAGCAGGTCGGTCTCCTCGAACAGCTCGTCGGCGATGCGCTTGAACTCCTCGAGCGTATGCACCTTGTGCACGCCGCGCGAGAACGACCCGTCGGGGATTTTCACCACCAGCGGCAGGCCGAGCTCGTCCATAGCCCGCGGCAGGTCGCCGGCGTCCGCCAGCATGATGGTGGGCGGCGTCGGCACCTGGTTGGAGCCGAGCAGCTCCATCAGGAACACCTTGTTGGTGCAGCGGATCATGGAGATCGGGTCGTCGATGACCGGCATGCCTTCCTGCCAGGCGCGCCGCGCGAACCGATAGGTGTGGTTGTCGATCGAGGTGGTCTCGCGGATGAACAGCCCGTCGTATTCGGCGAGCTCGGCGAGCTGCCGGCGGGTGATCGGCTCGATGTCGACCGACAGCTTCTCGGCAATGCGCGCGAAATGCTTGATCGAGGCCGCCGAGGTGGGCGGCATCTTCTCGTTAGGGTCGAACAGCACCGCGAGGTCGTATTTGGCGATGGTGCGCGCCTTGGGGTCGCGCCACTCGCGCTTGGTATGCTGATGCAGCGCCTCGCGCAGGAAGACGCCCTCACCGTTGGCGAGCCGGGTGATGTTGCGCGGCCGGATGCGCTCGATCGAGAGCCACTCGCCCGGCGCGACGATCACCTCGAGCGCCGGACAGCGGAACCAGTCGAACAAGAGCCGCCCGAACGATTCGAAACGCTGGTCGCGGGCGATGCCGAAGCAGATCAAGAGCTTCAGCTCGCCCTCGAGCTGGAAATCGGCGCGGCGGGCGCAGCGATTGAGCTCGTCCTCGAGCTCCGGCAGCGCGTGCTCGTAGAGCTTGGCCTCGCGCAGCTCCAGCATGGTCTCGACCGTCGGCACCACCCGGTGGCCGCGCGCCTCGGCCAGCAGCGAGGCGTAGTAGCCCTTCGACTGATAGGCATAGGAGCGCGCCAGGTTGACGAGCTTGGGCCGGCCGACGTCGAACAGGCGCGGACGCGCGAGGTACTCGCTCGTCGTGATCACCTTGTGCGGGGTCTCGGCGTTGGGGAGGTCCTTGGGCTGGTCGACCAGAATGACCCAGCCGGTCATCGGGAAGGTCCTTTCCGGATGACGATCGCTGCGCTGAGATGGTCGCGACCCAAACGGGTCATGCGGTCGAACGCGGCCCAGGGCACCGCGTAGGTCTCAGGCGCAATCGCCTTTCCATGCTCGTCTCTATTGGCTGCCGGATCGTGCAGAAGAATGTGCCGCCCATCCCGGCCGAAGGCAAACACCCAGTGAGGCAGTCCCCTGCCCGCCATCTGATAGCCCGAAATCAGCACGATGGCCACTTTCCCCTGATCAAAAGCGTGGATGAGAACCGATTCGCTCGCCGGAGTCAGGTGGGTGGGGATATCCAGGGCGCGGGCTTCGCGCCGGAACTCGGCCTGTGTCACTTCCATGACGCGCCGCTTGTCGGCGGAGTTGACGGTCTCGAGGAAATACGGGCCTGCCCGGCTGGCGTAGATTTCCGGCTCGAGGCCCCGCCGCTTGAGGGTCACCGCCAGACCATAGACCTCGCATCCGCCCAGTCCCGATGCCAGGAAGATGGTGGTGGCGTCGCGCCAGAGCTGGAACTCGAAGGCCGGTGCCGGCCGGAACGATCGATCCGCCCAGGCAAGCGCCATCATGATGCAGGCCGGCCCGCAGGTGAACTCGGTACTCTGATGGAAATAGGGCGGCGGCGCCGCTAGAGCGGCCGGCGCCGGCGCCAGCGGCTTCTCGAAGCGCAGCGCGTCGCCGCCGTCCTGATAGTAGCCGGCATGTCGGCCGAACTCCCGGTAGCCGCTCTTGCGGTAGCGCGAGATCGCGGCCGCGTTGGTCTCGTGCACCTCCAGGCGGATCGCGCCGCAGCCCCGCTCCACCGCGGCCGCCTCGGCGGCGGCGAGCAGCATGGGCCCGAGACCGCGTCCGCCCATGTGCGGAGCGACCGCGATCGAATAAAGCCGCGCCACCGATGAGCGCGGCCGGAACAGGACGATCGCGGTGCCGGCGAGGTCGCCCTCCTGCTCCGCCACCATCACCTCCGCGCTGGGCGAGCCCAGGAAGCGCCGCAGGCTGCGGCGGGAGAGATGGTCGGTGGCGAATACGCGATGCTCGAGCGCGTCGAGCGCGTCGAGATCGCCGGCTTGCGCCTTGCGCAGACGGACAGCCGGCGGGGATTTCTGGGCCACTTGGGTACGCATGTGCAGCCGATCGCGAACTTGATGTTGCCCCAACGCACGCTTCCCCGTGAATGTGTTGCAGCCGGCGGGCAAAATGATCAAGCCCGTCGGCACATGAGGGGTCGGGAGCCGGCGTCGCCGGTTCGCGAAGCCCGCGACCGGGGCCGGCCCCGGCCCCGCAAGAAAATATTACCGCCGAATTTCGCCAGGCCGCTGCCCGGCCGCAAATTCGCAATACATTTTAAGCACTTAGGTTTCTTCGATCCGCCCCACAAGATTGTCGCGAGGCTTTGAACCTGCGGGGTAGGGGCCGCGACCAAGGTATGTACGGCTGCTCTTGCCGTCCGGGATCGTGAATTCAAAATCGTGCACTCAAAGGCGCCAGTTCGACGTTACCTTTCTTCTTATTAGAGGATTTGCCTCCCAGCAGCTGACCAGGTTTGTGATCGGCGCGTGCGCCCCCATCCACCCCGCGTCGATCTCACGCGGCCCGCTCGGACCATCCCGGTCCGGGCGGGCTTGCGTTTTGCCCTGGGCCGAAACGGAGACATTGGCCGCCGGCCGAAAAAAAGACTACACCGGCTGCCCCGATGACCCCTTGGACCGGTGACACTCCATGCAGCGCGTGACCATCACGATCGACGACGAGCTGATGACCGAGCTCGATCGGATCATCGCGGCCCGCGGCTATCAGAACCGTTCGGAGGCGATCCGCGACCTGGCCCGCGCCGGCATCCGGGATGCGGCCGAAAGTCTCGACCGGCAGCGCGACTGCGTGGCGGCGCTGGTCTATGTCTACGACCACGCCGCGCGCCAGCTGTCCAAGCGGCTCGCCGACACGTTCCACGACCACCACGAATTGTCATTGGCCTCGATGCACGCCCACCTCGACCATGACAGCTGCATGGAGGTCACAATTCTGCGCGGCAAGACCGAGAAGGTGCGCAAGTTCGCCGAGCACGTGATCGCCGAGCGCGGGGTTCGCCATGGCAGGGTAGTGCTGGTGCCGACCGAAGCGCTCGCGAAGCCCCATTCCGACCCGCCCGGGCCGTCCCACGATCATCCGCATCGCCATCCCGGAACGCGCGCGCGCCGCTCGGCCTGAGCAGCCTGCCGCACGCGCAGGTCGCCCATTCCGTTTCCGGCGCTTGCCCTGGCGCCGTGCGCTGAGTAGGATGATTCCTACAATTGATCTTACTCCGGCATGATGTTCGGCTTCCGGGCACCCGTGCCGGCCGAGCCGGAGCCCCCCGCCGCCATGCCGAAGGTGCCCATGCCCAGCCAGTTCCTGCCCAGCGTGCTTCTGCGCGCCTTCGATGACGGCGCCACGAGCCTGCGCGGCAGGATCCTCAGCATCTATGGGCTGCTGATCGCCGTGAACGTGGCGGCCTGGGCCTGGGCGCTGAGCGCATTCCACGACTATCCGGTGCTGCTCGGCACCGCTTTCCTGGCCTACGGCTTCGGCCTGCGGCACGCGGTCGACGCCGATCACATCGCCGCCATCGACAATGTGACGCGCAAGCTCATGCAGGAGGGCAAGCGGCCGGTGGCGGCCGGTTTCTTCTTCTCGCTCGGCCACTCGACCGTGGTGGTGCTGGCATCGATCGGCGTCGCCGTGGCGGCGGCAGCCTTCAAGGACCAGCTCGAGGATTATCACAGCATCGGGGGCGTGATCGGCACCTCGGTTTCGGCTGCCTTCCTGCTCCTCATCGCGACCATCAATGTGGTCGTCCTGGCCAACGTCTATCGGACGTTCCGCCGCGTGAAGAACGGCAACGCCGTCGCCGACGAAGAGCTCAATCTGATGATGGCGGGCGGCGGGTTGTTCGCGCGCGCGTGCCGGTCGCTGTTCCGCCTGATCGGGGCGAGCTGGCACATGTATCCGCTCGGCTTCCTGTTCGGCCTCGGCTTCGACACGGCGACCGAGGTCGGCTTGCTCGGCATCTCCGCCGCGGAGGCGTCCAACGGATTGTCGATGTGGTCGATCCTGGTGTTTCCGGCATTGTTCACCGCCGGCATGACGCTGATCGACACCACCGACAGCATCTTGATGGTCGGGGCCTATGGCTGGGCGTTCGTGAAGCCGATCCGCAAGCTCTACTACAACATGACCATCACCTTCGTGTCGGTGATCGTGGCCGTGATCGTCGGCGGCGTGGAAGCGCTCGGCCTGGTGGCCGACAAGCTCGGCCTGCAAGGCGGCTTGTGGGACGCGGTGGCGAGCCTGAACGACAATTTCGGCGCGCTCGGCTATCTCATCATCGGCATTTTCGCCGCGAGCTGGATCGTCTCGGTGCTGATCTACCGGTTCAAAGGCTATGACCGGCTGGAGATGCAAGTAGCGAATGATGAATAGTGAGTGGTGAGCAGAACGGCTTCGCTTTTCACTACTCACTACTCACTACTCACCACTCACTACTCACCACTCACTACTCCTCACCACTACTCACCCCTCCCTCCCCCGCATCCACGCTCATCGCCAGCACGCGCGCCACGTGCAGCGGCTCGCGTCCGCTGCCGTCCTTGATCTGATGCCGGCATGATGTCCCGGACGCGACCAGGAGCGTGTCGGCGGCGGCCGCCCGCATCGCCGGCAGCAGCGACAGCTCGGCCATGGCGAGCGAGACATCGATCGTGTCGGCGCCGTAGCCGAAGGCACCCGCCATGCCGCAACAGCTCGACTCGACCGCCTCGACCGCCAGCCCGGGCACCAGCCGCAAGCTGGCCTCGACCGCCGCCATGGTGCCGAAGGATTTCTGATGGCAATGGCCGTGCAGCAGCGCGCGCGCGCCGACCGGCGCCAGCGGCGGATCGAACATGTCCCGCTCTGCGGCGCGCGCGACGAATTCCTCGAAGGTGAACGCATGCTCGCCGAGCTGTCGCGCCGGCTCGGTGCGCAGCAAGGCCGGAATCTCGTCGCGGAAGCCGAACAGGCAGCTCGGCTCGAGCCCGACCACGTCGATGCCGCGAGCCACGTAGGGGGCGAGCGCAGCCACCGTGCGGGCCGCCTCCAGGCGCGCTTCCTCGACCAGCCCGACCGACAGGAAGGTGCGTCCGCAGCACAGCGGGCGCCCATCCACGAGCGGTTGCGGGAGATGGACCCGGTAGCCGGCGGCGGCCAGAACCCGCATGGCGGCGTCGATGTTCTCCGGCTCGAAATAGCGGTTGAAGGTGTCGGCGAACAGCACCACCTCGCGCCCGGGTTCCCGGCGTTCGGCAGCGCCCGCGGCCGCTTCGACCCGACCGGGCTCGCGGAACGGATCCGTGCGCCAGCGCGGCAGCTTTCGCCGCGCCGCAAACCCGGTGAAGAGCTCCGACAGCTTCGCCATCCCGGGCAGATCGTTGCGCAGGTTGAGCAGGATCGGCCATCTCGCCGCCAGCGGCGCGTAGCGTGGCAGATATCCGACCAGCCGGTCGCGCAGCGACAGCCCGTTGCGGGCCGCGCGGGCGGCCTGCACCTCGATCTTCATGCGCGCCATGTCCACGCCGGTCGGGCATTCGCGCCGGCAGGCCTTGCAGGACACGCACAGCTTCATGGTCTCCGCCATCTCGTCGGACGCGAACGCGTCGGCGCCGAGCTGGCCGGTGATGGCGAGCCGCAACGAATTGGCGCGCCCGCGCGTGACGTCGCGTTCCTCGCGGGTGACCCGGTAGCTCGGGCACATGACGCCGCTGCCGGTCGAGCGGCAGGCGCCGTTGTTGTTGCACATCTCGACCGCGCCCTGGAATCCGCCGCCTGAGCCCGGATAGGCCGACCAGTCGAGCTGCGTCGCTATCTCGGCGGCGTGATAATGCGGCCCGTAGCGGAACAGCGCGCGATCGTCGAATTTCGGCGCCCGCACGATCTTGCCGGGGTTGAACAGGCCGCCTGGATCGAAGCGGTCCTTCACCGCCTCGAAAGCGCCGGCCAGGCGCTCCCCGAACATCGCGGGATGGAATTCCGAGCGCACGATGCCGTCGCCATGCTCGCCCGAATGGGAGCCCTTGTAGGCGCGCACCAGCGCAAACGCCTCCTCGGCGATCTTCCGCATGGCAACGACATCCTGGTCGAGCCGCAGGTTGAGCACCGGCCGCACATGCAGGCAGCCGACCGAGGCATGGGCGTACCAGGTGCCGCGCGTGCCGTTCTTCTCGAAGATATCGGTCAGCTTTGCGGTGTAGTCGGCGAGATGCTCGAGCGGCACGGCGCAATCCTCCACGAAGGAGATCGGCTTTCCGGCCTCCTTCATGGACATCATGATGTTGAGCCCGGCCGTGCGCATCTCGGTGACGGCGGCCTGCAGCCTGGGATCGAGCACCTCCACGACGCCGCCCCATTTCGCGCCGACGTTCTGCCAGGAGAATCCGAAATCCTGCATCAGCGCGCCGAGCCGCTTGAGGCGCCGGGCGTTCTCGCCCGGCTCGCTTTCGGCGAACTCGACGAACAGGATGGCTTCCGGATCCTGACGCACCACCGCATTGACGGTCGGCTTGAACATGGCGATGTCGCGCGCCAGGCCGAGCATGGTGCGGTCGACCAGCTCGACCGCGATCGGGCCGAGCTTGACGATGTGCTGGGCCATGTCCATCGCCTGGTGGAAGCTGCCGAAGTGGCAGGCACCGACCGCGCGCGCGCCGATCAGCGGCGCGAGCTTGAGCTCGATCTTGGTCGAGAACGCGAGCGTGCCCTCCGATCCGACCAGGATGTGCGCCAGATTGAGATCGTTGCGGCCCGGCACCAGGGCGTCGAGGTTATAGCCCCCTACCCGCCGCTGGACCTTGGGGAACCGGGCTTCGATCTCGTCCGCCTGCGCGGCCGC
>DASYFD010000304.1:0-14288 GCA_036498625.1 Xanthobacteraceae bacterium | reverse complement strand
GCCGGCTGCTGCACAAGGTGGTGAGCCCGCTCATCATGAGCGCGGTGTTCTTTCTTTGCGTGACCCCGGTCGCCTGGATCATGCGGTTGCGCGGCAAGGACGTGCTGTCGCTCAAGCGTCGATCCGATCTGCCGAGCTACTGGATCGCGCGCGAGCCGTCGCCGCCGGCACCCGAGACCATGAAGCGGCAGTTCTGACCCCTACGCAGCGGAGCCACCTCATGTCCATCCTTGCCGAGCTCTGGAGCTTCCTGCGGGTGCGCAAGAAATACTGGCTGATGCCGATCGTGATCGTGCTGCTGGTGTTCGGCGGCCTCGTCATCCTGGTGCAAGGGTCGGCGGTCGCGCCTTTCATCTACACGCTGTTCTAGGATCGACATTGCGCGTGCTCCGCCACCTCGCCATGGCCGGCTATTGTCTGGCGATCTATCTGGTCCTCGACTTGGTCTATTCGGGACTGCTGCACGACGAGGGGCGCTCTCCCCGCATCCCCGACCCGGCGTATCACCACACCCTGGCGCCGAATTTCGACGGCTACGACAATTGGGGCGACACGCGCTTCCGGGTCTACACCAACAGCCTCGGGTTCCGGGATGCCCAGGTCCGCGATCTGCCCATGAGCTCGCCCCTGCACCGGGTCCTGCTCATGGGCGACTCGTTCGCCGAGGGGCTCGGCGTCGACTTCGAGGATTCGTTTGCCGGCATGCTGTATTCCGCCGGCATGAGCCGCCCCGACAAGATCGAGTTCCTCGATGCCGGCGTGATCTCGTATTCGCCGGTGCTGTATTATCGCAAGACCAAATCCCTGCTCGAGCGCGGATTTCATTTCGACGAGGTCGTGGTGTTCTCCGACATCTCCGACGTGCGCGACGAGGCGACCGGCTATTTCTGTCAGGACGAGCATCCGGGCTACCGGAAGTATTGCGGGGAAAGCCTGCCGTTCTACGCGCAGAGAGACGACCTGGGCTCCTATTTCGCGCGGCACTTTGTCGTGACCGACAAGGTGCGCCTGATGGCCAAGGTCTGGCTGCAGCGGCTGTCAGGAAATCAAAGGCGGCTCAAGCTCGGCCCGACATCGGAGACCGCGTGGCTGTTCCCGGGCGAGGACGCGGGCAGCGACTATGCGCCGCTCGGCGTCGAGGGCGGCGTCGAGCGCTCGCTCGCGAACATGCAGATGCTGGCCGATCTCTTGCGGCAGAACGGCATCCCGCTGACGATCGTGGTCTACCCGTGGCCGGCGCTGCTCGCCGCCTACGACCCCAATAACCTGCAGGTCACGATGTGGCGCGATTTCTGCGCCCGCAACAATTGCAAGAAGTTCATCGATCTGTTTCCGGCATTCGACGCCGAGAAGAAGGCCCATGACGATTGGTACGAGCGCCTTTTCATCTTCGGCGATTTCCATTTTTCCGCGGCGGGCAATAGGCTGATGTTCCACGAGCTGGCCAAGCGGCTGCTGTGAGGTCGTCGATGCGAATTCTCGGAATCTCGGCCTTCTATCACGACAGCGCCGCCGCGCTCCTGGTCGATGGCCGCATCGTGGCGGCCGCCCAGGAGGAGCGCTTCACCCGCAAGAAGCAGGACGCCCGCTTTCCCGCGCATGCGATCGCGTATTGCCTGGCGGAAGCCGGCATCCGGCTCGACGAGGTCGACTATGTGGTGTTCTACGAGAAGCCGTTCCTGAAGTTCGAGCGGCTGCTGGAGACCTATGTGGGGTTCGCCCCGCAGGGCTATCGCTCGTTTGCGATGGCGATCCCGGTGTGGATTCGCGAGAAGCTGTTCCAAAAGAGCCTGATCGGCCGCGAATTGCAGAAGCTCGCGCCGGATTTCGATCTCGAGCAGCGTCTCCTGTTCACCGAGCACCATATGAGCCACGCCGCGAGCGCGTTTTACGCCTCGCCATTCCGGGATGCCGCGGTGCTGACCATGGACGGGGTCGGCGAATGGTGCACCGCCTCCTCGGCGGTCGGGCGCGGAAACGAATTGGCGATCGTCAAGGAGCTGCACTTCCCGCATTCGCTCGGGCTGCTCTATTCGGCATTCACCTACTACACCGGCTTCAAGGTGAATTCCGGCGAATACAAGCTGATGGGGCTCGCCCCCTATGGGGAGCCGAAATATGCCTCGGTCATCCTCGAGCATCTGATCGACCTCAAGCCGGACGGATCGTTCCGGCTCGATCTCGACTATTTCGACTATTGCACCGGCCTCACCATGACCAACCGGAAATTCGCCGACCTGTTCGGCGCGCCGGTGCGTGACCCCGCCAAGGATCTGCTCACGCCATTCCACATGGACGTCGCCGCCTCGATCCAGAAGGTGACCGAGGAGGTCATGCTGCGGCTGGCACGCGCGCTTGCGCGCGAGCACGGCCTCGACAATCTCTGTCTCGCCGGCGGCGTCGCGCTCAACTGCGTGGCCAACGGCAAGATCCTGCGCGACGGCGCCTTCAAGAACATCTGGGTGCAGCCGGCGGCGGGCGATGCCGGCGGCGCGGTCGGGGCGGCGCTTTCGGTGTGGCATCAGTTCCTCGGCCGGGAGCGCAAGCCGAATGGCGGCCATGACCTGATGGAAGGGGCCTTGCTCGGGCCGGCCTTCTCGCAAAGCGATGTGGAGCGCCGGTTGACCGCCGCCGGCGCGCGTTTCTCGGTCGTGTCCGACGATGACGTGATCGAGCAGACCGCGAGCGCGCTCGCGGCCGGCGATGCGGTCGCCTGGATGCAGGGCCGCATGGAGTTCGGGCCGCGCGCGCTCGGGGCGCGCTCGGTGCTCGGCGATCCGCGCTCGCCCAGCATGCAGAAGACGCTCAACCTGCGGGTCAAGTACCGCGAGAGCTTTCGTCCGTTCGCGCCCGCAGTGCTGCGCGAGGACGTTGCCGATTGGTTCGAGCTCGATGCGGATTCGCCCTACATGCTGCTGGTCGCCGACGTCAAGCGCGAGCGGCGGCGCGCCATGACCAACGAGGAGGCGGCGCTGTTCGGCATCGACAAGCTCAACGTGGCGCGCTCCGAGATCCCGGCCGTCACCCACGTGGATTATTCGGCGCGCGTGCAGACCGTGCACCACGATACCAATCCGCGCTTTCACGCCTTGATCGCGCGCTTCAAGGCCAAGACCGGCTGCCCGGTGCTGATCAATACCAGCTTCAACGTGCGCAGCGAGCCGATCGTGTGCACGCCGGAGGACGCGTTCCGCTGCTTCATGGGCAACGAGATCGAGCTCCTGGTGGTCGGCAACTGCATGCTGCAGAAGAAGCAGCAGAACCCGGCGCTCAAGATCGACTACAAGGATGAGTTCGAGCCGGATTGAGTGGCGCGCTGCCGACCGCATATCACCTTGCCGAGGAGCAACATGCGAAATTCCAAAAACTGCACAAAGTGTCAATCCACTGACGTCATTCGAATCCCCGGCGTGATTGGCGCCTATGGGTCGGGAAACAACATCCCGGTCGGGATGACCATCTACAGCTCCGTCAAGATAACCCGATATCTCTGCGCCGCTTGCGGTTTCATCGAGCAATGGGTCGAAGCCGCCGAGGACCGCGCCAAAATCAAGAAGAAATACGCTCCCTGACCGTCTCGCCCGCGCGTCACGGCGCGCGCGACGCCACATAGGCGGCGATCGCCAGCATGTCGTCGTTGCTCAGCTTCTCCACCACCGGGCGCATCAGGGCGGCGGAGGGGCCGCCACGGTCGCCGTTCTGGATGTTCCACATCTGGCGCACGATGTAGTTGGGGTGGCGGCCGGCGATGCCCGGCACGTCGCCCATGCCCTGCAGGGTGGCGCCATGACAGGTGCCGCATGCCACCGTCTTGCTGCCGCCGCTGGTGACCAACGCCTCGCCCTTGGCGATGCTGCCCTTGGGCACATAGGCCACGAAGCCGGAGCGGGGATCGCGGTAGACCACGTCCTCCTCGTTCTCCGGCACCTCGATGATGCGGTTGCCCATGGGCTCGGTGCCGCCGGCCGGATGCACCAGCCGCTTGTTGCCGGGGCCGATGAAGCTCTTCGGCACCGTATCGGCCTCGACCACGCGGATCCATGGCCGCGGCTTGAGCGAGCCGAAGTAGCTCGCCGCGTCCTTGATCTCGGCCTCGCTGGCGGACTTGGCCAAGGCGATCATGATGCCGCCGTACTTGCGATCGCCGCTCTTCCAGTCGGCCATCTGGCGCAGGAAATAGGCGACCGGAAGCCCCGCCACATAGGCGGATTCGTCATGGCCGGTGCCAACCGGCAGGTGGCAGGAGCCGCAGGCGCGCGTCTGCGTGTCCTTGTTGCCGAACTGCACGATCTTGGGCATCGCCGGATACATGTCGGGGTACCAGTTGGGAATATCGAACATGTCGTCCGCCTTGGCGCGCTCGATCGAGAGCGTGCTGCCGGGAGGCGGCGCCCGCAGCCTGGTGCCTTCGATGCGCGGCGGCGGCAGCTCCTTCTCGGTAACCGGAAACGCCCATTCGGGCTTCTCGGCGGCGGCGGCGGGGACCAGCATGAGCGCCAGGCTGGCGAGAGCGGACGCGCCGACGACGTATCTGACGACGTATTGCATGAGAGCCTTCCCCGGACCGTTGTTGCTGCGACCGAACATCCCCGCAGCATATTGAGCCGGAGGCGGCCGAACAATCGCAGGAATCGCCGCGCTCGCATTGCGGGTTCCGGGTCGCTCGATTAAAGGATTTTGGGACGCGTGGATTTCCGGCCCATTTCATCCGGGAATTCGCCATCTACCCAAGCGCCCGGCAACAGGAGGCAGCGATTTCCGACATTCTCACCGCCCAAAAGGGTCCGATACTCGAGATCACCTTGAACCGGCCGCAGGACGGCAATGCCGCCAGCGACGACATGGCCGAAGAGCTGACCAAGCTTCTGCTCGGCGCCGAGACCGCGGAGATCATCGTGCTGCGCGGCGCCGGCGATGATTTCTGCATCGGCCGCTCCACCGCGGGACGCCGGCCGGCCAGCAACTCCGCCGATGCGCTGGAGCGTCGTTTCGGCAGCGACGTGGTGTTCGATTGCTACAACGCCTTCCGGCGGGTGCGGGCGCCGGTGATCGGCGTGGTGCGTGGCCGGGCGCTCGGATTCGGCTGCGCCATCGCGGCGGTCTGCGACATCACGCTCGCCGCCGACAACGCCCAGTTCCAGGTCCCGGAAATGCTGCACAACATCATGCCCACCATGGTGATGTCGGCTCTGGTCGACCGGGTGCCGCGCAAGGCGATGAGCTATTTCGTCTACTCGACCGCCATGATCAGCGCGGCGCGCGCGCGCGAGGCCGGGCTGGTGAGCGAGGTGGTGCCGGCAGCCGAGCTCGACGCCGCGGTCGAGACCTTGTGCGCCACCATGATGAAGGCGCCGCAGCCGGCGCGCCTGGGCGTGAAGGAATACACGCGCACGGCGCTCGACATGAGCATTGCGGGCGCGATCGATTATGCCCGCAACTTGCACGCGACCCTCAATGCGGCCGCCGCCATGCGGCCGAAACCGAAATAACGCACGCGCCTCAGCTCAGCCACCAGGCCCCGAGCGCGAGCGTGAGCAGGGTGAGCGGGATACCGGCCCGGCAATAGGCGAGGAACGAGATCTCGATCCCGGCCCGGCGGGCGCGCTCCGCCACGATCAGGTTGGCGACCGATCCCACCAGGGTGAAGTTGCCCGCGAGCGTCGAGCTCATGGCGATCACCAGCCAGGCCCGCGGCTCGTCGGCGAGGCCCGCGACGAACGGCTTGAGCGCCAGCACGGCCGGCACGTTGCTGATGATGTTCGAGAGCACCGCGGTGACCCCGGTCAACGCCCAGACGTCGTCCAGGTGCATGTCATGCACGGCCGCGATGGCGTCCGGGCTCAACAGCACCTTCTCGGCGCCCGCCACCACCACGAACAGGCCGGCGAACATCAACAGGAGGGCGCCGTCGATCTCGCGGTAGACCTTGCGCGCCTTGATGGCGCGGGTGACCAGCAACAGCGCGCCGCCCAGGATGGCGGCCTTGGCGACCGGCACGCCGGCAAAGAACAGGATGACGACCCCGAGCGTCACCAGCGCGGCCTTGATCATCTGCGGCCAATGCACGCGCGCTGGCGGCGCCACCGCGGCCAGCCGCTCGCCGTTGTGGAACTCGGCGCGCCAGGTCGCGAAGATCACGATCATCACCAGCACCAGGCCCGCGATCGCGACCGGTGCCAGCACGGCGGCGAACACCGTGTAGGGAATGTGCGAGATCGCCCCGATGATCATGTTCTGCGGATTGCCGGTGATGGTGGCGGTGCTGCCCACATTCGCCGCCATCGCCAGCGCAAGCAGGTAAGGAACCGGATCGCGCCGCAGCGCCCGGGTCACCTCGATCACCAGCGGCGCCATGACCAGGCAGACCGCATCGTTGACCAAGAAAGCCGAGAGGGTCCCGGCGGTGACGACCACGGCGGCGAGCAGCAGGCTCGGCGAATGGGCGCGGGTCAGCGCCCATCCGGCCACTAGCCGGAAGAAACCAGAGAGCTTGAGATGCGCCACCACGATCATCATGCCGAGCAGAAGGACGATCGTGTCCAGGTCGATGGCCCGATAGGCCTCCTGCGGGGTAAGCGCCCCGACCGCCATCATCAGGGCGGCGCCGGTCAGCGCCACCCCGGCGCGATCGAGACGCAGGCCCGGAATCCGGCCGAGCGCCACGCCCGCATAGGTGAGGATGAAAATGGCCGCTGTGGCCAGCGTGGTCAGCGATGTCATCGGGTGACCAAGCTAGCGACGACCGGATTTTTTGGCGATCGGAGTTTTGGCGACCAGACCTTTGACGACCGACTTTTGACGACCCGACTTTTGACGACCCGACTTCCGCCGCGCCGGCGCCGATCAGGCGAACATCGCATCGATTTCCTGCTGGGAGACATGGCCCCGATCGCCATTGAGCTTGGGGCCGCTCACCAGCGGCGGCTCGACGCCCGGCTCGGCGGGCGTGGCGGCCGCATAGCTATCGACCGTCTCGCGTCCGCCCCAGATTTCCAGCATGCGGGCGACGCGGTGCTCGACGAAGGTCAGCGTCGCCAGCACCTTGGCGATGCGCTGGCCGGTAAGGTCCTGGAAGTTGCAGGCCTCAAATATCCGCACCACATGGTCCCGGATGTCGCTCGTGAGGGCCTGCTCCTGCTCGTGCTTGAGCGAGGCGGAGAGCGTATTGGCGGCTTCGTCGATGCTTTCCGCGGCCTCGAGGATTTGCTGGGTCGCCCGCTCGGTGCTGTCCACGACGGCGTCGAGCTCGCGGCTGGCTCTCCCGTGGCCGGCGTCGCCGAAGGCGCCGAAATGCAGGCTTGCCAGTTCCTGCATGGTACGCCGGATGGCGCGATGGATGCTGCCGGTCTCGTTCTTGAGCGTGTTCAGGTCGTCGAGCGTTATTTGATCGGCCTTCGGCTCGATTTCGCCGGGCGCCGCTGTCCGCTGCTCGATCAGCGCGCGCAGCATCTTCAATTCGTTGAGAATGTCATGGTGCTGGAGCGCCGGACTGGCGACGGTCGGCAGCATGCCGTTGGGCGCCACGTTGCGCGGCTCGCCGCCCGGCGTCATTTTTTCGATGCGGAAGGATTTTTGCCGCACTGGCATTGGCCGCCCCCTTCGGTCTTTCGCGGGAACCTAGCCGGCGTCGGCTTAACGCGAGGTTCATGGCGGTGCCGCGTTTCTCGCGCGCACTTGGAACAGGCTCAGTAAACTTCGGATTAACCATGATCGTTCCACATTTACTCGAAAGAAACTATAAGTTGATGAACAGGTTCTTTCTGGCGGTATCCATAACAATTCTAACTTCGACCTTTACCAATCCGACGATGTTTTGATTTTACTTTGGCGCTGTTCGAACGGAGCCCATCTCGTCGCGAAATCCACCGCGTTCCGTTCGATTCAATCGTTGTGTCCCAGCGTGATCCCGAGAGTCAGCACCCATGTCCATTCGCTTCGTTCCCGCTTTACTCGCAGGCTTGTTTGCCTGTGGCACGGCAGCAGCCGGTCCGCTCGTCCTCAACGCCGCAACCCGGCAGGAACCCCCAGCCCCGATGCAGCAGGTGGCGGTGCAAGGCCCCAATCTGGGCGGTGGTTTCTTCGAGATGTTGTTCGGCGGCCCGGGCCGCGCACCGGCGCAGCCGGTTTATTCGGGCGTGCCGGCGGAGCCCTATTACGGTCACTCCGATGCGGGCGAGCCGCAGACCTTGAATCCGCGCTACTTCAAGCAAGAGGTCCCGTATGAGGGCAAGGAAGCGCCCGGCACCATCATCATCAATACCCCGGAGCGCCTGCTCTATCTGGTCGAGGGCAACGGCCGGGCGCTGCGCTACGGCATCGGTGTCGGCCGTCCCGGCTTCACCTGGGCCGGCGTCCACAGCGTCACCAACAAGCGGGAATGGCCGGATTGGACGCCGCCCGACGACATGCTCAAGCGGCGGCCCGATCTGCCGCGCCACATGGAGGGCGGTCCGGAGAATCCGCTCGGCGCGCGCGCCATGTATCTCGGCTCGACCCTCTACCGCATCCACGGCTCGAACGAGCCCTGGACGATCGGCACCGCGGTTTCCTCCGGCTGCATCCGCATGCGCAACGAGGACGTCATCGATCTCTACGACCGGGTCAAGGTCGGCGCCAAGGTGCTGGTGATCTGAACGGTCGCAGCGCCGGTGAAAACGAAAAGGCCGCCCCCGGGGGCGGCCTTTTTTTGTTGGTGATGGGCGCGAGTCAAACGTCGCTGCCGCCGAAGTCGCCGCCGCCGCCGAAATCGCCGCCATCGAAATCGCTGCCGCTGTCGTCAAAGGCGACATCCTGATCGGTATCGGCCGCATCGTCGGCCGCGCTGCTGTCGAACAAGCCGAGACCGGAGCCGCTGTCGCCCGCATGCGGGGAGCGGCCAATGTCATCGATGCCGGCCTGGCGGGACAGATCGCCGCCCGCTCCACCGTCCCAGGGCGAGCCGAGATCGCGGCCGGCCCCAAAGGCCGGATCGGCCATGCCGTAAGAACCGTGGTGCCCCATCATGGAGCGGATGCCGTCGAGCATGAGCGAGCCGCCGATCACGCCGGCAGCGGCCGCCGCCGCGGTGCCGAGGAAGGAGCCGCCCGGCGCCGCCGGTCCGGTCCGCCAGGGTGCCGCCGCCGCGAGTGCCGCATCGCGATCCTGGGGTTGCGCCGGAGCAGGGCGCACCGACGGCACCGAGCCGCCGCGTGCCGGCTCGCGCCGGCCGAGCAAAGCGTCGCGCATGCCGTCGAGAAAACCGGTCGGACGTTCGGCCGGCGCCTCGCCGAGGCGGGCCTCGAGCTCATGGATGCGGGAATCGGCGCGCTTGAGCGCCTCGTCCTGCAGCAGCGTGGTCTGCACCAGCGCATAGGTCGCGTTCGGGGCCTGCCGCAGCCCCTCGATGATGGTCCGTTCGGCATCGGGGTCGCGCGGCTGGTTCTCGAGCGTGGCAAGACGATCGAACAGTTCGGTGACGAGATCGCGTTCCTGCGGGGTCATGGTCCTGGCCTCCGTGACGATGCCGCTGATGTAGGCAGCCCCGATGGCAACGGAATGACCGCCCTGGGCAAAATTTATCGCCGGGAGGACCTTGTGGCCCGCCGGGAATCGACGGGTCGGCGCGGCGAAACGCCGCTAAAGGAGCGCGACTCCGTGGCTCGCCAGCAGGTCCGCAAAGGCATTGCCGGCCAGGAAGGCATATTCGCGCTCGCGCAGCGTGGTGAGGGGATCGAGCCGCTGCAGCTCCGCATCCACGAAGCCCGGATGGCACATGATCAGGCCGCCATCCGGCAGCTGGGCGAGAAAGCCGGCGAACAGGGCCGGGAAATCGGCGTCCGCACGAAACTCATAGGCGCCCGCGAAGCCCGCATTGGTGCGCAGGCCGAGCGCGTCGGCGCGCTGCCGGAAGTCGTGGCTCAGCTGATCGAGCAGCCATGCCTTGCGGTCGCCGAGACGGAAGCGGCGCGGCGGCTCCCGCCCGCATTGCCGCAGCCAGGCGCCGGGCGCATTCGCCTTGGCGACCTCCAGCACCGCTTCGCGGATCTGCGGGAACAGCTGCACGTGCTGATGGCCGTCGATGAAATCGGGCGGCCGGCCGAAAGTGTGGACGAACATCCGCAGTTGCGCGGCGATCTCCGCAACCAGGGCGTCGTGACGGAGACGATGCAGGAAAGCCCGCGCCAGCGTCGCCGGAAGCGACAGGAAGGCGCCTTCGACAAGCGGCTTGTAGGTGGCGCTGAGCGGGCGGAACGGCGCCGTCAAGGTCAGATGCAACCCGATGGCGACCCGCGCCATCCCGGTGTTGAGGACGTCCAGCGCGTGCGCTTCCGAGCGATGGAAGCTCGGCGCCACCACCATCACGGAGGTGGCATTGATCCGCCGGCGCACCACCAGATCGCGGATCGCCACATTGACGGCGGTCGATATGCCGTAGTCGTCGGCGCAAAGCCAGATGCGGCGGCGCCCGGACAGGTTGTCGGCCGCGCCTGACAGATTCGATTCGCCGGACGGTTTATCCAACACCCCTGACACTCCCAAGCCGTCACTCGGCCGCCGTCCGGGTTGATTGATCGTCGGCGCGGCCGGCGTCCTCGGCCGTCTTGAGGCTCTGCTCGGCCACGAAATAGAGCGGGCGCGCCTTCATCTCCGAGAACATCTTGCCGATATACTCGCCCATGATTCCGATCATGAACAGCTGCACCCCGCCCAGCAACATCACGCCGATGATGACCGAGGGATAACCCGGAACCGACTGCCCGTAGACGAGAGTCTCGACCAGGATATCCACCGCGAAGATCAACGCAAAAACCAGCAGCAGGAACCCCAGCAGGCTGGCGAGCCGCAGCGGCGCCACCGAGAACGAGGTGAGGCCCTCGATCGAGAGCCCGATTAGGGAATACAGGCTCCAGGTGCTGCGCCCGTGGGTGCGATCCGCCGGCTGGTAGTCGACCCGGATCTGGCGAAAACCGATCCAGCTCGCCAGCCCCTTGAAGAACCGGTTGCGCTCGGGCAGCTGCTTGAGGGCGGTGGCGGCGCGCGGGGAGAGCAGGCGGAAATCGCCCGCGTCCTCCGGAATTTTCTGGCGTGCCCCCCAATTGATCAGCATGTAGAAGGCCTTGACCGCCCATCGGAAGAGCCGCGGCTCGTTCTCGCGGTTGGCTTTGGCGGTGTAGACGACGTCGTAGCCTTGCTCCAGCCAGTACTTCACCAGCGTGTCGACCAGGGCCGGCGGATGCTGGCCGTCGCCGTCCATGAACAGGATGGCGCCGAAGCGGGCATGATCGAGACCGGCCGCCAGCGCCGCTTCCTTGCCGAAGTTGCGCGAGAGCGAGACCACCTGCAGGTCGACGGCGGTGGCCGGGAGCGCGCGCGCGACCGCGAGCGTGGCGTCGCGGCTGCCGTCGTCCACATACACGACCTCGACCATGAGCCCGTGGGCCGCGCGCAGGTGCCGCGCCACCTCGACGATGCGGTCATGCAGCGCATTGAGCCCGCCCGCCTCGTTGTAAACCGGGACCACGACCGAGAGACCGGCCTCCGCCCCGGCGCGTGACCTGGGCGAAGCCTCAGCCCCGCCGGCGAGGCCGATCGCGTTGGACGACATTTTGCTGCCTTTCGAGCCTTTTTGGCCCCGAAACCATCTTAGCCGAGGCGGGACCCGCTGTCGCGCACCGCCCCGTATGCATCTTGTCTCACCTTTTCAACCGGAAAGAGGGGGTGAAGGTTGCGTGCCGAACTGCTAAGCGAGGCGGATCATGTGGTTGCCCCCCCCGCTCGAAGCCCTCATCGGCCGCGTCCTTCCGGATCCCGGACGGCGCGCCGTCGCCCTCAAGGCGGTGAGCTTCGCGCTCGTGGGCGTGGTCAACGCCAGCGTCGATTTCGGGGTCTTTTCCTTCTTCTATTTCTACCTCGCGTTTCCGATCATCCTCGCCAACATGATCTCCTGGATCATCGCGGTCACCGGTTCCTATGTGATGAACTCGATGACCACCTTCGCGGTCGAATCGGGCCGCAAGCTGCGCCTGCGCTCCTATGCGACCTTCCTGCTGGCGCAAGTCGCCGGGTTCGTCGCCAATACGGCGACCGTCTACCTGGTTCCGATCATCATCGGAAAGATACTCGGGATCGACCCGGCCTCGACGCATCTGGTGCTGATCGGCAAGCTGCTGGCGATCGGGTCGAGCTTTCTGGTCAACTTTTCGCTGTCGCACTTCGTGGTCTTCCGGCATCGCGGGCAGACCACGACGCATTGAGCTCAGCACTGATCCTGGGAGGCAGGCGTGTTGCACGACGAAAATCTGCGGGCCGAGCGCGCGAGCTTCGTCACCCATCTCGAATGCGCCTTCACGGGCGAGCGCCATGCCGCCGACGAGGTGCACAATCTCTCGCGTGCCGGCAAGCCGCTGCTGGTGCGTTACGATCTCGACGGCGTGCGCAAGGCGTTGAGCAAGGAGGCGCTGGCGTCCCGGCCGTTCGACCTGTGGCGCTACCGCGAGCTCCTGCCGGTGCGCCGCGCCGCCGACATCGTCAGCCTGGGCGAGGCCGTCACCCCGATCGTGCCGCTGCCGAAGATTTCCGCTCGGCTCGCCGCCGCCGAAATACTGGTGAAGGACGAGGGCCGGCTGCCGACCGGCTCGTTCAAGGCGCGCGGCCTGGTGATGGCGGTATCGATGGCCAAGGCGCTCGGCATCAAGCACATGGCGATGCCGACCAACGGCAATGCAGGCGCGGCGCTCGCCGCCTATGCGACCCGCGCCGGCATCAGGAGCACGATCTTCTGCCCGGAGGATACGCCCGAGGTGAATGTCAGCGAGATCGCGCTGCAGGGCGCGACGGTGTACCGGGTCAACGGCCTGATCGACGACTGCGGCAAGATCGTCGGCGAAGGCAAGGCCAAGGTCGGCTGGTTCGACGTCTCCACCCTCAAGGAGCCGTATCGGATCGAGGGCAAGAAGACCATGGGGCTGGAATTGGCCGAGCAGCTCGGCTGGCGAATGCCCGACGTGATCCTCTATCCGACCGGCGGTGGCACCGGCTTGATCGGCATGTGGAAGGCATTCGCCGAGCTCGAGGCGATCGGATTCATTGGCGCCAAGCGGCCCCGCATGGTGGCGGTGCAGGCGGCCGGCTGCGCCCCCATGGTGCGGGCCTTCGAGGCCGGCGCCGAGCATGCGGCGCGCTGGGAGAACGCCCATACCATCGCGTCCGGCATCCGGGTCCCGCAGGCGATCGGCGATTTCCTCATCCTGCGGGCGGTGCGCGAGAGCGGCGGCTTTGCGATCGCGGTCGAGGACGCGGCCATCACGGCGGCGCTCGACGAGTTGGCGCGGGAGGAGGGCCTGCTGATGTGTCCGGAAGGCGCCGCCACCTATGCGGCCTACAAGCAGGGCCTGGCCGATGGACGGATCGGCCGCCAGGAGCAGGCGGTGCTGTTCAACTGCGCGACCGGGCTGAAATATCCTCTGCCGCCGGTCCATCGCACCCTTGATCGAACCAAGCCGATCGACTTTGCCGCGCTTTGACGAATGGATAGGATGTTTGCGACTCCCGGGTCGTCCTCGCGAAAGCGAGGACCCATACTCCGCAGCCTATCGGGAGGACACGACGTATGGGTCCTTGCCTTCGCAGGGACGACCAGCATTTGGGAGGGACGTATGCGAAAACTCATATGGGTCGCCGCTCTTGCCGCCTCGCTCGCGAACGCAACGGGCGCAATGGCGCAGAATTTCCCGAGCCGGCCCGTCACCATCGTGGTGCCGTTCGCGGCCGGGGGCCCGGCCGACGCCATGGCGCGCGTGATCGGCGATCGCATGCGGGTGTCGCTCGGCCAGCAGGTGATCATCGAGAATGTCGCCGGCGCGGGCGGCTCGGTCGGGGTCGGCCGCGTCGTGCGGGCGGCGCCCGACGGCTACACGATCAGCATCGGCCACTGGAGCACCCATGTGGTCAATGGTGCGATCTATGACCTGCCCTACGATCTGTTGAAGGATCTGGCGCCGGTCGCCGAGCTGCCGTCCAATCCCCAATGGGTGATCGCCAAGAAGAGCATTCCGGCCAACGATCTGAAGGAGCTCGTCGGCTGGCTGAAGGCGAACCAGACCAAGGTCTCGGCCGGCACCGCCGGCCCGGGCTCGGCCTCCCATGTCGCCGGGGTGTATTTCCAGAACATCACCGGGACGCAGTTTCCGTTCGTGCCCTATCGCGGCACCGGTCCGGCCTTGAACGACCTGATCGCCGGCCAGATCGACCTGATCATCGACCAGACCTCCAATTCCATGGCGCAGGTGCAGGCCGGCACCGTCAAGGCG
>DASYFD010000303.1:0-5551 GCA_036498625.1 Xanthobacteraceae bacterium | reverse complement strand
CCCGACGGCTCGAAGCTCTCCAAGCGCCACGGCGCGCTCGGGGTCGATGCCTATCGGGCCTTGGGCTACCTGCCGGTCGCCATGCGCAACTACCTGATCCGGCTCGGCTGGGCCCATGGCGATCAGGAGATTTTCTCCACGCAGGAAATGATCGCCGCGTTCGACCTGCCGCAGATCGGACGCTCGCCGGCGCGCTTCGATTTCGCCAAGCTCGAAAGCATCAACGGCCACTACATGCGCGAAACCCCGGATGCCGATCTCCTGGCCGAGATCGAGCGGGTGCTGCCGCATGTTGCGGGCGGCGCCGAGCTTGCCGGCAAGCTGACCCCGGACCTGCGCGGCAAGCTCATCGCCGCCATGCCGGGGCTCAAGGAGCGCGCCAAGACCCTGCTCGAGCTCATTGACGGGGCTCGCTTCCTCACCGGCGGCCGGCCGATCGCTCTCGACGACAAGGCGGCCGCCCTGCTCTCCCCCGAGGCGCGGGCCATGCTGGGGGATATCGTGGCGGATCTCGAAGGGGTCGAGCCCTGGACCGCCGAGCAGGCCGAGCAGGCCTTGCGGACATTCGCCGAGCGCCGCGGCGCCAAGCTCGGCAGCGTGGCACAGCCGCTGCGGGCCGCGCTGACCGGGCGCACCACCTCGCCCGGCATCTTTGATGTGCTCGCGGTGCTCGGAAAATCCGAGAGCCTCGCCCGGCTGCGCGACCAATTCACCAGCTGACGCCGTGGTTGCCGGCCTGGTTCGGCGGTGGCCCGGTCCGCCGTGGCCGGGGTCGCGGCGCGCCATCTTGCAGTGCACACTCGGATGCGGTACGGACAAAACGGGCCGCTAAGGCGGGCTTGTCGGACCTCCTGCGGAGCCATCGCCTGGCGGCGCGCCATGCGGTCGGTCAAGCGGCGCAACTCGAGGGTACAGCCATGGACGCGAAGACCGGCTCCAACACCAAGAGCGGCAAGCTCACGCTCGACGACAAGGATTATAACTTCAAGATTTACGAGGGGACCATCGGACCCTCGGTGATGGACATCGGCAAGCTCTATGCCCAGACCGGAATCTTCACCTACGATCCGGGCTACACCTCGACCGGAAGCTGCGAGTCCAAGATCACCTATATCGACGGCGACGAAGGCGTCCTGCTCTATCGCGGTTATCCGATCGAGCAGCTGGCCGAGCACGGCGACTTCCTGGAGACCTGCTACCTCCTGCTCTATGGCGAGTTGCCCACCCCCTCGCAAAAGGTCGACTTCGACAACCGCGTGACCCATCACACGATGGTGCACGAGCAGATGAGCCGGTTCTTCCAGGGCTTCCGGCGCGACGCCCATCCGATGGCCGTGATGACCGGTTGCGTGGGCGCGCTCTCGGCCTTCTATCACGACTCCACCGACATCTCCGATCCGCACCAGCGCATGGTGGCTTCGCTGCGCATGATCGCCAAGATGCCCACCCTGGCATCCATGGCCTACAAATACTCGGTCGGCCAGCCGTTCATCTACCCGAAGAACGAGCTCGACTACGCCTCCAACTTCCTGCGCATGTGCTACGCGGTGCCGTGCGAGGAATACAAGATCAACGGCGTGCTGGCGCGCGCCATGGATCGGATTTTCATCCTGCACGCCGATCACGAGCAGAACGCCTCCACCTCGACGGTGCGGCTCGCCGGCTCCTCCGGCGCCAATCCGTTCGCCTGCATCGCGGCCGGTTGCGCCTGCCTGTGGGGACCCGCGCATGGCGGCGCCAACGAAGCCGCCCTCAACATGCTGCGCGAGATCGGCACCCCGGAGCGCATTCCCGAATATGTGCGGCGCGCCAAGGACAAGAACGATTCCTTCCGGCTGATGGGCTTCGGCCACCGGGTCTACAAGAACTATGATCCGCGCGCGAAGATCATGCAGAAGACCTGCCATGAGGTTCTGGCCGAGCTCGGCATCAAGGACGATCCTCTGCTCGACGTGGCGCTGGAGCTCGAGCGCATCGCGCTGCACGACGACTATTTCATCGAGAAGAAGCTCTATCCGAACATCGACTTCTATTCGGGCATCACGCTCAAGGCGATGGGATTCCCGACCACCATGTTCACGGTGCTGTTCGCGGTCGCCCGCACGGTGGGCTGGATCGCGCAATGGAAGGAGATGATCGAGGATCCGGACCAGAAGATCGGCCGTCCGCGCCAGCTCTATACCGGCGCGGTGCGCCGCGACTACACCCCGATCTCGCGCCGCAAGTAGCCCGCGAAGCGCCTAGCCGTTTTCCTCTGCTACTGCTTCGGCCAGGCCGAGAACGATGTCGGCTGCGCGGCTGCTCGGGGATGCGGGTCCGCCGCCCATGACGGCATCGAGCCGTCCGAAAGCATCGATCTGCGCCCGCCGTTGCGCGGTATCGGACAACAGCGGCACCAGCGCCGCGGCGAGCTTCTGCGGCGTGCAATCGCGCTGCAGAAATTCCGGCACCACATTTTCCTCCAGGATCAGGTTGGGAAGGATTGCGGACGGCACCTGGATGGCGATCCGCGCCACGATCTCCTCGATCAATGAAACCTTGTAGGCGGCAACCATGGGGATGCCGGCGAGCGCGAGCTCGAGCGTCACGGTGCCGGATTTGGCGAGCGCCGCCCGCGCCATGCGGAACGCGGCCTGCTTGGCCTCGAGATCGACGACAATGCGCGGCCGCAGCGGCCAGCCGGCGGTGGCCGCCGTGATCCGATCACGCAGGTGTGGCAGCGTGGGAAGGACGATAGCGGGTGGCCGGCCCCCGGCCGCATGCAGCCCGGCGGCGAGCAGGGCCAAGGCCTCCCCGAAGATCGCCAGCAGTCGCCGGATTTCCGCGCCACGGCTGCCCGGCAAGACCAGCACGACGGGCGGCTCGCCCAGCCGCCGGGCGGCCTCCGCCGCGCTTGGCCGCAGCTGCGCAAGCTGCTCCATCAGCGGATGTCCCACATAGGTGCAGGGCGGCCCGCCGAGCCGCGCATGGGCCCGCGGCTCGAACGGCAGCAGCGCCAGGACATGGTCGACATAGCCGCGCATGGCACGCGCGCGGCCCGGCCGCCAGGCCCACACCGAGGGTGAGACATAGTCGATGATCGGGATCGCGGGCGCTGCGGCGCGCACCCGCCGCGCCACCCGGTGAGTGAAATCGGGACTGTCGATGATGACCAGCGCATCCGGCCGCGCCGCCACCACGAGCGCAGCGGTTTCGCGAATCCGCCGTAATATGAGCGGCAGCCGCCGCGGGATCGCCGCAAAACCGATGATGGCGAGCTCGTCGATCGGAAACGGGCTGACGAGCCCTTCCGCCGCCATCTCGCGGCCGCCCACGCCGGCGAACCGCACCCTGCCGCCGGTGCGCTGCTTGAGCGCCCGCATCAAGGGGGCGCCGAGCTGGTCGCCGGATTCCTCGCCCGCGACCAGGACGATCGCGAGCTCTCGATCGCGTGCGGCGAGCGAACGCATCATTCCGGCCGCATCCCGACGATGAAAATCCGCTCGCGATCCGCGGCCTGCGTCACCTGTGCGGGCTCCGCCATGATGGCCTCGCCGGCCACGACCGCGATGCCGGCGAGCCCGGCGCGTGCCGCGCCGGCGACCGTCTGCGGCCCGATCGTCGGCAGATCAATCCGGCGATCCTGGCCGGGCTTGGGCGCCTTGACCAGCACGCCGCCGGAGGAACGGATTCGCCCCTTGCGGCGCAGCTCCGCCACCTGGGCCAGCATCTCATCGGTGCCCTCCGCGGCCTCCACGGCGAGAACGTGACCGCCGGCCACGATCGTGCCCTGACCGACATCGAAGCGGCCGATGGCGCGCAACAGCGCGAGGCCGAGCGCAATATCGACCTGGTCGCCTTCGCTCGGCCGGAAGCGGCCGACCGCTCCCTCCGGCATCAGGATTTCCGGCGCGATCTCGTGCGCGCCGATCGGCCGAAATCCGCGTTCCTCGAAAACCTTCATGATGCTCGACATCAAGTGGTCGTCGCCGCCGTGGAACATCCGGATGACGCGCGGCATTATGCGCAGCGTCGCCAGATCGGGCCAGATCTGCCAGACCGAGGGTCGAACGACCGATCCGATGAAGACGACATCGCGGCAGCCTTCCTGCCGGGCGATACGGCAAAAGCCGCCGAGCTGGCCGAGCCTTACCCAATGGTGTCGATAGGGTTCGACCCGATCCGGATCCGCCCATCCGCGCAAGGCAAACAAGACCACGCTGCGGCCCCGCCGGCGGGCTGCCTCGGCGACCGCAAATGGCAGGCTGCCGGCCCCGCAGATGATCGCGAGCGGCGCTTCGCTCTGCGGCGCAGCCGGCATGCCCTCACTCATGCATGGCGGCCGCCTCCAGGCGGTCGCCGCCACGGGCGCGCGGCGGCATCATGGGCGGACGCGAGCCGCCCGCGCGCAGAAACGCGACGATCTTGCCGATCAGCGGATCGGCCGCATGCTCCGCTGCCACCGCGGCCAGCCGGTCGCGAAATTCGCCGCCGCCGAGGAACAGCGCGCGAAAGCATTGTCGCAACCGCTGAAGGTCGGCGCGCCCATGGCCGCGGCGCTTGAGCCCAACCATGTTGAGGCCGACCAGCTCGGCCTTGGGGCCGAACGCAAACCCGAACGGAATGACGTCCCGGGTGATTCCGCTCAAGCCGCCGATCATGGCGCCTTCTCCGATGCGCACGAACTGGTGCACGGCGGCCTGGCCGCCCAGGAACGCGCGATCCCCGACGCCGACATGACCGCCCAGGACCGCATTGTTGGCGAAGGTGACGTCGCTGCCGACCTGGCAGTCGTGCCCCACATGGGAGCCGGCCATGAAGAAGCAACGGTCGCCGACCACCGTGATCCCGCCGCCGTCCTCCGTGCCGGTGCTCATGGTGACGCTCTCGCGGATGTCGCAGTCGGTCCCCACTGCCAGGCGGGTCGGGCCGCCCCTGTATTTGACCGACTGCGGCGGGGTGCCGAGCGAAGCGAATGGATAAATGACGGTTCTGGCCCCGATCGCGGTGTGGCCGGCGAGATGCACGTGGGCCAGGAGCCGGCAGCCATCGCCGATCGTAACGTCGGGTCCGACAATGCAATAGGGCCCGACCGATACGTCTGCGCCGATCACCGCTCCGGGCTCGATCCGCGCGGTTGGATCGATCATCGCCATGGTCGACCTCACGAGAGCATGGCGCCGACTTCGGCCTCGGCGACGACCTGTCCGGCCACGATGGCCTTGCCGCGAAACCACCACATGTTCTTCTTCCGGGCGATCTTGGTCATGTGATATTCGATCGTGTCTCCGGGCAGCACTGGCTTGCGGAACTTCGCCTTGTCGATGGTGAGAAAAAAGACCTTGGGCGCCAGGTTCTCCTTGCTCTGCGACAGGATGCAGATGGCGCCTGCGGTCTGCGCCATGCCCTCGATCATCAGCACGCCGGGAAATACCGGATTGCCGGGAAAGTGTCCCTGGAATTGCGGCTCGTTGATCGTCACGTTCTTGATGCCGATGGCGGCTTCGTCGCCGCGCATGCTGATGATGCGGTCGACCATCAGGAACGGATAGCGGTGCGGCAGCGCCTGCAG
>DASYFD010000302.1:0-15258 GCA_036498625.1 Xanthobacteraceae bacterium | reverse complement strand
GGCTTCGACGCGCAGTCGGGCGAGTACGTCAACATGATGTCGAAGGGCATCATCGACCCGACCAAGGTGGTGCGCGCGGCCCTGCAAGGCGCCGCCTCGGTCGCCGGCCTCCTCATCACCACCGAGGCCATGGTGGCCGAGGTGCCAAAGAAGGACAGCCCGGCAATGCCGGGCGGCGGCGGCATGGGTGGTATGGGCGGCATGGGCGGCATGGATTACTGATCGCTCAATCGAACGCCTCATCGGCGTTCTGCATTGGGGCCCGGACCATATTGGTCCGGGCCTTTTTTTATGAGGCGCGGCCGGCATGCCGGGCAATTCCTGCCCGGCCCGCAATTCGACGCCCGGCAGAAATCGCCAGGCGGGCGCGCGCGCAGCCCCTGCCCCTTTGGAATCGCTCAGGAACTCATCCACGACCGGCATGGCACAGCGCTTGCTCGATAGCGGAGCGGGTGCGACTGCGAATCCGGACGCATGGGCGCAAGGCGCCGGTGCGAGCCGCGAGACGCCCGTTTCGGAGATGCCCGATGAGCGGACCGAGTGGCATTGGCGGCGGCCTTGCGCCGTCCGTGATCAAGCAATTTCAGCAGAACCTGTTCAGCCAGATCGACGCCGACGGCAACGGCTCGGTCTCCAAGACCGAGCTCGAGCAGGCGGTCACCAAGGCCGGCGGCGGCACCCAGGCGGCGGATGCGCTCTATTCGGTGCTCGACCCGGGCAGTTCCGGCGGCTTCGGCGAGCAGCAGCTCGCGCAGGTGCTTCCCGGTGCCGGCTTCAGCGACCAGATGCAGGCCCAGATGATCGGCTACCAGGCGCAAGGCTGGCCGGGCGCATCAGGCCCTCCGGGCGCGCAGCTGGCGCAGAGCTTGTTCGCACAGATCGACAGCAATGGCGACGGCTCGATCTCGCAGGCCGAGCTCGAGCAGGCGGTCACCAATGCGGGCGGCACCAAGGAAGCGGCCGACGCGCTCTATGCCAAGCTCGACCCGCAAAACACCGGCAGCGTGAGCGAGGATCAGCTCGCCCAGGGCCTGTCCCAGGCCATGCCGCACCACCATCATCATCACCATGGCGCCGAGACCGGCGCGGCCGGCACCAGCGACGGCAGCGGCGGCGCCGCCGGCGCCCTCGCCTCGCTGTTCAATGCCGATGGCGGCGGAGCCGGCAATTCGCCGACTCAGATCGCCCAGAACATGTTCGCGCAGACCGACCTCAATGGCGACGGCGCCATCACGCAGAGCGAGCTCGAGCAGTCAGTCACCGCAGCCGGCGGCGACAAGGCCGGCGCCGATGCGCTGTTTGCCAAGCTCGACCCCAACGGCACCGGCAGCGTCACCCAGCAGCAGTTCCTGGACGCGCTGCAGCCGCCATCGGCAACCGGCAATACCGCCGACGATGCCCTGCTGGCGCTCATCAAAGGCAGCAGCGGCGCAGCGGCCAGCCCGGCCGCCACCCCGGCGACGGCAGCGTTCAACAGCGCCGACCTGGCCCGCGCCTTTGCGCTCTACCAGAACCAGCTCGCGCAGCAGCTCATGGGCGGCATCGGCGCGACCCAGAACGCCTCGCTCCTCACCGCTTGAGAAAGAACCTCCGCATCGCGTCCGCCACCGCGGCGGGCGCCTGCACCACCATGATGTGGCCGCTGTCGATGACGGCGAATTCGGCGCACCGGAACAGGCCGGCATAACGCTTCACCTGATCGGGCGGACGCATCTGGTCGTGACGGCCGGCGAGCAGCAGGCACGGGCATTCTATCTGCTGGAGCAAGGGCTCGAGCGCGACCTCCGCCAGCATGCGGTTGGCATGGGCGTAGCAGACCGGATCGATGGCGAGAAAGCGGCCGCGATGCTCAGCGTATGCTTGCGGATCGCCGCGGTCGTGCGCCGGATAGGTCCGCTCGAATACCATGTCGACGATTGAGCGCATGCCCTCGCATGCGGCGGTTTCGGAGCGTTCCAGCAGATAATGCCGGCGATCCGGGCTGATCCCCAGGCTCGGCGCGCACAGCGCCAGCGCCACGACCTCCTGCGGATGACGCAGCGCCAAGGCGGCGGCGATCGCCGCTCCGGATGCGATACCGGCGACATAATAAGGCGGCGCCAGCCCTGCGGTCTGCAGGAGCCGATGCATGTCGGCCACCAGATCGTCGAGGTCAAATGGCGCCCGCACCTTCTCGGAAAGGCCGGCGCCGCGCTGGTCGGCGCGCAAGATGCGGAAATCCGCCTCCAAGGCCGGCACCACGTGGTCGAAGCTTTCCAGCGTGCCGGCAAGCTCGTGGATCAGGACGAGGCTGCGCGGGCCGCGGCCCGAAACGCAGTAATGCAAGCTGATATCCGGATAGGCGGCGAATGCGGAGCGCATGATCTTCAGCTTCCCGGCCACAGGGCGCGGGCGTAATCGATCAGGGCATCGCTGATGGCGTCGGGCTGTTCGGTAACCGCCGCGTGGCTGGCGTTTCGAATGACCACGATGGTGACCCGCTCCCCGAGCGCGCGCTTGAACTCATGGGCGTCCTGCGCATGGGCGAGCGGGTCGTGATCCGGCTGCAGGTAGAGGATCGGCACATTCCCGGCGGCGTAATCCTCCTCGCGCGAGGTGCGGTCGCCGGCGATACGCTGCGCTGCCAGCACCTCGGGATGCCAGCCCGCAAGCCATGAGCGCGCATTATTGCCGGGCGCAAAGAACGCGAATTGCAGGGCCGCGAGCCGCTCGGCGTCGCGGAGCGCCGGATTGGCGCTCGCCTTGATGGCCTCGCGCACCTTGGGCGGGCTCGGCGCATGGCCGACATTGGCGGCGATAAGCGATACCGCGCGCACCAGGTCGGGACGCTCGCTCGCCAGCATGCGGGCAACCCGGTTGCCGAAGGCGTGGCCCACCACGAATGCGGCGCCGTCGCCATCATGCTCGATCAGGGCCGCGACATCTGCCGCATAGTCGTGCAGATCGATGCCGGTCATCGGGCCGCGGCTCGCCCCGATCCCGCGCGGCTGCGGCCGCAGCACCCGGAACCGCGCGTCCACGAGCCGCTGCGCGATCCGGTCGAAATCGCCGGCGCCGCGGCCGAGCGAAGGCAGCAGCACGATGCGCCGCCCGCTTCCTTGCGCCAGCACCTCGATCTCCACATCGGGGCGCCGGACCGCGATGCGGCTCACGGTTTGCTCATTCATGGATGCCACTTCACCTGATTCCGGCCCGACAAAACAGGCCGCGGCCGTCCAGGGCCGTGTACTCATAAACCCGGCGGCGTGATGCATCAACGTTGATGTGCGCTTTGCTCCCAAAACGACGCGTTAGCTGCGCAGGAGCGAAACGACACGATGGGCCGAGAGCAGACTCGCGCGCCGCAGCAAATTTAAAAGGGGCCGCCAACCGAGGCAGGCTCGCACTGTCCGTGGGAAAACCCTATTCCACGCTGGCGCTCACCTGCGAAGGGCAGCGGCTCGGTAGAGGACAGGGAAGCAGAAAAAGCGTAAGCGCCCCGGGGCACGTCCCCCTTCCGGGCTCGCAATCCACATCGGAGCCACGCAGGACAACGCCAGCCGACTCCCTAGGGGGAAGATCCGCACTTCAATGCGGGAGGATTGACGTCGGGACGTCCCGCGATGATCTTCAGGCCATAATTTGCCTGTTTCAACACGTCCTGCATCAAAGTTTTACCGGGAAATCGTGTTGAAGTTGTTGTCGACGCTAAAGTACAGTTACCAGCGGTCGACACGGCATACATCACGTCCCTCCATGTGACGTCGACAAACTGAACGGGCGCCTGGAACCCAATTGGCGGGGTCGTGGTGCCCGCATCGAAAAGGTAGGCGGCCTTGGTCCCGCCGAAAAAATTGGCGAAGACCTGAAACGCCCCTTGCTCGACGGAAACCTTCCCCACACAGTTTGGCTGTGTGTTCAGACATGCCTCGTCTTGGAAGTTGTCGCTTACAGGAGAGAAGGCATTGGTGTGCGGCTCAAAGGAGTTATCAGTCAGGTCGAACTTGGTCAGATTGTGATCAAACTGCGCGCCACCCAGCAGCGGGCCGCCCGGCAACGATTGACCATTGGCCGTGAACGGTGGCGGATCGGCAGTTAGAAGCTTCACGCCGGGCACGTCGATCTGGCCCGTGGACAACTGTGATCCGGCCCTCATGCCGCCGACGGAAATCCCTTTGGCGACATTTCCGGTTATGGCGCGAGGTATCGGGTGAATGGCAAAATAAAAAGCAACCGTCGCCTTGGTCTGGCAAGATATCGGCAGGGGCACATTGTTACAGTCGTCATTGTAGAAGTTCGCAAAATTCAGTGCCAGCTCCTTGTTCAGGCGAGGTAGAGGCAGCGACGTGCCGGTGAATTCCGGCATATTCTTATAGTCATCCGGGGTGAGGATGAGCGTGAGCTTCGAGTCAGAGAAAATCTGCTCGTACGCGTCTATCGCGCGCTCCCAGTAGTCCACGAATACCTGCGCGGGATGCATTGCGTAATCGATATTATTCTTGAAACTGTTTCCAATCAGTCTCTGCCATGCTTGATCCGCGTACATTCCAGACATTTGACGAGAATTGTTGGCTGTGTTTGGCAGAATCATCTCTGTTGTCGAGCAAGTCGGACCAGCCATGATGACCGAGACCAGCGCCTGGTCCATTCCGTACTTGGTCGCAAGGTCTGTGAGAAATCCATGCCAATATTTGATGTACTGGGTGCTCCAGGGCAGGGGCATAGGCAGGATCAAAGGGTCTTGCGTGCCAAGCGCGTTTCTTTGCTCCGGATAAGGGTTGAAGGTGACCATTCCGCAGTTCGGAAGCGATAATTTTCTTCCGTCGAAGAGCGGATCACAGGATTCCAGTAGCGCGCCATCCGTAAGCCACGAAGGAGAGTAGACGCCGGGCGTCACGATCAGCTGTACCGCCTTGTTCGCTTTTTTTATCCTGTTGTAATTATGAACGGCGGTGAAAACGTCGTCCACGTAACTCCAATCGTTGCCGTGCGGATAGCAGGGCGCAGCAGAGATCCCACAAACGGCATCGATCTTATCCGGCCTTTCGATTTGAACGCGGCACCAGTGCACGCCCGCCGTGATTCCGGATATTGCTTCGTCGGACAACAAAGTCGTGTAAAACTCTTGCAAAGCAAGATGCAGCGCGGCTCGATCGCTCGATGACGCCGTTACGACAGCGCATGCCTGGGTGTTGGACTGAACGATCTTGATCTTCGGGAACCTGGCGACCAATCCTGGCAGTACATCTTCGATATCGACATGGGCATACACGCCAAACGGCATGCGCGCCTGCGTCGATGACAGGTCGTCAGGCCATGCCGCACCCGGCAGGAACCACGCCAAAGCCACCGTCAGTGTGCTGACGAGCGGCAAAACGCGCTGACGCCGTCCGATCGCCTTCGCCCCTGCGCGCACCTCTCCGATACAACGGTCCATTTGTACCCCCTTATCCAGGATTCACAGGATGGCCCAATCTTGCGGGCGATTTTGCCTGCTGTGCCGCCTTTGACAAGGTTGCGCGCAGCCCGAAGATGTGACGGCCATCACAGAAAGTTCGAATGATGTGCTGGCGCGGCGCGCTTCTTGGGCAATCCATATTGAATACGAACAACTGACGGACCGCTGCCACTCGCAGGAGCAAGCTTGCGGCCAACGTGCATTGATCCAACTCGGATCGATCAGGTTACGGCCGCGCGTTATGAGTCCGGGACCCAATTCGCGTTTGCTGACGTCTCCTGGCAGAGGCTGCTTAATCGCCATCGTGACGAACAAGCCGGAAGGCCGTAAGGTGGGCCGGCTCATGGCCATGCAGGAGGAGAAAAGTAATGCGTTACACCGGCGGCTGTCTCTGCGGTGCCGTGCGTTATGAAGCCGAGGGCGAACCCACGCTCTCGGGCCACTGCTATTGCGCCGATTGCCGCAAAGCTTCGGGCTCGGGATTCATCCCATTCATGGGGTTCCGGAGCAGCGCGGTGCGCTTTCGCGGTGAGACGCGACAGTTCTCGTCAAAGGCAGCAAATGGTGGAAATGCGGTGCGCAATTCCTGCCCCGTGTGCGGCGGCCTCGTGTTCGGTGGGGAAGTCGGCAAGGACGATTCACACACGATCTACGCCGGCTCGCTCGATGACCCGTCATCCTTCCGGCCGAGCATCGCGATCTTCACCCGCAACCGTCCGGCATGGGCCGTCATCCCACCCGGGCTCAAGCTCTTCGAAACTGTGCCGGGCTGAGCGCCGCCAATCCTGCACGCAAGCGAGATCATCGATGCCGGCAAAAGCAACCTGGTGGGCCGCCCTGTGCCTGGCCGCGGCTCCGTTCGCGGCTTTCGGGCAAGCCGCGCCGGACTTCTATGCCAACAAGCAGATCCGCATGATCATCGGCCATCCGGTCGGCAACGACTATGACCTGGCGGCGCGCTTCCTGGCGAAATATCTGGTGCGGCACATCCCCGGCGAGCCGACAATCATCGCCCAGAACATGCCGCAGGCCGCCAGCATCACGGCCGCTAATTTCCTCTTCGGCCAGGCGCCGCGCGACGGAACCGTGTTCGGATCGTTCTCTCGCAACGTCCCGAGCCAGGCCCGCATGGGGCAGGCCAATGTCACCGCCGATCCCCGCCAGCTCAATTGGCTCGGGGCCACCTCGCTGCCGAGCCGCGTCTGCGTCGCCTACGGTACCGCACCGGTGAAGAGCCCGTCCGATCTGTTCACCCATGAGCTGATCGTGGCCGGCTCCGGGGCCGGCTCCTCGCTCAGCATCCTGCCGACCGTCTTCAACCACGTGCTGGGCACCAGATTCCGCGTCATCGAGGGCTACAAGGGAACCACTGATGCGGTCCTCGCCATGGAGCGCGGCGAGGTGCAAGGCGTGTGCGCCACCTATGGGCAGTTCCGCATCTACGAGCAGCTTTTGCGCGAGGGCAAGCTTCGCTTCATCCTGCGGGCCGAGGAAGCCGCCATCCCGGAGCTCAAGGACGTGCCGTCCATCTTCGATTTCGCCAAGACCGAGCAGCAGCGCCAGCTTATGCGTTTTGTTTTCTCGAGCGTCGAGTTCGGGCGGCCTTATGCGCTGCCGCCCGGCACGCCGAAGGAACGCGTCGAGGTGATGCGCAAGGCCTTCGCCGAGACGGTGCACGATCCGGAGTTGATCGCGGAGGCCGACCGGCTCAAGCTCGACATGACCTATCGTTCGCCGGAAGATTTGGTGCGGCTGGTCACGAACCTCTACGAGACCCCGCCCGAGATGCTGGAAACCGTCAAGAAGCTGGTTCCCAACCTGCAATAAGGGTTCGCACATCGATATGTGCGCGCACAATCGATATCTTGAAGATAAATGCAAGCCGCAGCGCGAAGGCGGGGATTGCATACCTTCGGCCATGCGGGCAAACAAATATCCGGCGCGGGATCGTGTCTCGATCTCGCTTCGCTCGCGCCGCGCAAACGCGCCGCACCTTCAGCGGTCGGCGCCGCCGGTGATCTCTTGCACAAGGCCGACGATGCGGCGCCTGAGATTGGCGTCCTTGATCTGCATGAAAGCCTTGGTCAGCGCGAGGCCGTCCGAGGTGGCCAGAAAGTCGGTCACGTAGGTCGGCAGCGGCGGTCCGTCACTGTTGTTGGCAGCCGCATGCGCGCCGGGCTCGCGCGGCGAGCCCTCGAAAAAGAACGAGATCGGGACCTTCAGGATGCGCGAGATTTCATGCAGCCGGCCGGCGCCGATCCGGTTGGTGCCCTTCTCGTATTTCTGCACCTGCTGGAACGTCAATCCGATGTCGTTGCCGAGCTCGGTCTGGCTCATCTGGAGCATCATTCGGCGCATGCGGACGCGGCTGCCCACATGCTTGTCGGTGGAGTTGGGAGACTTTTTAGGCATGAGGATCGTCTACAACGCGCGGTGGCAGGTGTCCACTGCGACATGCGCCGGCGAAGGACTAGCGCGATTCACCATGAACGGCCGCGGCGGCGGCGCGGCCGGGATTTTAGGTGGCGCGCGTCACCCCGCAAGGCTCGATAGTCTCAAGCGATTTTGCGCCGGCCGGATTTGCGGCGGAAATTTGCCGCCGGATTGCTGCCGCCGGAGCGCGCCGCGAAACGCCCGGAGGCCGATGCACCGGCTGCGGCTTTCGGACTATACTGAGCCGGAGTGCCGCAACAGACGGCACCGCATCGGGAGGACGACATGATCGCACGTCGCACCCTGCTCCAGGGCGCCACGCTGGCCGCGGCCGCCGCCACGATCGGCATCCCCATCCAACCAAGCAGCGCGCAGCAGGTGCCGTATTCGGCCGGGACCGATCAGCCGAAGCTCAAGGCACCGCCGAATGCCTGCGACTGCCACATGCACATCTACAACAGCCGTTTTCCGGCGGCGCCGGGTGCGGCCTTGCGGCCGGGCGACGCCCATGCGGAGGACTATCGGCTGTTCCAGAAGCGGATCGGCACCACCCGCAATGTGATCGTGACGCCTTCGACCTACGGCACTGACAACAGCTGTACCCTCGACGCCCTCGCCACGCTTGGCGCCTCGGCGCGCGCCATCGCGGTGGTCGACGCCAGCGTCACCGATGCCGAGCTCAAGCGGCTCAACGGCCTCGGCGTGCGCGGCATGCGCTTCATGCTCAATCCGGCCAGCCCCACCACGGTCGCCATGCTGGAGCCGCTGTCGAAACGCGTGGCCGAGCTCGGCTGGCACGTACAGATCAGCACCACCGCCAAGCAGATCATCGCGATCGAGGAGTTGCTGGGGCGGTTGCCGCTGCCGGTCATGTTCGATCATTTCGCCCATCCGGGGCAGCCGGCCGGCATCGATGATCCGGTGTTCGGCACGGTCCTGCGGCTGATCGACAAGGGGCGCACCTGGGTCAAGCTCTCGGCCCCCTACATCGACAGCAAGATCGGCGAGCCGACCTATGCGGACGTCACCCCGGTGGCGCAGGCCTATGTGAAGGCGGCGCCCGAGCGCCTGGTATGGGCGAGCGACTGGCCGCACCCCTCGCAGGGCGACAAGCATCCGGACGACGCGATCCTGTTCGATCTCCTGGCGCAATGGATCCCGGACGCGGCCACGCGCAACCGCATCCTGGTGCAGAATCCGGAAGCCTTCTACGGCTTCGGCAAGCCGGCCTGAGGCGGCGGCGCGCCGCCCGACATTCAGCGTTCAAGCAAACGGTTGCGAGCCGACCGGGAGGATCACATGATCGCGCGTCGCACTTTCATCAAGGGAGCTTCGGCCTTGGCCGCAACCGCATCGGGACTTTCGCCTGGCCACACCCAACCGGCGCCCAATTCCTCGGGCAGCGAGCCCGCCAAGCTCAAGGCGCCTGCCGGCGCCTGCGACTGCCACCATCACCTCTACGACCCGATCCGCTTCCCGCCGTCGCGGCCCGAAGCGAACCAGGTGCCCGACGCACGGCTGGAGGATTACCGGCTGCTGCAGCGCCGGATCGGCACCAGCCGCAATGTGGTGGTGACGCCGGCGCCCTATCCGGCGACGGTCAGCGACAACGCGGCGACGCTCGACGCCATCAAGCAGCTCGCTCCCAATGCGCGCGGCGTCGCCATCATCCATCCGGACATCACCGACGCCGAGCTCAAGAGCCTGGATGCGGGCGGCATTCGCGGCATCCGCTTCTCGCTCACCAGCGGCCGCCCAGGCGCGGCCAGCACCGCCAGCCCGGAGGTGATCGAGGCGTTGTCGAAACGGGTGAATGCGCTCGGCTGGCATGTGCAGTTCAACACCAGCGCCGAGCAGATCGTGGCGGCGGAAGATTTGTTGAACCGGCTGGCGTCGCCGATCGTGTTCGACCACATGGGACACATCCCGCAGCCGGCCGGCCTCGACCATCCGGCCGTCGCGATCATCCGCCGGCTTCTCGACAAGGGCCGCACCTTCGTCAAGCTATCGGTGACCTATGACAGCAGCCAGGACGGCCCGCCCGGCTATGCAGACGTCAGCAAGCTCGCGCAGGCCCTTGTGAAGGCCGCCCCCGAGCGGCTGGTCTGGGGAAGCAACTGGCCGCATCCGAGCGAGCCGAAAAAGCCCGACGATGCGATGCTATTCGACCTCATGGCACAATGGGCGCCGGACGAGGCGACGCGCAACCGCATCCTGGTGCAGAATCCGCAGACACTCTACGGCTTCGGCAAGGTGGCCTGAGACCGCCGGCAAGGCGGCCGCATTCGCAAGCTTCAACCACGTAAGGAGGACGAGATGATCGCACGCCGCACATTCATCGCGCGGGCCTCGATGGCCGCCCTGGCAACAGCGTCCGGACTTACCGCCCGGCCGAGCCGCGCCGAGCCGGTGCCGAATTCATCGGGCAGCGAACCGGCCAAGCTCAAGGCGCCCGCGGGTGCCTGCGACTGCCATCACCACATCTACGACGCGGCGCGCTTCCCGCCTCCGCAGCCGGGCGCCCGCATGCTGCAGAATGCGCGGGTGGAGGAATATCGCCTGCTGCAACGGCGGCTCGGCCTCAGCCGCAACATCGTGGTGACGCCGGCCGCCTATGTGGTGGACAACCGCGTGACGCTGGACGCCATCGCGCAGCTCGGGCCCAATGCGCGCGGCGTCGCGGTGGTGCATCCCGACGTCACCGATGCCGAGCTGAAAAAGCTGGCCGACGGGGGCATCCGCGGCATCCGCTTCGCGCTCGGCGATCCCGCCACCGCCTCCACCACCATCGACATGATCGAGCCCTTGTCCAAGCGCGTGGCCGCGCTCGGCTGGCACGTACAGATCAACACCGAGGCCGAGAAGATCGTGGCGGCCGAGGATCTATGGAATCGCCTGCCCTCGGCGATCGTGTTCGATCACATGGGGCACGTGCCGCAGCCGGCCGGCCTCACCCATCCGGTCTATGGCGTGGTGCGCCGGCTGGTCGACAAGGGCCGCACCTGGGTCAAGCTGTCGGTGACCTATGACAACACCAAGGATGGCCCGCCCGGCTATGCGGACATCACCAAGGTGGCGCAGGATTATGTGAAGGCGGCGCCGGAACGGATGGTGTGGGGCAGCAACTGGCCGCATCCCAACGAGACCAGCAAGCCGGACGACGCCTTGGTGTTCGACCTGATGGCGCAATGGGCGCCGGACGAGGCGACGCGCAACCGCATCCTGGTGCAGAACCCGGAGACCCTCTACGGCTTCGCCAAATCGGCTTGAAGCAAGGCGGCCTCGGTCCACGCGGACTGCCGCAGTCCCGCCCTTATTCCGGCTCTTCGTTGTCCGCATGGGCGGGTGGGTCGGCATCGTCGGACTGAGCTTGGTGGGAGCGCTGACCGCGCCGGCGCAAGGCGCGCCAGCCCGGCCGCCGGCCGCGGCACCGGGCGCCGCCTGCCGCTTCGACATCGTCGGCTCGGGGCGGGTCGCCGGCGTGCCGGATGGCCGCAGTCTCATGCTCGAGGACGGCCGCGAGGTCAGGCTCGCCGGCATCGAGGTGCCGCCGGCGTCAAATCTTGCGGACCGGAGCCCGGGCGACACCGGTCCCGGCGCCGCCGCCGCGGCCAGAGCGGCGCTCGAATCCCTGGTGCTCGGTCACACCGTGGAGCTGCGCCAGCGCCAGCCGGTCAGCGACCGCTATGGCCGCATCCTGGCGTTCGTCTCCCTTGCGGACGCCGAGTCGCCCGCAGACGCCGCCGAGCCCACAGTCGCGCACACGTTGATCGGGCGGGGCTTTGCCCGGGTCGGGGCCGGCCTCGACGAGCCGGCCTGCACCGCCGAGCTCCTGTCACGAGAGCGTGTGGCCCGCGGCCGGAGACTTGGCCTGTGGGGCGAAGCAGATTATGCCATCATGAGCGCGGAGAACGGGGCCGAGCTGCTGGGGCAAGAGGGGCGGTTCGCGGTAGTCGAAGGCAAGGTGGCTTCGGTCCGCGAAAGCGGGGGTTTGATCTACATGAATTTCGGGCGGCGCTGGTCGCAGGCGCTTACCGTCACGATCATGAAACGCCATGAGCGCAGCTTCGCGGCCGCCGGGCTGCAGCCGGACCGGCTGGCAAATCTGCGGCTGCGGGTGCGCGGCTATATCGAGGAGCGTTCGGGTCCGCGCATCGAGGCGACGCGCCCCGAGCAGATCGAAATCGCCGAAGGCAAGTGACGCGCGTGGATACGGCTTCACATCCCTCAGGTTGCCGCTGCCCCACCGGTCTGGTGGCGGACGGTGGCCGCGCAAAGACGCTGGCGCGCATCGGCACGATGGCGGCCGCGCTCATGCTGGCCGGCTGCGCCGGCTCGGGGGTGCTCGATCGGCAGGCCACGGTACCGGAAGCGCCGAAAGCGGCTGCGGTGGCGGAGATCGATCCGGCGGCCCAGCGCGAGCACGAGCGGATTCTCGCCGCCTACAACGGCGCCTATGAGGACCCCCGCATCGAGGCCATGGTCGGCCAGACGGTGGAAAAGCTGGTGGCGGCATCCGAACGGCCGGACCTGCATTATCGCGTGACGCTCCTGAACTCGCCGGTGGTCAATGCCTTTGCGCTGCCTTCGGGCCAGCTCTACGTGACCCGCGGCCTGGTGGCGCTCGCGAACGACAGCTCCGAGCTCGCTTCGGTGATGTCGCATGAGATGGCCCATGTGATCGCCCACCACGCCGAGATGCGCGAGGACCGGGTGCGCCAGGTCGCGCTGGTGAGCCGCATGGTCAACGGCGTGCTCAGCGATCCGGAGGTCGGCGCGCTCGCGCTGGCGAAATCAAAGATCGCGCTGGCGAGCTTCTCGCGCGCCCAGGAGTTCGAGGCCGACGGGATCGGGGTCGGCATCGCGGCGCGCGCCGGCTTCGACGCCTATGGGGCGTCGCGCTTCCTCACCTCGCTCGGCCGCGATTCCGAGATCAGGCAATCGGGCCCGACCAATATCGACCCGCGCGCGCCCGATTTCCTGTCCTCGCATCCCGCCACCCCGGAGCGGGTCAGGAACGCGCAGGCGAGCGCCCGCCAATTCGGAGCGCCGGGCGCCGGCGAGCGCGAGCGGCAGCCCTATCTCGCCGCCGTCGACGGCATGGTGTACGGCGACGATCCGAGCGAAGGCCTGGTGCGCGGCCGCCACTTCCTGCATCCCAGGCTCGGCTTCACCTTCGTGGCACCCGAAGGTTTCACGCTCGACAACACCGCGCAGGCCATCCTGGGAGTCAAGGAGGGCGGCGGCCAGGCGCTGCGGCTCGACGTGGTGCGGGTGCCGACCGAGCAGACGCTCACCGATTATCTCAACTCCGGCTGGATCGAGAACGTCGACACCAAGACCATCGAGAGTACCACCATCAGCGGCTTCCCGGCCGCGACCGCCAGCGCCAAGGGCGACCAGTGGGCGTTCCGGCTGTTCGCGGTGCGGTTCGGCAGCGACGTCTACCGCTTCATCTTCGCGACCAAGCATATGACTCCCGAGATCGACCGCGCGTTTCGCGAGTCGGTCGCGAGCTTCCGGCGCATGAGCATCGCCGAGAGCAAGGCAGCGCGGCCGCTGCGGCTGCGCGTCCTCACCGTCGGCAACGGCGACACGGTCGAGCAATTGGCGAGCCGGATGGCGGTGGTCGATCGCAAGGTGGAGCGGTTCCGCATCCTCAACGGCCTGGAGCCGGGCGACCGCCTGAGCCCCGGCGATCTGGTGAAGATCGTGGTGGAGTAGCGGTTCCGCCCTCGAGCCCTCCGACGCGCGCGGTACTACATCCTGGCCCGCTCAAGTTGACGGCGCGGTTCCGCGCTTGGTCGGCACATGCGAATTGCCGGCCGCCGGTGAACCTGCCGTGCGGCGACTTCGACGAATGTGCAAGTTGGTTGGTGCAACCGAACCAGGAGAGCACGATGGTCACGACCGGTAAGCCGCGGCGGACGCTGATTGCCGCCGCATCGTTCCTCGGCATCGCGATGGCGCTTGCCGTCACGTCGTCGGCGCAGGCGCAAAACCACCAGATGGTCTCGCAGCCTTCCACCGGTCACGGTTCTTCGACCGGCGACTCGGACGGCAGCGAATCGGGTTATCGCTATGCTGGGGTTCTGTCCCATGCACTGCCGTACTTGAGCGGCCAGAGCCAAAGCCAGGGACTGCAGCCCAGCGGCCACCCGGCCCCGCCCCGCCGCAACAGCAAACCCCCGCTGTAAGACGGAGCGCTCGAACGCTCCCGAGTCTAGTCGCCCGATGAGGCGCGCTGCGCCTGCTCGACGATCGCGCGCGGGGTCGTCATCACGGCGGTGATGCGCTCGGCGATCTCCGCCCCGCTCTGCGGCGCCACCTCGAAGCCCATGGCGGCCGCCTCCTGCAGGAAGGCCGCATCCTTCACGACAGCGTCGAAGGCTGAGCGCAGCTTAGCCACTCGCTCCACCGGCACGCCGGGCGGCGCCATCAGGGGCCGGCCGAGCTCCATGCTGGAGGAGAAGAAGCCCATGACCTGGCGCTCCTCCTCGGTCTTGATGAACTCGAAGATGCTCGGCGCATCGAGGCCTGCCACCCGCTCGTGCTCCATGCTGAACATGACGCGCATCTGGCCTGATTCGATCCATTGCCGACGCGCTCCCACGGGAGCGCCCACGCTCTGGACGATGCCCTCGACCTCGCGGCGCGCCATCGCCAAGATGATGTCGCCCGGCGAATGATAGCCCTGGATGATCTTGAGCCGCATGTGGAGAAGATTTTTCAACAGGATCGGGGCGGCGCTCACGCCCTGGAAGCCGCCCGGCGTTCCGATGATCAGCTCGCGCTCGTAGAGGTCCGACACCTTGTCGAAGCCGGACCCGGTATTGACGAACAGGACGCGGTGATTGAGCTCGGGGCTGCCGATCCAGTTGAACCTGGCCGGATCGAACCGCACGTTGGGCAGTTTCAATATGGCGGCCTCGGTCATGTTGCGCGACACCATGCCGATCGCCGTGCCGTCGCGCGGCGCCAGGTTGAACAGAAAGTTGGTCGCCAGGATGTGTCCGGCGCCCGGCATGTTCTCGACCACGAAGGTGGGACTGCCGGGCAGGAAGCGGGGCAGGTGCCGGGCGACCAGCCGCGCCCAGGAGTCATAGTCCTGCCCGGCCGCGGTCCCGACGATGAACCGGATCTGCTTTCCCTTGTAGAACTCGTCGGCGGTTTGCGCCGGCGCGCGCGCCACCGGCGCCGTCAGCGCCAGAAGCACCAAGACGAGAGCCGCCGTCATCCTGCGCATTGGGCCTGCTCCGGGACTTGTTCGGAAACCTGTTTGCTGCGAGCATCCGTCAGCAACGATAGCGCCGCCGGTCGCGGCACGCCAGGGCGGTTCCCGCGGGCGGTCCCGCGCGCCCACACTCAGGAGGAACCATGGCCAAGAT
>DASYFD010000301.1:0-21313 GCA_036498625.1 Xanthobacteraceae bacterium | reverse complement strand
CTACTGAGACGAGGACGGCGCAGGGGAGGTTGCACATGCCCGGAAGGACATTCTGGATCGCCGCTCTGGCCGCCATGTTTGTTGCGCAGCCGGCGTCCGCGCAGACCCTGCTGTTCGAAGGCGCGCGGGTTATTGCGGGCGACGGCAGGCCGGCGATCGAGAATGCGGCGCTCCTGGTCGAGCGCGGCACCATCACGCGGATCGGGCGCAACGGCGATATTGCGTTGCCGGCGGGCGGCACGCGGATCAATCTCGACGGCAAGACCGTCATGCCGGCGCTCATCAGCACGCATGTTCATCCCGGCTTCCAGAAGGGCCTGACCTACGTCGCGGAGAACTTCACGCGCGCGACCATCATGGACGATCTCGAACGTGAGCTCTATTTCGGCGTCTCCACCGCCATGTCGCTCGGCATCGAGACCGGCGACGTCATGTTCCAGATCCGGGCCGACCAGGCGGAAGGGCGAGCCGGCGGCGCCCGCCTGCTGCTCGCCGGGCGTGGCATCGGGGCACCGAATGCCGGCCCGGGCAGCAGCGTCTACTCCTCCTTCACCTATGAGGTGACCACGATCGACCAGATCCGGCGCGCTGTGCAGGAGCAGGCCGCCCGCAAGGTCGACATCATCAAGATCTGGGTCGACGACCGCGGCGGCCGCGCGCCGCGCCTGCCGATTCCGCTGGCGCGTGCCGCCATCGAGGAAGCCCACCGGCAGGGCGTCAAGATCGCGGCGCACATCTTCTATCACGAGGACGCCGTGGCGCTGGCCGAAGCCGGCATCGATGCCTTCGCGCATCTGGTGCGCGACAAGGAGATGAGCGACGCCCTGATCGCGCTGATGCTCAAGAACAAAGTCTATGTCATGCCGACGCTTGCGGCGCCCGAGCGCGGCACCCATGTGTCGCCGCCGGCCTGGGTGGACGAGCCCTATCTGGCGGGTCTGTTGCGCGACACCGTGGCCCCGGAGGTCGTCGCCCGCATCCGGAACTCGTTCACGGGGCGCGACCCTACCGAGGCGGCGCGGCGCCAGGAAGGCTACGCCATCCTCAAGCGCAGCCTGGCCAAGCTCAGCGCCGCCGGGGCCGGCATCCTGCTCGGCTGCGATACGGGGCTCGAGGACCAGATCTTCGGCTTCACCGAGCAGAAGGAGCTGGAGCTGATGGTGGCCGCCGGCATGACGCCCGCGCAGGTGATCGTCGCCGCCACCAGCCGGGCGGCCGAGTTCGTCGGCCTGCCGGACCGGGGCACGCTGGCGCCCGGCAAACGGGCGGATCTGCTCGTGCTCGACGCCAACCCGCTCGACGATATTCGCAACACCAGGCGCATCGCCAAGCTCTATCTCGCCGGCGCCGAGGTCGATCGCGGGGCGATCAAGGCGGCGCTGACCCGGGCGCGCAACTAAAGGTGTCTGCCACCGACATCCGGGCGCGGCGGCTTCAGGCCGCCGGACGCCTTGAGTGCGCAATCTTCGCGCTTCCGGAGGCCCCGGTTTTTGTGCTACTGCTCGCGCGGGGATTTGGGAAACGTCGAACAAGGGGGACCGGCCGGGGGGTAACAGGGAGAATCTGCCCATGATTTCCCCATTACGGGCTTGGCCTGAGCCCGAGCCCCCGCGTGACCCCTTGAATCCTGCCGCCGACCGTCTTCAACCGTCCCAGACGCCCGATCTCAGGCAGTGGCTCACGGCGGTGGAATCCCGCCTCGGCGAGACCGGCAGCGACGATCTGCAGCGGCTGGAATCCACCGTCGCGTGGCTCAAGCGCGAGAGCATGATCGTCCGGGCCGAAACCGGGTGTCGCACGCGGGAAGTGAATCCGCGTCTCCCGCGCGCCTTCCAGTTGCCTCCCATCGCCGGGCTCCCTCCCGCAAGCGCCGAAGGTTCCGCCCGCAAGCCGGAGCCCTTCGTGGTGGCGCCGCCGCTCGCCTGCGACCGTCTGCAACCGCCACGGCGGCGGCGTCGCCGCAACCTGCGCGGAGCGCTTTGCCTCTTGATCGCGGGCGTGATCGTCGGATCGATCGCCTATCGGGTTTCGGCCGGAGGGTTGCTCTCGGCGTGGGAGCCTGCGCAAGCCGCTTCCCTTCGACCTTAGCGGGCGGCCCGAGCCGCTTCGGCGGCAATCCGCCGCACGCGCACACGGCCTTAGCCACAAAGCCTGATTTCGGTGGCGGTCGCCCCCCGGAAGGGCGTATTGCAGGGCCGGTTATGGAGAGCCCGGAGAGTCGTTTGGACGCCCAAAGATAGGGCGCCGATGCAAGCCGAACTCATCCCGGCCGCCCGATCCTTCGCATTCACCGCCTTCGGGCCAACTTCGCCGCCAGCCCTTCGATTTTTTCCCGCATCGTCTGCGCGGGCCGCTCGGCTTCCCGGCATCCAACGGAGCACGCCAATGACGATCTCGCACCTATCGAAGACCCCCGTCGCGGGGGCGCCGGCAGCCGGCAACGTGGCGCTGGAAACCGCGGCGGTCACCCGCCTGCTGGTGACCGAGGGCATCCTCGACTACAGCGGCCACATCTCGACCCGCATTCCCGGCCGCGATGCCTTCGTGATCCAGATCGGCTCGAGCTCGCGCGCCGAGGTCGGGCCGGAGTCCATGCTGGTGGTGGACTACAAGGGCAAGGTGCTCGAGGGCGACGGCCAGCCGCCGAGCGAGCTGCCGATCCATCTCGAGATCCTCAGCGCGCGTCCCGACGTGCAGTCCGTGCTCCATTGTCACATGGAGCTCGCCATCGCGTTCACCATGATGCAGGGCGTGACCCTGATGCCGATGCGGGCGCGGGCGTCGCGCTGGAAGAGCGGCATCCCGACCCATCCGGATCCGAGCCACATCAAGCTGACCGAGCAGGGCCGCGCGCTCGCCAAGACGCTCGGCCCCCATCATGCGGCGCTGATGCGCGCCCATGGCCTGGTGCTGGTGGCGGAATCGGTACGGGCGCTGTTCATCGACGCGGTGCATTTCAAGGAGAATGCCCGGGCGCAACTGGAGGTGCTGCAGGCCGGCGCCAAGCCGCTGGCGCTGACCGACGACGAGATCGCCCAGATCGAGCGCATGGAGATGCGCGAGTGGCACATCAAGAAGCTCTGGAACTACTACATTCGCAAAGGCTCGGCGGAGAACGTGCTGCCGCGCGAATGGAAGGACGCGCTGGTTCCGAGCAAGGAGATGCTGCGGCGGGATTAAGCTAGGTCTAGAGCCTGTTTCGGTTGGATGATTCACTTCCCTCGTCACCCGCGGGCTTGACCCGCGGGTCCATCCTTTTCGTAAGAAGATGGATTGCCGGGTCAAGCCCGGCAATGACGCCGAAAAAGATCGAAATCCGCTTTAGCGGCGCGATCAGCGCACCGCAACGCCGTTGCCGCCGCGCGGTGCCGCGAGCTGCAGGGGCGGGTGCGGCGGGCGAACGACCGGCTTGTGGCCGCCTTGCTGGGGCGGGATGCGCGGCGGGACCGCGACGCCGATGCGCGGCGGAACGACGGCCGGCCGGGTGGTTGCGACCGGTCGCACCTTCACGTCGCGTCCCATGGCCCTGCCGTACTGGTCGATGATCACCTCCATCTGCCGCTGGACGCGCGGGATCAGGTATAATGATTGCGCGCCCAACGGGCCGTTGAAGATGCCCTGCTCGATCGCGATCATCAGGAACGAGGCCGGCTGCGCCAGCAGGAACAAGGCCTGCGATTCCGGGTGCGGCTTGATCCCGACCCGCTCGGCGATCTTGGCCAACCGCAGCTCCGGGCTCGACGCTTCGGCTCTGAGGTCGACGACCACCGGCGAGTTGAACATCACGGCGAGGTGCAGCCACGACATGATGGCGACCGCCCGGAACTCCTCGCGCGCAAAATTGCCGTGCAAGCGGCGCGTGGTCAGCATGTCGTAGAGCTGCCGCGCCGACCGCCTGACCGCCTCGTTGTCGGTCTCGTTGGTCCCGGCGAAGTTGCGGGCGTTGGCGATGCCGCGCCACACCTCGCCCATCAGAGTTTCCAATGTCGGGATGAAGTCGACGTTGGCGGCCGCCGGCTTCTCGTATTGCTGGGCATCCGCGCTCTCGTCGGCATGCGACAGGTCAAGGCCGAACGCCCGCCAATAGTGCGACTTTCGATGGGTGTTCTCGTCGCGCCGGGTGCGGCTGGTCAGGTTCCACACCGTCGTCGGCGCTGGATCGGTATAGAGCAGGGACTCGGTGTTGCGGATGAAGCGTTGCGTCGCCGCGCTCGGGACCTGCAGCTGCTCACCATGCTGATAGGCATGAACGACGGCCTCGAAAATATCGTGGATGCGCGTGTTCTCGAGCAGATAGGCATAGATCAGATGGTCCCAGTTGACGGCGCCGCCTTGCAGGTTGGGCTGGTTGGGAAAGGCGTTGACGATCGCGTCGGTAATCGCCTGTGGCCAGGCGTCGAAGGGAAACAGATTGCCGGCCTGGCGGTTGCGCCAAGCGGTCTCGACCAGTGCGGTGATCTGCAGCGGATGATACTGGAACAGCGCGCGCACATTGGCCGGTGTGTTGCCCGGGTTGTTCACGTCTCTCACGAGTTGCAGGAACATGGCGTTCTCCAGGATGCGGCAGGTTGCAACAGCATGTTGGACGCGCGGCGCCTAAGCGCCGCGCTCCCGCGCCTCGCGCTTGTCCGGCGGAACGGGCTTGTATTCCGGCAGCTGCCAGGTTCCCTCACCCTTGACGGGCGGCCGGTCCTGGCCCTGCTCGCGGTCGAGCAGCCCTTGCGGCCCTTCCAGCGTCTCCTCCAGGTGGCACAATTCCCGATCCGTTTTCCTGAGGCGCTCGCGATCGCCCGGCGGGTACTTGGCGAGCCAAGCCTCCTCGCCGCGCTCGTGCGCGATCTCCTCATGACCCTCGCGCGGCCGATCGATTGCGTGCTCGGCGGATCTGCCTTCCGCCGGCCGGCTCTGCAGCACGGCGAGCTTCTCGACCAGGACCTCGCCGACCGCGACCGCCACCGCCTTGGCGTGAACGTCCATCAACTCGAGCAGGCCTTGATCAATCACCAGTCGCTCGCCGCTCTTGCCGGCAACCGCATGCTCGGTCTCGGTGTGGCCGGGCTTTCCTGATTTCATGTCTGCCATGACTTTCCCCTCGAAAGAGGTTTCATGCGGCCCCTCGAACCGCCCAATGAAGCAGGGCGTGCGAAAACGAGGCCAGTGCGACCCGCAAGTCTCATGCGAGCATGCATCATCCTACGTCCCGCGCGCACAAAATCGCAAGCAAGTCGAGGATCTAGATCAACGCTCCACCCTCTCTGCGTCCGAAGATGGATGGACAGAATCGAGTCGGTTTCTCCAGAGTCTCAATCCCATGGCGGATGCTGCCCAGGTGGACCGCAGAGGCGCAGATGAAGAGACACCTCGTGCTGAAACTGGTGGAGCAGCATCCCGACGATGCCGATATTCCGCATTGGCTCGAGCTGATCGATGACAGATCCAAGAGTCGGGACAGCATCAACCCGATTCTGGACCGCCTGCTGCAACAGGCCGGCATCAAGTTCTGGACCACCAGCGAATACGACAGCGCGGATTCCGAATGGGACGATGACGAGATTCGATCGGGCCTGAACCGGGAATACCGGCTGATCCTGCAGAACGACTACGATCTGCCGCCGGACCTCATCGAGAAGATCAAGCTGCTGCCCTTTGTCGAGGACGCGCGCGACATCCAGATCAGCGAAACCCGCCTGCCGAAGCTCAAGGTCTCCTCCGCGACATCGACGGCGGCCTCGATCGCCGACCTCATCTATCTTCCCTACGCCAAGGCGATCACCAAGGGGGCGCCGGCCATCAACGTGGCGGTCCTCGACACCGGCGTGAACACCGGCCACCGCGAGCTCGAGGGCAAGATCGGAAAGTGCTTCGACTTCGTCGATCTCGAGGGCATCGACACCACCGACTTTGTGGGAAGAACCAAAGGCCTCGACGCCGTGGTCGAGGACGAGGTCGGCCATGGCACCCATGTATCGGGGATACTCGCCGCCAAGGGCATCGCGATGGACGAGGGCATCTGCCCGGATTGCAGGATCATGGCCGTCCGGGTGCTGGCGACCATGAAGAGCGGCGACCGGCTCGTCGGCGCCGGCATCGTCGACAACATCAACAACGGCATCAAATGGGCGGTCGACAACGGCGCCGACATCATCAACATGAGCCTCGGCATCAAGCACACCGGCGGCGGGCTGCCGCACGAGGACGTCATCCGTTATGCCTTGAGCAAAGGCGTCACCGTAGTGGCGGCGAGCGGCAACGACGGGACGGCGGAGCGCTACTATCCGGGCGCGCTGCCGGGCGTGATCGCCGTCGGTGCGGTCGACAATACCGGCACGGTCACCAATTTCACCTCCTACGGCGCCAATATCACGGTGGTCGCGCCGGGCGTGAACGTCTACAGCTCGTTTGCGCACAACACCTATGCATTTGCGTCGGGAACCTCGCAGGCGTCGCCGTTCGTGTCCGGCATGGTCGCCTTGCTGAAGTCGCTGGCGCTCGAGCGGGGAGCCAAGCTCGCGCTCGGCGACGTGGTCGGCATCCTCAAGAACACCTCCGACAAGGCCGATAGCCGGCTGCGGACCGAGCATGCCGGCTATGGGCTGATCAACCTGGCGGATGCCTTCAAGCTGCTGAACTACGCGTTGAACTGAGGCTGTTCGAAGGAAATAGCACGATGAGCGATCTCAACTTCTATGGCGGCTCTCCCTTCAAGATCAAGCGGCCCCTGATCACCACCAACGGCATCTTTTCCGGGATCGACACCACGATCAAGGCGCAGCTGGACGAGCTCAATGCTCTGCTCGGCAAGCGGATCGTGGCGCTCCCGGCAGCGCCGGTCATGGGCGGTCCGACCAACGGCATGCGCCCGCTCAACGGGCAGCGGCCGGCGACCGCCACCAACGGCGGCGCCGCGGCCTTCCTCGACGTCACGACGCTGCTGGCCTTGCCGCTGACCCCCAAATTCGTGCCGGCGAAGGACGATGCCTGGGACCCGGGCAGCTTGGCCGCCGCGTTCAGCAATACGGCCGAGCCCGCGGACAATACCGGGCTCTCCGCCAGCACCACGCTTTCCGATCTCATCGACGCGACCTCGCAGCTGTCGTCGCTGAAATACGCGTTCCAGAACAATCTCTCGTCGAACTGGAACAACCTCGACTACAACACGCAAGCCGTGCTGGACGGCTACCCGGCCATCACCGACTACCTGATCGCGTTCGGCTATTTCCAGATGGGCCTGGTCGAGGTCAACGGCCTGACCAACTTCCTGCTGAGCAACCGGCAAGGCGCCAAGAACGTCATCAACTACGCGATCGTCAGCGCCGCCCGTGCGATCATCGACAGCGAGCAGCTGGTCGTTCCCGATTACAACAACGACGACAGCGAGATCGTGTCGAAGATCAAGCAGGCGGGCTTTACCCTTTCGTCGGCGTCCTTCAACTCGTCCGTGCGGGCGCTGGTGGACGATTATATCTTCAACAAGAACGAATCCGACATCATCGACAACGCCGGCCTGGGGCTGCCGCCCGAGCTCAAGCCGCAGCTCACCAAATACATCAAGAATTCGCCGATCCAGATCACCTCGGCCAACGCGCCCTTCTTCCTGCCGGTCTTCGTCACGCAGATTCTCAATGGCAGCGCCGCGCCCGGCCTCGCCAACGGCCAGACCACCGACCAGCCGGATCAAGAGTTCGACGTCCAGTACCTGACCGACGACCAGTCGATGATCCAGGTCAGCCGCTCGGCCGTGCGCTGTGCGGCCCAGCTGTTCTATTCGATGGTGCTGGGCGACGAGCTCGACGTGTTCCGGGCGGTCAATTACTTCACCCACAAGTTCCTGGTACGGGGCGGCATCGAGATCGTGGACAGCCGGCTGCGCGACGACCTGCAGGCCTATGTGTTCTCGAACAAGTTCACCGACCTTCGCACCAACAACAGCAACGAACGCTCCCGCCCGGCCGAGCGGCACATGTTCTACCGGCAGGTGTTCAATTGGGGCCACGGGCAGGTCACCGACGACCTGATCGTGAACGCCGAGTTCCCCAAGCTCTGGAAAGTGCTGATCCTGGAATCGGCGAAGTACCTGGAGCGCGCCCAGATCAGCCCGAACCCGGACAGCTACGTGTCCCGGCAGAACGTCATGCAGGCAGTCGAGGATCTGCAATACAATCTTTCGACGCACTGCACCGGGATGGCGAACGTGATAACGCCGCTCATCTATTCGGAGCTGAACTTCGTCATCCGCCGCATCTTCATGCACGACGAGGTCCTGCGCCAGATCGTGCCGCAGGGTGGCACCTGGTGGCGGGTGGTGGAGACGCTCTACATGGGGATGAAGAATACGCGGCCGCGCTCGACCGTGCTCTACAACAAGGCCAAGCTGGGCGACAGCATCCTGCGGCAAATCGCGGACTACAACCCCTCGACCTTCGAGAACGACGGGCCGTTCGCCTCCTTCATCAGCGACGTGGAAGCCTTCATCACCACGCAGAGCATCCTGCAGGAAAGCCTCGCCGAGGACATCCGGCAGGGCGACGACGACGACAAACCGGGCATGCCGCGGCGAAACGGCGATCGGCCCGACGCGATGCCGCCGCCACCACCGGGCGCGTCGCCGGCCGCGCAGGCGCCGGCCGGCGACGAATGGGCTTTCTGAAACCGATCACATCCGTTGAGGCAGGAAACAGATGAGTGCAAGCGCGGCCACCGCGCCTCCCGAGGCGCATCTGAAGAACCTCGCACGCGCGCAGGCGCGCGACATCCTGGGGCAGAGCGCGGTGTTTCACGCCATGCCGCTGCCCGAGCAGAAGACCATCTATCTGTCGCTGGTGCAGGATCTGGTCGACAAGCAGCGGAGCAAATACGGCCTCTCGAAGTCGATGGCGACCGATTCCGGCGCCGACATGGGCTACAAGGGCTACGATCCGTCGTTCAAGGCCGACACCCAGTCCTTCAAGGAACTGGTGGACTCGGTGGATTTTCCGAAATTTGTCGGAGATTTGCTGAAGGCCGTGTTCGACGCCAATCTGAAGGTCATGAAGACGCAGACCGACACCTACATCAAGCTGATGAAGGAGGCGACGAAGTCGTCGGCCGAGTTCATCACCAAGGTCAAGGACGACGAGACCTTCGGCCGGCTCGCGGAGAACAAGAGCGACAAGTACAACGTGACCACGGAGAAGGGCGCCGACGGGGCCAACAAGCTTGCCCTCACCACGCCCGACGGCGACAAGCACGATCTCGAGGATGCCGAGGTCAAGAAGGATATCCTGGAGGAGAAGATTAACATGGCCAAGGAGCATCGCGCGGCGCTGCGCGAGGTGCTCCTGATGGGCGTGACGCGCCTGGTGGTCGAGAAGGGCCAGATCGAGGCCGGGGTCGACTTCAGCATCAAGGCGACCCGCACCAGCACCGCGCATCACGACGATCAGAACATCAACGTGGCCACGGTCAGCACATCGTTCGATTCGCCGCTGGGCGGGCTGTTCGGCGGCCCGAGCGGAAGCTTCGAGGATACCAACACCAACATCCAGGTGAACACCTCCGACAAGAAGGCGACCGACGACCTGAGCGCCACGCTGCACGGCAAGGTGAACATCCAGTTCAAGACCGATTATTTCAAGCTCGACAACTTCGCCAACATGTACGCCGACGGCGGCACGGCTGCGCTCAAGCCGCCGGCGGTGGGCCAGGCACAGCCGCCGGCCCTGCCGGCCAGATAGACCATGACCCGCCATGGCACTCGCAATTCTGGAGCTCATCGACTTCGGGAGCGCGACCGCCAGCTTCAATATCGATACCGGGACCAATCGTCTCTACGTGCTGAAAGTCGGAAGGAGCTTCATAAACCGCAGCGGGATCGACTGGATCGATGAGCTCACCTATGCGACGCCGCCAGCCACCAACGAGAATGCCGCCAACCTCTTTCACTCCAGCAAAGAGGTCACGCTGCCGGCCGCGCGCTTTTCCGACGGCGCCCGGTTCGTTCAGCTGTTCAGCTTCAAGAGTCCGGACCATCGGTCTCCGGCGTTCTCCAAGGTGGTGGAGATACCCGGCCGGATCGCTGTTCCGGCAAGGCTGCCGATCAGGAGCTACCGGGCTGCCATGAGCCTGACCGCCACATTCGCGCACGCGCGCCGCGTGCCCGCCCGCACCGCGGCCGACGCGGTTGCGCGCAGCGCCTCGATCGACGATCTGCTGGCGAGCGTCGTCAAGCTGGCGTCGCCGATCGTCGAGAACCTGCTCAAGTCCGGTGGGGGAGACACCGGCAAGGACAAATCGGGCGGCGGTGGAGGCGGCGGAGGTGGTGCCGGTGGAGGCGCAGGCGGCAGCGACGGCTTGGCCAAGGTCCTGGCGGTGCTGCTCAGGTCGCTGTTCGGAGACAGCGGCGGCGCGGCCGGTGCTTCCGGTGCGGCCAGTCCTTCGGTTGCCAAATCCATGTCCATGAATGGCGCGGCGCGCGCCAATCGGTTTGCCGATCGCGACCTCGCGCATCCGTTTATTTTCGGCGTCGACGACGCCCTGATCGGCGCCTTGGCGGGGCCGATCCTGCAGGCGCTGCCGCAGCTTCTGAATGCGGTCAATCAGCAGAAGATCCAGTCCAAGCAGGCGGACAACCGGCTCGTTTCCGATCTCGTCTCGGACGTCAACCGGCGCATGATCCTGCAGCAACTGGCCGCGGCGCAGCCCGCGGCCGGAAGCGGTGCCCCGGCGGCGAATTCGCCCGAGGTCGCGAAGCTGCTGGCGCTCCTGCAGCAGGCGCCGGCGCCCGGCGGTGCCGCGCCCGCGCCCGCAGTTGGGCAAAGCCTGACGATGAGCGAGCCCGCGGGGGCGACACTGAGCTCCCGGGCCGTCCTCGCGTTCCAGCTCGGGGACCCGCTGACCTGGAACGGGCTGCAGCGGCCGCTGTTCGCCAAAGGCGGCAACCTGACGTTGAAGCTTGCGCTCAACGTCGGCAGCCCGGCGCCGAAGTCGCCGCTGCCGAGAGCCATCATCAAGGTGGTGTTCAAGGACGCGGCGGACCATTCCGTCCTGCTGGAGAAGACCTTCAAGCAGAAGGGCATCGCGGCCGGGGCCGCGCTGCCGCTCGACTTCAGCGCGGCCGAGCTCGCGCCGCTTCCCGGCAACAAGCCGCTCGAGCTGATCGCCGAGATGCGCTGGCTGACCGCCGCGGGCGAGTACAAGGCGCTGGGCTCGAGCGAGATCCTGCTGGTTGGCAAGTATCTCCTGAAGAGCCAGGGAGCGGCGACCGCGACCGAGGTCGAGCTGACCGACATGAAGCGCTTCCGCCCGTTCTGGAACAAGCTTTGGGAATCGCCGGTCCTCGACGGCTCCGGCAAAGCCTCCGGCGACGACGCCAAATATCTCTGGGAGCTCGACGTCAACGCCAAGTATTCGGTCGTGCTGGCGCCGGAGCACGAGTCGAACGGCCTGATGGAGACCAAGCTCCTGAAGGCCGCCGCCGACCCGGAAAGCCTGTCGCAGCGAACGGCGGGCCGCATGAAGGCCGGGATCGAGCTCAGCTTGTCGGAGCTGAACAAGCTCCTGCCGCTCTGGAGCGGGCAGGCGGTGCTGGAGCCGGCCAAGCTCGAGGCGCTTGCGACCGCGGAGTTCGCCAAGGCCAATGCAGCCGAGCTGATCACCACGCTGAAGCTCAGCGGCAGGTCGGGCGACCGCGGGATGGTGTGGGCGGTGCCGGTCTTCAACCTGATCGAGTGCACCCTGTCGTCGGTTTCCAGGACGGACGAATCCGGCCAGGTGACGGCGCTCGCCGACGAGACGATCCGCTTTCCGCTGCCGGTCTCGGTCCGCCTGATCGGGCTGAAATCGCGCTCCTAGGAGACGATGATGCGCGCAAGATCATTTTCCGACGATGCGGATGCCGCCACCGACGATGCGAAGGCGGAGCCGGAATACGTGTTCGACGGCTTCGACGTGGAGTTCTCGAACAAGATCGCATTGACGCCCCCGAGCGTGAAGGTGAACGCTCCGAAGCCGCGACAGGACACGAAATGATGGACGAGGCCTTCCTGCCGTTTGCGGAGATCGTCCGGCGCACGATTGCGATCCACGGCGAGCTCGTGGACGAAGCGGCGGGCGTTCGTTCCTATATCGTGGGATGCGATGTGGAGATGCCGGTCGAGCTGGACGTCAGCCGCGACCAAACCGGGCAGCTGCGCATCGGCTCCACGCCGCCGCTTTATTACGTCGATACATCGCTGCGGCCGTCTTACCACCGGCTCAGGGTGACGGCCGTTCTGGCGGAGGAAAGGGATGGCGACTGAGAACACCGCCTGGGCGCTGGAGGACTTCGTCGACTCGCTCGTCGTCGAGCTGGACAAGACGCGGGAGACGCTTGCTGTCAAGGCGATCAACAAGCCGTTGAGCTACACCGTCAAGGAGGTCGCGCTCGACCTCAACATCTTTCCGTCCTACGACGGCGACGAGGTCAAGTTCATCACCGCCCAGCCGGGCCAGCAGGGCGCCTCCAAGGTCACGATCCAGCTGGGATCGATCACCGACCAGCAGGTGCGGGCAACCAGCAAGACTCCGACCGGCAAGAGCGACACCAAGATCGACGAGATACCGGTCGACACGACCACCAAGAAGAAGCTGCGAAAGCTCGGCATCACCTCGGTCGACGACCTCAAGCAGGTCGCGCGGAAGAATATCGACCTCAAGAAGGTCGCCGACACGGATATCGATTACAGCGCGCTCAACAACCAGATCCAGCAGTCGCGGCGGGCCCAGTACCCGCCGATGGTGCGCGGCGTGAGCCTGTCCATGGCGGACAGCCAGGAGCCATGCCTGACGATTCGCGGCAAGAACCTCGGCGTCGATCCGAATTTCCAGCCGGTCGCCGTGGTCAACGAGATGCTCGCCAATGTCCTGTCGAGCAATGCCGACGAGGTGCGGATCCAGCTGCCGCCCGACCACCGGCGCGCCGACGAGAGTCGCGTGATCCTGACCATGGACCCGTTCGCCGTCATAAAACTCAATGTGAAGGCAAAGCCGTGAGCGAGATCAGAACGAATTCCGCGACCAACTATGATGCCCTGGTCAAGGGCTACTATGGCGGCCGCCATCATGCGCATCGCCACCGCCACCGCCAGCCGTCGGACTATGGGCAGCCCCATCACGGCGGCCATCACAAGAGCACCGAACGCCTGCTGGCGAACCTCTACGGCCGCGACGGGCACGCCCATCATCACAAGGATGATGAGAAGCCGCAGCTGGGCCTGTCATTTTCGGTCGACGATGGCGAGACGCTGGAGCGGGTCGCGGACCCGAGCAGGTTCGAGGAATATGTGGTGGCGGCCTCGCTCGGCGAGGACGCGTTCGAGGAATATGTGGTCGTGCCGATGTCGGGCCAGGCATCGTTGAGCGAGTCCGGCGATCAGGCGGTCGATCCGCAGAGCGAATATGTGGTGGACGTTGTCGACCCGCTCGGCGGCAGCGGGGACGCGAACCGCTTCGGTGCGGCGACGGGCGCCGGCGGCGCCGCCGGGACGACGCGGGCGGAGCCGCCCCGGAGAGCACCGCCGCAGCAGCCGACGCCCGCGGCCGGCTCCGCGGAAGGCTCGCCGGCGACGGCCGCTCCTCCCGCGACGCCGCCCGATCGGCATCCGGCGGAGCCCAACGGTTCCGCGCCCGATGATGACTTCATCTCCGATATGAAAGCGATCCTCACCCGGCAAAAGGTGTACGATCCCGTCAGCAAGAAGACGGTCGATGCCGACCAGCTCGGCAAGCAGGCGTCCGCCGATCCGCGCCAGGGGCCTTCGGGCCCGCAACCGGGCGGAAGCCAGGCGATCTTCGACAAGATCGCCCAGAGCATGCAATACGCGAATACATACGATCTGGGCACGGTGGAGCTGGAGAACCGCTTTGCCGATTTCGACCGCATGTCGGATCTGCAGCAGAAGGCCGATGCCGACAAGCGCGCCGGCCGGGCGCAGGCCAGACAGGAGAAGGCCGCGGTGGCGACCGCGACCGCCTTCGACAGCCAGGACTTCATCCAGGATCTGGACGCGATGCATCGGCAACGCGGGCAGGGCTCCGCCCGGCGCGGCTCGGACGACGACCCGTTCGCCTTCGTGCCGCCTGCGTCCGATGATTCCGCGGGCGCCGGCTGGACGCAGGCGCCTCCGTCGGGCGCGGGCTGGATGCAAGGGCCTCCGTCCGGAGGCAGCTGGACGCAGCCACCTTCGCCGGGTGCCGGCTGGACCGATGGGGGTTCCGGAGGATTTGCAGGCGCCGGGGCCGGGAGCGGCGGTCCTTCGATCCAGATACCGAGCATTCAGATGCCCGATATCCGGTTTCCGAACATCCAGATCCCGGGCATGCCGGGGCAGATCTCGGCCCAGCAGGCGGCATCGACCTCCGCCAATCTGCGCGGAGAATTCGTCGCCGGCGCCCTGCAGACGCTGTTCGCCAAGAGCGCGGACATCAACGGCTACTTCGCCAATCTCGGGGCCTCCGACTTCATCAGCTGGTTCAACCAGAACCTGGCGAAGCATGGTCCCTGGGCCAACAAGGTGATCGGAGGCGGCGCGCCGGTTGCCGCCAACTTCCAGGCCATCTGGGACAACATTCCGCAGATCTTCGGGACCTCGCAGATCAATCTCCTGCAATTCGCGTCCCTGATGAGCATCCTGATCAACGAGGTGGGCGCCAAGCTCGCGCCCATCGCCGAGCTGGTCGGCACGCAGGGACACCCGGGAATTGCCTATGCGTTCGACAGCATCCCGAAGCTCAAGGCGTCGTACAACGACGGCGGCTCCAACTGGACCGCGCTGCGATGCTTCAACGATCCGGACTTCATCGCGGCGCACGGCGCCAAGGCGCTCGGCGACAAGCTGCAGAAGACCACGGACGCCCGCTGGAGCGGCCATGTGTACCCGCAGTCCGACTATCCGACCTCGGTCGATCCGGCCCGCACCGGGTTCATCCTGGAAGCGGACTTCTACAAATTCAGGGGCCGCGGCCTCATCCAGACGACCTGGCGCGGCGCCTATCTGAACCTGATCCGGTTCATTCAGGGCTATGGCGGAGCGCAAGCGGAGATTCTGGCGCGAACCACCGCATGGGCGGGCATGGCTGCGGACAAGGCCGCCAACGTGAGCTCGAACGATGACTGGGACGCCCTGTTCATGAACACGAATCTGGAGATCGCCTGCGTGGCGATCGCCCAGCACAGCAGCGGGGCCGGCGATTACCTGAATCTCTCCGGCGACGTGAACGTGCTCAATGGCAAGGACAAGGGCTCGATCTGGCGCATGGGCCGGAGCATCAGCGGCGGCACCGCCTACGCCGACCTGTTCCGGCAACGCGTGGTCGCGATCTGCAACCTTTTGGGAAACTGAGATTGGCAACGGCATTGTGAGCGGAGCCGCGCCGTGGAAAATCGCTTTCTGGAGATGCAAGCGGAGCTCAAGGGAATTTCGGCGCGCACTGGCAGCGCGAGCGGCGCTGGCGCGGACGCCAGCTCGTTTTCCCGGAGCCCGTGCGCCGGCGTGGCCAGCACGGTGGCTCGCGCCCATGCCTTGTGCGACGACGCCGGTGGCGGCAATGCGATGACCGTGTCCGACGCGGGGGTCGAACTCGTGAAGGGCTGGGAAGGGTTCGCCCCGAAGCTCTACAACGATCCGGTCGGCCACTGCAGGGTGGGTTACGGCACGCTCATCCACCTGGGCAACTGCGACGGCCGGGATTCCGAGCAGCCCTACGCGAATGGCGTCTCGAAGGAAGCGGCCATGCGCCTGCTCGCGAGCGCGCTTGCCGAGCAGCAGGCGGCGGTGAGCAATGCCGTCAAGGTTCCGCTGAACCAGAACCAATACGATGCGCTCGTGAGCTTCGCTTGCAATGTGGGCTCCGGCAGCCTGCAGAAATCGACGCTGCTCCGGCTGCTGAACCAGGGACGATACCAGGATGTCCCGGTGGAGCTGAAGAAATGGACCAAGGTGCGCACGGATGGACGATTGATCGATCTGCCCGGGCTGGTGAAGCGCCGCGCGGGCGAGGCCGCTTTGTTCATGCAGCCCGCGGCGGCGTCGGTCGCGCAATCGGCCTGGTCGCTGCAGCAGGATGCGGTAGTGGTATCGCCCTTCCCGGCCCGCTTCGCCGATCCCTTGACGTTCAAGGACGATAAGAAGCTCGGCGACTCCTTCAGAGTTGCCCTGAAGGCGGTCAAGGACAATCCCGACTTTGCCGGCCTGCCGGGCATCGATGAGCTGCCGATCATTCTTGTCCCCCTGAACGCCGACAAGACCCGCCCGTTCCTGGGGCTGCACTATGCCGAGCAATTCTACGCCGGCAGCATGCTCAAGATCGCCGCCATGTTCGCGGCATTCCAGCTTCGCCACGCGGTCAATCAGCTCGCCGCGACGCTCGATTCCACCAAGGTCACGGACCAGGGCAAGTTCTTTGCGGCGGTCCGCAAGGCATTCGATGATCCGATTCTCAAGGCGTCCGATCTCATCAGGAAAGCCGGCACGACCGGCAACCGTGCCCCTCAGTACGACCGAATCTTCACCGCCGCCCAGGACGGGGCAGGCAAGTGGAGCGTGAAGTTCCGCGCCGACGCCGATCCCAAGCTCAATTTCGACGGGCACCTGAAGAACATGATCGTCAACAGCCACAATCCTTCCGCCGGCTTCTGCATCCAGGCGCTCGGCTTCAGCTGGATCGACGGCTTGCTGCAGAAAGCCGGCCTCTTCGACGCCGCGGTGAAGCGGGGCATCTGGCTCGCCGGCGATTATCTGGACACCAAGGCCGCCATCAATGCCGCGCACGCCGATCCGGCCGGCGACGCCGACCGCAAGGAGGAATTCGATCTCGGCATCAGCGGATGGAGCGAGGTGCGAATTCCCAGCAAGAACGACGGGCCCTCCAAGCAGGCCACCACGTGCATCGATGCGGCGCGCCTGCTCGTCTTGCTGTTCGACGACAAGCTGGTCGCCACCACCGATCCGGTCGATACCGCCAATGCCGACATGCTGTCGCTGCTGGCGCAGGCGGTGACCGGAGCCGGCGCCCCCACCATCGTCGGCCGGTTTCCGGCCGCTCCGGCCCCCTTTGCGGTCCTGCAAAGCAAGATCGGGGTGGGGACGCTCGGCAACTGGGGGAGCTGCAACCGGGATCCGGTCACCAACCACACCAACGGCTGCGTCCTCTCCGAATCGATGATCGTGCAGCAGGCGGCGGCCCCACAGCACAAGTTCGCGGTCGTTTGGCAGAACGTCAGAGACGCCGGCAACGATGGCTTCAAGCAAATCGCCCGCATCCGGGATCTCATCCAGAAAACCATGGATGGCTATTGATGATCGCCGCCGTCGACGAGCGCAGCCATGCCGACAGGCTCGGCCTCGAGACGTGTCGCAAACCGCAGGCGGACTGAGATCGGCAACCGCAGCAAGATCGGAGCATGGCCGTGGAAAACCGTTTTCTGGAGATGGAGCAGGAGTTCGGAGGCATTTTGGCGCGCAGCAGCCGCAGCGGGGCCCGCGCCTTTTCGGCAAGCCGTGCGGGCCGCTCATTCGACTGGGCGCGGTCGCAATCGGCCGCGCAGCGCGCGCTGGTCATTCTCATCGACAATGGCGGGGTCGACCTCGGCATACCGGATCTCGTCGACAAGATTCTGTCGGTCCTGCCGGGATCAAGCCTGTTGCCGGACGATTTCAAGCAGAAGCTGATCGATTTCCTGCGCCAGAAGATCAGGAGCTTCACCGACGATCTGCTCGAGTCGGCGGAGCTGACCGCCAATCGATACACGGCGGCCAAGCCGGATCTCTACGCCGACGTGGTCATCCTGCGCAACGGCACCGCTACCTATTCCGACCTCAAGAGCCAGCTCATCTCGCTCTCCCAGGCCGGCAAAATCATCGACATCTTCGTCCTCACCCATGGCAGCAAAAATACCATCTGGGCCGCCGACGCCATCACCGGCGACAGCCTGGCCCAGATCAGGGCGGAGTACGGCAAGCCGCTGTCCATCCGGTCCGTCTACCAGATGAATTGCTGGGGGGCGTCGCTCAACAAGGCCTGGCACGACGCCGGTGCCAGGGTCTCATGCGGCTCGCAGGACATCAATTATCTGCCCGAACCCACCATGTTCTTCTTCTGGCGCAACTGGAAGAACGGCCAGACGTTCGAAAGTGCGGCGACATCGGCCTTCGAGTCGACGGTCGGGGCCATGAACGATGCGGTGCGCGGCTTCCTGGTCGCGCTGCCGGTTCCCGGCACCAGCGCCTTGGCGGCCGCATTCGATTTCCACAGCTTCGATTTCATCCAGGGCAGCGCGCCCGTGGTCGTGGGCCAGAAGGACCTGACCATCACCAGCGATGACGTCTCGTTCACCCAGAGCGTATTTCCGAAGATGGCGACGACCGTCATACCGACCAAGCCGCGCGCGCGCTCGCTGAGCGATGGCGACGCCGGAACCGGCGGGATGAGCGTCTCGGCGGCGGGCGTCGAGTTCGTGAAGGGATGGGAAGGGTTCGTCCCCAACCTCTACAACGATCCGGTCGGCCATTGCACGGTCGGTTACGGCACGCTGCTGCACAAGGGCAATTGCGACGGGCGGGATTCCGAGCAGCCTTATCTGAACGGCGTCTCCAAGGAGGAGGCCACGCGCCTCTTGGCGAGCGAGCTCGCGGAAAAGCAGACGGCGGTGAGCAGCGCCGTCAAGGTGCCGCTCAACCAGAACCAATACGATGCGCTGGTGAGCTTCGCCTACAATGTGGGCGCCGGCGCTTTTCAACAGTCGACGCTGCTCAAGCTGCTGAACCAGAAGAAATACGACGAGGTTCCGCGCGAGCTGAAGAAATGGACCAAAGCGCGCAAGGACGGCAAACTGATCGATCTGCCGGGCCTGGTCAATCGTCGCGCCGCCGAGGCTACGTTGTTCCAGACCCCGGTCGCGGCCGCCGCCCAGAGCGTGCCGGGATTGGCGTGGGGAAGCTTCGGCCGCTCGCTGGCGAACAGCGGGGTGGTGGTGCCGGTGCGGCATTCGTACCGCTATCACAGTCCGAGCCTGACCATGGCGCAATCGCATCTTTCGGTTCAGCAGAATCCGGCCGCGGTCGTTGCCGGCATCGAGATCGCGGATGCGATCCAGATCGGCCTCGCCGGCGCCGGCATCATCCAGTCGCAGGTCAACGGCGCGCCGGGCGCGGGGCAGTTTCATCTGCTCTATGACAAGGCGCAGCGGCTGCTTTCGCCCGAGGCCAGAGCCCAGATGCCGGGGGCCGCAAAGGCGAAGCAGCGGTATTCGCAGCAACTGTTCTGGATAAGCATGGATCGGCCAGCCATCACGGACGCCTATGCGAGCGTGATCATCGCCTGGGGCGGCAACATCTATGGTGAGATCGAGACCCCCGAAATCCGCAAGGATCAGGCGCAATCGACCGATTGGCAGCATTCGAGCAACGATCTTACGATCACCAATGTGGCCCGCATCCCGGCCCCCAACACCGATCCCCGCACCTGGCCGCTGGTCTACACCTACGAGGGAACATTCGACCCGGCCGGAAACGGTTATTTCGAGTACAGCGGAGAATTCGAGATCAACGCCTTCGGCGGCCTGAAATTCAACCGTCATGAAGTCGTGTCGCGCTCGCTGGTCGATTGGATGCTCAGCTCGAAGCCGGAGGAGTTCGTCCAGAAAGGGAAGGACGTCGTCGTGCCGGTTCCGGACATTCCCAAGGAGCAGCTCGACTATCTGCGCACCAAGTTGCCGTGATGCTGTGACCGCGGGCCGGTGGTCGTAGGCACGATGATACCGGTTGGGATCAACCGGGCGAGATTTAGTGCGGATTGCAGGCGGAGATCATGGGTCCGAAATACCGCGCGCGATCTATTGGGCGTTATCCTCCCGGCATGCTCCCGCCAGGAACAAGCGGGACGCCGCTGAACGCGCTCGCTGCCGTGAACGATACCAAAGCACCAAGCGCCGGCACATGTCGCGCGGCCTGCTGCGGCAAATCAACTCGTCGTCACGCAAAGGCTTTTCATTTCGCCTGTCGTTCGCGCAGGATGGCCCGGCGATACTTCAGTATGATTTACCGCGCGCAATGCAATCAACAAAATATCCGCACGCACGGCGGATGTAGAGAAATACCGCCGTGGAGGCAAGACAATGTTAACGGTGTCTCGACGGTCGGCGTTTCTCACCGTCGTCCCAACGTCACGGATCTACACCAGCATAGCCGCGCGGCATAGAATGCTCGCCGCGCGCGACACTTATGTGTGAAATCAAGGCGCGCGCCGCGTGCCGGGACAGCTAACGGAGGATGACTGGTCGAAGGCCGGCGGGGGCGAATCTCACTGAAGCTCGCAGGCCCTATCTGCGTTCGCTCGCGCCAATCCGAACGGCGTGGGCTGCAAGCGTCAGGAGTATGGAGCATGGCATCCGATCCTTCACTGCAATCGGGCAGGTCGGACAGGTCCGAACTCCCCTTGAGAGTGCTCATTCTTTCCGACACCCGGTTCCTTGCCGAGGGCTTGGCGCAGGCGCTCGAGCGCGACGACAAGGTATCCACCTGCTGGTTCTGCACCGACTTCCAGGAGGGCCTGGCGACGATCGCCGACATGCGGCCGGAGATCGTCTTGCTGGACGCGGCGCTGCCATGGGGCCCCGAGGCGGTCGGCTGCATTCTCGGGATCGAGCGGCGGCTGAAGGTGGTGGTCTTCGCGGTGACCGAGACGTCCGACAATGTGATCGCCTGGGCCAAGGCCGGCGTGGCCGGATATATCCCGAGAACCGCAGCCCTTACGGATGTCGCGTCGCTGCTCGCCAGCATCATGCATGACGAGCAGGCGTGCTCGGCGCGCGTGGCGGCGAGCCTGCTGCGGCACCTGTCCCTGGCTGCAAGCGCGGCCGGCGACCGCACCGTCGCGCCAGCGGCGCTGGCGCTGACCACCCGCGAGATGCAGGTGGTCGAGCTGCTCGCGGCCGGGCTCAGCAACAAGGATATTGCCCGCCGCCTCAACATCGGCGTTGCGACCACGAAGTCGCACGTGCACAATTTGCTCGGGAAGCTGGGCGTGCAACGGCGCGGTCAAGTGGCGCTCTGGATGCGTGACCGTCGCGCCATGTCGGCCGGGCCGCCGCTCGCGATCGCCTCACAGGCTTAGCGCGGTTGCGGGAAAATGCCCGCCTGCGCGCAGGGGGCTCTATCGCGTCGGAAGCGAGCGACGCCCGCGGCGCGGAGGCCTTCGCGTTGTGCGCCCGATCGTCCCAAAGATGGAGAGCCGGGCCGCCGCCCGATCGTTCCAAGGATGGATAGGCGCTCCGCCATCCAGCCGTCCCAAAGATGGATTT
>DASYFD010000300.1:0-9626 GCA_036498625.1 Xanthobacteraceae bacterium | reverse complement strand
GCGCCGCCCGATGGTGGCGAGATCGCCCTGGTGTCGGTAGCGGAACGGTGCCGGCGCGGGCTCGCCGGCGATGCGCGCCGCGGTCAGCCGTCCCACATAGCGTCCCATCTGCTTGGCGGCGGGCGCAATGCCCGGGATGGCGCGGCCGGCCGGGTCGAGCGCCGCAGCCGTATCGCCGATCGCGAAAACTTCCGGGTGCCCGCTCACCGACAGATCCGGCCCGACTTTCACGCGCCCGGCACGGTCATGCCCGGCATTGAGCCAGCGCGCCGCCGGCGAGGCGACCACGCCGGCCGCCCAGATGATGGTGGCGGCGTCGATGCGGCCGCTCTCGAGGTCGACGCCGCGCCCATCGCACCCGATCACGCGCGTCGAGGTCATCACCTCGACGCCCTTCTGGGCAAGCGTTGCCTGCACATAGGCTGACAGATTGGCGGGCAGCGCCGGCATCACCCGCGCTCCGGCCTCGATCAGCACAATGCGTGAGGCCTTGGGGTCGATGCGGCGAAAATCCATGGCCAAGGTCTGCCGCGCCACCTCGGTGATGGCGCCCGCCATCTCGACCCCGGTCGCGCCGGCCCCCACGATCACGAAGGTCAGCAGGCGCCGGCGCTCGGCTTCGTCACTGGTCAGCTCGGCGCGCTCGAAGGCGATCAGGATGCGGCGCCGGATGCGGGTCGCATCCTCGATGCGCTTCAAGCCCGGCGCGGCTTCGGCCCATTCGTCATGTCCGAAATAGGAATGGGTCGCGCCGGTCGCCAGCACCAGGAAATCATACGGGATGTTGATCGAATCCATGAGCACCAGCCGCTTGCCGGTATCGATGCCGCGGATCTCGGCCATGAGCACCGTGGCATTGCGCTGCCGGCGCAAGATGCGCCGGATCGGCCAGGCCACGTCCGCTGGCGACAGCGCCGCGGTCGCCACCTGGTAGAGGAGGGGCTGGAAGCAGTGATGATTCTGCTGATCGACCACGGTCACGTCGCAGGCCGCAGCCCGCAGCGCCTTGGCGGCCTCGAGCCCGCCGAAGCCCGCGCCGGCGATCACCACCCTGGGACGCTCCTGCGGCATGCTCGCTCCCCGCAACCCGCCGGCCATCCAGACGTATTGCCACCCTTCAGGTAATGTGGCCACCCCATGCCGAAGCCGCCAGCCCCTTTCAAGCTTGCCTTCCACCCGGTCACCCCCGAGCGATTGCCGGAGCTGGCTTGTTTCATGGAGAGCCAAGGAAAGTTTCGCTATTGCGCCTGCATGCGCTGGCGGATGCCAAGCTCGCAGTTCAGTCGTTCGACCAAGGAAGATCGAGCGGATGCGCTCGAGCGCCTGGTGCGGGAAGGGACGCCGATCGGCGTTCTGGCCTATCTCGACCAAAAGCCGGTCGGCTGGTGCTCGATCGCCCCGCGCCATTCCTATGCGGCCCTGGAGCGATATCGCGCGCTGCCGCGGATCGACGATCAACCGGTGTGGTCGGTGGCGTGCTTTTTCGTCAGCTCCCGCATCCGCCGGAGCGGGACGACGCTCGGGCTCTTGAAGGCGGCGGTCCACTATGCGGGATCGCACAAGGCCGAGATCATCGAAGGCTACCCGGTCGAGCCCGACGCGCGCCTCTACACCTATATGGGGTCGCCTGCGACCTTTCGGGCTGCGGGCTTTGTGGACGTGACTCCGCGCGGCCAGGCGCGCGTTGTAATGCGATATTTCGTCAAGTCGAAGTGAGGGAAGCTCGAAGCGTCACGCCATCTTGCCGCGAGCGCTGCCTTGCCAAGACTGGCGCCGCCCTTTAGCAATCCGCGCGTGCTCCATCCGTCATGCCCGGCCCTGTCCCGGGCATCCATGTCTTGCCGCGATTGCGCGCGGAAGTTCGTGGATGGCCAAGGCCCGGCCATGACGCCAAACCACGAGGCGACGCGTCATGGCCACCTACAAGCTCCTGCTGCTTCCCGGCGACGGTATCGGACCCGAGGTCATGGCCGAGGTGGACAAGCTGATCGCCTGGATGAACCGCCATGGGCCGCACACGTTCGAGACCGACCAGGGGCTGGTCGGGGGCTCCTGCTACGACGCGCACGGAGTAGCGGTGACCGACGACACCATGGCCAAGGCGCATGCGGCCGACGCGGTGATCTTCGGGGCCGTGGGCGGCCCGAAATGGGACAGCGTGCCCTATGACGTGCGGCCGGAAGCAGGCCTGTTGCGGCTGCGCAAGGACCTCGCGCTGTTCGCCAATCTGCGGCCGGCTGTCTGCTATCCGGCGCTCGCCGCTTCATCCAGCCTCAAGCCGGAGGTGGTCGAGGGCCTCGACATCATGATTGTGCGCGAGCTCACCGGCGGGGTCTATTTCGGCGAGCCCAAGACCATCAGCGACCTCGGCAACGGCCAGAAGCGCGCCGTCGACACCCAGGTCTACGACACCTACGAGATCGAGCGGATCGGACGGGTCGCCTTCGAGCTCGCGCGCAAGCGCCGCAACAAGGTGACCTCGATGGAAAAGCGCAATGTGATGAAGACCGGCGTGCTCTGGCACGAGGTGATGAGCGCGCTGCATCAGCGCGAGTTCGGCGACGTCAAGCTCGAGCATCAGCTCGCCGACGCCGGCGGCATGCAGCTGGTGCGCTGGCCCAAGCAGTTCGACGTGATCGTGACCGACAACCTGTTCGGCGACATGCTCTCCGACGTCGCCGCCATGCTCACCGGCTCGCTCGGCATGCTGCCCTCGGCGTCGCTCGGCGAGACCGATCCCAGGACCGGCAAGCGCAAGGCGATGTACGAGCCGGTGCACGGCTCGGCCCCCGACATCGCCGGCAAGGCGCAGGCCAATCCGATCGCCATGATCACCTCGTTCGGGATGGCGCTGCGCTACTCGTTCGGCCTGGGCCGCGAGGCCGACCTCATCGATCGGGCGATCGCCGCCACGCTGGCCAAAGGCTTGCGCACCGCGGACATCAAATCGGAGGGCGCCAAGATCGTAAGCACGTCCGAGATGGGGGCGGCGATCATCGGCGAGATGGAGACGCTCGCGACCTGAGCGGTGGCCGGCGCGGTCGGCCGTGCCGGCAGCGGGCCGGCGCCATCAATACCCGGTTACCACGGCCAGAAATTGTTCCGGCTCGTGTCCCAGGGGCCGACCAGCGGTCCGCGCACATTGCCGGAGGTGAAGTCGATCGAGTAGGTCGGCGAATAGCCGGGCGGAAACGCATAATCGGTGAACTTGCGCTGACCCGGCTTGACCTCGACCCCGGCGTCGAGGAACGAGCGCTTCTGCACCGTCACGCGCGCGGGCGTATCGCGCTCGGCCGCCGGCTTCTTCTTGACCGGGGTCTCTGCCCCCGCTGGGGCAACCGCCGCAATCAGCACAGCGAGTGAAGCCAAGCCCAAAATCCTCGAACGCATGTTGTCCTCGCATGGGTGTCGGTCGAGAAGCACTCTAGCCGGGGTGACCCTGCCACCACAAGTGACGCGCAGGATTTGTTTCGCGCGGGCGAGACCGGAAACGCTGAATGCCGCGTCAGCCGCAGCCTCCCTCGCCCCGCTTGCGGGGAGAGGGCTGCGTCCACCGAGGGAAAACCCGTGCTCGGCCCGGTGAGGGGGCCTTTCCCAGCGCCCAGGCTCGCGGAATGGCCCCTTCATCCCACTTTCTCCATAGCCCGTCGAAGACGGGCGTAAACGCCCTGATGGCACGCGGGGAGAAGGAGCCCGCTTGCGACGCAGGACCGCCCGCGTTTTCCGCCTGTGGGGACCACATGCTTTTTTTATCGAAATGTTCTAGAAGCGGCCCGAATGCGGCCCCTGAGCAACAGGGCGCGGAGCTACGCGAGGAGAATTCGTGATGGGTTACAAGGTCGCGGTGGTGGGTGCCACCGGCAATGTGGGCCGCGAGATGCTCGCCATCCTGGCGGAGCGGACCTTCCCGGCCGACGAGGTGGTGGCGCTGGCTTCGCGCCGCAGCCTCGGCACCGAGGTCTCGTTCGGCGACCAGATCCTCAAGATCAAGGCGCTCGAGCATTGCGATTTCTCCGACGTCGATATCTGCCTGATGTCGGCGGGCTCCGCCGTCGCCAAGGAATGGGCGCCCAAGATCGCGGCCGCCGGCGCGGTAGTGATCGACAATTCGTCATGCTGGCGCTACGACGCCGACGTTCCGCTGATCGTGCCGGAGGTCAATGCCGATGCGCTTTCGGGCTTCCGCAAGCGCGGCATCATCGCCAATCCCAACTGCTCGACCGCGCAGCTGGTGGTGGCGCTCAAGCCGCTGCACGACAAGGCCGGGATCAAGCGCGTGGTGGTCTCCACCTACCAATCGGTGTCGGGCGCCGGCAAGGAGGCCATGGACGAACTGTTCTCGCAGACCAAGGCGGTGTTCACCCTGGGCGACATGGAGGCCAAGAAGTTCTCGACCCGCATCGCCTTCAACCTGATCCCGCAGATCGACGTCTTCATGGAGGACGGCTTCACCCGGGAAGAGTGGAAGATGATGGCCGAGACCAAGAAGATTCTCGACCCCAAGATCAAGCTCACCGCCACCTGCGTGCGGGTGCCGGTGTTCATCGGCCATTCGGAGGCGGTCAATATCGAGCTCGCGCAGCCGCTTTCCGCCGACGAGGCGCGCGACATCCTGCGCGCCGCGCCCGGCGTGCTGGTCATCGACAAGCACGAGCCCGGCGGCTACATCACGCCCTACGAGTGCGCCGGCGAGGACGCCACCTATGTGAGCCGCATCCGCGAGGACGCGACGGTCGAGAACGGCCTGGTGCTCTGGGTGGTGTCCGACAATCTGCGCAAGGGCGCGGCCCTCAACGCGATCCAGATCGCCGAATGCCTGATCAACCGCAAGCTGATCCAGGCCAAGAAGAAAGCCGCGTAGCGCCGCGGCTCCGGCGTGCTGGCACGCTTGCACAATCACCGCTACGCTGACCACGCCGGGCCAATCGAGGGGCTTCATCATGACCATCCGTCCGCGCCGCAGCGTGCTCTACATGCCGGGCTCCAATGCCCGCGCCATCGAGAAGGCGCGCAGCCTGCCGGCCGACGCCATCATTCTTGATCTCGAGGATTCGGTTGCGCCGCAGAGCAAGCCGGCGGCGCGCCAGCAAGTGGCGGAAGCCGTCAAGGCCGGCGGGTTCGGGCCGCGCGAGGTGGTGGTGCGCATCAATGCGCTCGACACCGAATGGTGGTTCGACGATCTCAACGTAATCACCCATGCCAAACCCGATGCGATCCTGGTGCCGAAAGTGTCGAGCCCGGAACGGTTCGACGACGTCATCGAGCGGCTGATCGCGGTCGGGGCCGGCCATGAGGTGCGGGTCTGGGCCATGATGGAGACGCCGCTCGCCATGCTGCATGCAGACCGGATCGCGGCCGCGGCACTCGACCCCGAGATCCGCCTCACCGCCTTCGTGATGGGGACCAACGATCTCGCGAAGGAGACCCGGGCCAAGATCCTGCCGGGGCGCGCCGGCATGCTGCCCTGGCTGATGAACTGCGTGGCGGCCGCGCGCGCCTATGGGGTCGAGATCATCGACGGCGTCTACAACGACCTCGGCAATGCCGAAGGGTTCGCACAGGAATGCGCGCAGGCGCGCGATCTCGGCTTCGACGGCAAGACGCTCATCCATCCCAACCAGATCGCGCCCTGCAACGCGGCCTTCTCGCCCGATGCCGCCGAGGTAGCGCAGGCGCAGGCGATCATCGCCGCCTTCGATCTGCCGGAGAACCAGGGCAAAGGCGTGGTGGCGCTCGACGGCCGCATGGTGGAGCGGCTGCATGCCGACATGGCGCGCCGCACGGTCGCGATCGCGCAGGCAATCGCGGCGCGGACTGGGTGACGTGCCGGCGTTGCCGGATCGCGTCGGCGAGCAGCGTCAGCCGGTGGTGTGGTTCGAGGTCGAGGACTTTCTCCGCTATTTCGACCATTTTAGCAATCCGACCGGCCTGCAGCGCGTCCCGTTCGAGATCTATGCCGAAGCCGAGCGGCTCTATGGCGCCAGCGGACGCGTGCGGTTCTGCCGGCTCAGCATGTACAGCAGGCAATTCCAGGCGATCGGCTTCGATGCGATCAGCTCCGCCTATCTCGATCCGCCCGGCGCCGCCGCCCCGTGGAAGACGATCTGGGAGCCGGCGCGATTTGGCAGCGAGCCCTCCAGCCTGCTCGCGATCGTCCGCCATCCTGGCTTCTTCTTCTCGCTGTTCAAGGCGGCGGTCCGCGATCTCGCCTTGCGAATCCGGGGAAACCATTTCGGGCGGGACGTGCAGCCAGGAGATATCGTCGTCTCACTGGGCGCCGGATGGGCCGTTCCTTACTACTTGAAGCATATCGTAGGGGCCAAGCGGCGTTACGGAATCAGGTTCTCGATGCTGATCTACGATCTCATTCCGATCGAGAATGAATCGTTCGTCGAGAAGCGGCATGTTGCTCAATTCCGGAGCTGGCTGCGGGAAGCCATGTCGGTTGCGGATGTGGTGCTCACCATATCGATGCATTCACGCGATGCCCTGAGCAAGCTGGCGGCGGCGGCGGGATGGCCGCTGCCTCCCATCGGGGTCGTGGCGCTGGGCTCGGGCCTGAGCGTTCGGCCGACTGCCGAAGAGCCGAGAAGCTTAAGTCTTCCGCAGCCATACGTGCTGTTCGTCTCCACGATCGAGATTCGAAAGAACCATCGGCTGCTGGTGCGGGTATGGCGGCGACTGCTGGAGCGGCACGGCGCGGATAAAGTGCCGGTCTTGATCTTCGCCGGCCAGATCGGCTGGTTGGTCGACGATCTCATGGCGGAGCTCGCGGCGAGCGACTATCTGGGCGGCAAGATCAAGCTGGTGCCGGGCTTGCCGGATGCGGAGCTGCGCCGAGCCTATCGGGGCTGCTTGTTCACGGTATACCCGAGTCTTTGCGAAGGCTGGGGCTTGCCGGTCGCGGAAAGCCTCGCGCAGGGAAAATTCTGCGTCGCTTCGAACGCCACATCGATTCCGGAGGTGGGCGGCGACCTGATCGATTATTTCGATCCATCGAACGATGACGATGCGTTCGCCAAGATCGAGCGCGCATTGCTCGATCCGGCCTATCGGGCGGCCCGGGCGGCGCGGCTGCAAGCCGAATATCGACCCCGAAGCTGGAGCGATTGCGTTCAGGCGCTCATCGGCGAGCTGGATCAACAGTCGCCGGTCGGCAGGCAGAAGTGACGGGCTGGGCACCCGATCGTTGCCAGCATGCCCGGGCGGGCGACAATGGATTCGATCGCGAGCGGTGATGCGGTGCCGGACTACGAGGCCGCGCCCGTCACACCCACGGCCGCGCCGCTTTGGCGTTGGCCTCGAAGCTGTCGATCTTGTCCTGCTTGACCATGGTCATGGCGATGTCGTCGAGCCCGTTGAGCAGGCAATGCTTGCGGTGCGGATCGATGTCGAAATGGATCACGCCGCCGTCGGGCCCGCGGATCTCCTGGGCCTCCAGGTTGATGGAGAGCGTCGCATTGGCGCCGCGCTCGGCGTCGTCGAACAGCTTCTCGAGATCCTGCGGGCTGACCTTGATGGGCAGCATGCCGTTCTTGAAGCAATTGTTGTAGAAGATGTCGCCGAACGAGGTTGAGATCACGCAGCGGATGCCGAAATCCATGAGCGCCCAGGGGGCATGCTCGCGCGAGGACCCGCAGCCGAAATTGTCGCCCGCCACCAGCACCTTGGCCTTGCGATAGGCCGGCTTGTTGAGCACGAAATCCGGGTTCTCGCTGCCGTCGTCGCGGTAGCGCTTCTCGGAGAACAGGCCGTTGCCGAGCCCGGTGCGCTTGATGGTCTTGAGGAACTGCTTGGGGATGATCATGTCGGTATCGACATTGATCACCTTGAGCGGAGCGGCGACGCCTTCCAGTACCGTGAACTTGTCCATGTATTCGATCCTGATCAACGATCGTCACCCGCCCGGCAATGACTTCCGGGGGGCGACGCAGCCTAAATCCGCGCCAGGCTTTAGCCTGAAAGGCGGCGCCGGGAAAGTCCCGCCTCAGGCAACGCTGGCCTCGATGGCATGCATATCGTCGTCGGAGAGGCCGAAATGGTGGCCGATCTCGTGCACCAGCACGTGAGCGATGATCGCCCCGAGCGTCTCGTCGTGCTCGCCCCAGTAATCGAGGATCGGCCGGCGGTAGAGCCAGATCATGTTGGGCATCTGGACCGGCGCGCTGTCGTGGCGGAACGGCAGGCCGACGCCCTGGAACAGGCCGAGCAGATCGAACTCGCTCTCGGCGCCCATCTGGTCCAGCACCTCGTCGGTCGGAAAATCCTCGACCCGGATGACCAGGTCCTCGCACAGGGCAGAGAATTTGGTGGGCAGCCGGCGAAAGGCCTCGATCGCGATGACCTCGATCTCATCCAGCGATGGCGCCTTGACGTCGCGCCAGTCGAGCGGATCGGAAGATGCAGGATCTGTCATGGGGCGGTTGTAGCTGAACAGGCGATCCGCACAACAGGGCGCAGCGTGCCGGTTGACCTCCCGGCCCCGATGGGCGAGCCTGCGGACCGGATTGCGAGATGGTGCGGGGTGCATGCGATGAAGCTGGCCGCCATCGGCATGATCATGCCGGCGTTTTTAGCTCTGGGGCTCGCGCAAGCGATGGCCCAGGATCCGGGCGCTGTGCAGAAGCCGGCGCCGCAGCGGGCGCATGCGCCGGCCCACATCAGGGTCCATCCGCTGGCGGAATCCTATCCGGGCCCGGACGCGGTGCGCCAATGCACGGCGTGGCTGGCGCCAGAATACCGCCCGAGCGGCACCGTCATCGTGCCGAAGATGCGCTGCTGGTGGGAACGCGGCTGACAGGACGGGCGACGCCACGATCTCTGACGTGCCCCGCGCAGGCGAGGCGCCCAGTAATCACAGGCGCCGGTTTGGTACGAAACGTCGGTGGATACCGGGTGGTCCGCGTTCGCGGACGATGACAGCAGAGAGCAGCGCGGCGACCTAACCCCACTCCCGCACGTCGACGAAATGGCCGGCGATCGCGGCGGCGGCGGCCATCACGGGCGACACCAGGTGGGTGCGGCCCTTGTAGCCCTGGCGGCCCTCGAAATTGCGGTTCGAGGTGGAGGCGCAGCGCTCGCCCGGCATCAGCTTGTCGGGATTCATGGCGAGACACATGGAGCAGCCGGGCTCGCGCCATTCAAAGCCGGCCTTGAGGAAGATGGTGTGCAGCCCTTCGGCCTCGGCCTGCTCTTTGACCAGCCCCGAGCCCGGCACGATCATGGCGTTCACGCTTCCATTGACGCGCTTGCCCTCGACCACGCGGGCGACCTCGCGCAGATCCTCGATGCGGGCATTGGTGCACGACCCGATGAACACGCGATCGAGCTTGATGTCGGTGATCTTCTCGCCGCCCTGGAGCCCCATATATTCGAACGCGCTCTGCGCCGCGCGGCGCTTGCTCTCGTCGGCGATCTCGGCCAGCACCGGGACGCGGCCGTTGATGGAGATGACTTGCTCCGGGCTGGTGCCCCAGGTGACCAACGGCGGCAGATTGCCGGCGTCGAGCCGGATCTCGCGATCGAAATGCGCGCCGTCGTCGGAGGTCAGCGTCTCCCAATAGCGCAGTGCCTCGTCCCAGGCGGCTCCCTTGGGGGCCTTCGGACGGCCTTTGAGATAGGAGTAG
>DASYFD010000299.1:0-16615 GCA_036498625.1 Xanthobacteraceae bacterium | reverse complement strand
TCGGACGGCTCGATCCACTCCATCCTGGGCTTGATCTGCTCGCGGCTGATGCGGGTGGCGTCCAGGAGGTTCTGGATATCGTTGTTGAGGCGCTCGGCCTCGTCGCGCACCACGCTCGCGAGCGAGTTCAGCCGCTCGTCGTTGGCGACCGCGGGCGATTGGCTCAGCACCGTGGCGGCGCCCAGGATCGAGGCGAGCGGGGTGCGCAGCTCGTGGCTGACCGAGCCGATCAGTGCCTCGCGCAGGAGCTCGGTCTCCGAGCGCATCTTGGCCTGGTCGAGCGCATGCGCGACGTCGAGGCGCTCGAGGGTCTCGGCGGCGTCCACCAGCATGTCGTTGACCCGCTGGTGCGCGTCGGCGGCCTCGTCGGCCGGCACCCGCCCGAGATCGATGGCGATCACGCCGAAATCGGGGGTCTTTTGCGAAACCCGGCGCACATGCCAGACATTGCCGATATCGTCGGTCACATTGGCCTCGACCGAATGGCCGCGCTGGACATCCGCGATGGCGGTGCGCACCGGGCTTGGAACCGCGGCTTCGCCGGACGGTTTTGCGTCGGGGTCCGGGGAGGCGGCGCCGAACAGCACCACCTTGCGCTGGGCATGGGTGGTGAGGTGGTCCTCGATCGCGCGGTAGATCTCGGCCGCCGAGGGCGCGGCCGCAAGGCGACGGGAAAAGGCGTAGAGATCGCCCCGCTCCTTCTCGCGCTTGCGGGCGAGCTCGGTCTGCCGCTTCATGGAATTCGCCAAGTGGCTCGCCACCAGCGCCACGATCAGGAACAAGGCGAGGTCGAGGTACTCCGAGCGCTGGTTGTTCGGTGAGTAAAACAAGATGCCCGAGCCGAGCACGCCCGCGACCGCCGCCACGATGGCGGGCAGGAGGCCGAAGCGCCAGCCGGACACTAGCACCGCCAGCAGGTAGATGACGGATCCCCGGCGGATGCCGAGATATTGCACCAGCAAATGGGCGATGAGGGTCGTCGCCGCGACCAGCAGCAGGGCAAGCACGATCCCGCGCACTTCACGCTTGATGGTCTCCAAGGACATGATCGAAGCGTTTCGACCCCTCTGGGCACCCGGCCGGCAGGGTGTTGGTTAATCGGGAATCAGGCGGCCAACAGCGACATTTATAGGCCAGAATATACGGCCGGTCCGCCCCGGTCATCCCTCCTCGACACCCATTGCCGGGAAAGTGAGAAGGTTCCTAACGGGAGCGGGGCCGCTAGAGGGGGCTCGCCTACCGAAGCAACCCCACAGCGCCAAGTTAAGGCGCGCCGGGTAATGTGAATCTCTCCGCCCTCCCCACAAGGGAGGAGGGAGTCGGCGCGGCATCGTGATGCCCCAACTTCGGGCACATTCCACGCTGCCTGGCCGTGTTTTCTGGGCGGCAATTTTTCCGGCGGAAGCGGATTCCACTTTTCTGGAATATGCTCTAAATACGCCCGCCAGCGCGGCTACCGGAGAGGTGGCAGAGTGGTCGATCGCACCGCACTCGAAATGCGGCATACGGGCAACCGTATCGGGGGTTCAAATCCCTCCCTCTCCGCCATACCGCGTTGATATTACTTGAATTATTGCCTTCGCGGTCGGCCGCGGGCCTGGCCCCGCAACCGCATCGCGTGCCCGCACCGGATTGCCAGGCCGCATGACCACAGCACCGGCGGCGTTCGATGTCATCGTTCTGGGGGCAGGGGCGGCCGGGTTGATGTGCGCGCTCACGGCCGGCCAGCGCGGCCGCAAGGTGCTGCTGCTCGAGCGCATCGACCGGGTCGGCGCCAAGATACTGATCTCCGGCGGCGGCCGCTGCAATTTCACCAATCTCACCAGTGCACCCGAGCGGTTTCTGTCCCGCAATCCGGACTTCTGCCGGTCGGCGCTAGGCCGCTACACCCAGGCCGATTTCGTCGCCCTGGTGGAGCGCCATGGCATTGCGTACCACGAGAAGACGCTCGGCCAGTTGTTCTGCGATGGATCGGCGCGCGCCATCGTGGCCATGCTGCTCGCCGAATGCGAGCGGGGCGGCGTCGATGTCCGCCTCCGCCACACCGTCACCGATATCTCGCGGCCCGACGGCTTCCGCCTGGAGACCAGCCACGGCTGCTTCACGGCGCCGGCGCTGGTGCTGGCGTCCGGCGGCCTGTCGATCCCGAAGATGGGGGCGACCGGTTTCGCGCATGAGGTCGCGCGCCGCTTCGGCTTGGGGGTGGTCGAGCCGCTGCCCGCCCTGGTGCCGCTGCGCGCCAGCCCGCAGGCGCTCGGCTTCGATCAGGTCCTGGCCGGCGTCGCGTTGGAGGCAATCGTGTCCTGCGCCGGACAAAGCTTTCGCGAGAGCATCTTGTTCACCCACCATGGCCTCTCGGGCCCGGCGATACTGCAAATCTCCTCCTATTGGCGGCAGGGAGACACGATCCGGCTCGACCTGCTGCCGGAACTGGCGGCGGGAAGCCCAGCAAGCGGCTTTCTCAAGGCGCGCAAGCAGGCGCGTCCGCGGGCCGAGCCCAAGACCGTGCTGGCCGAGTTCCTGCCGGCCCGCCTGGCGCAGGCGCTGGCGCAGGCCGGCTTGCCGGCTGGACCGCTGGCGAACATTCCTGACCGCGCGCTCGCGGCGTTTGCGGATCGCCTCAAGGGCTGGGAGGTCCAGCCGACCGACTCGGAGGGCTTCGCCAAGGCCGAGGTGACGCTCGGGGGAATCGATACTAAAGATCTGTCCTCCAAGACCATGGAGGCCCGCGCCGTGCCGGGCCTCTATGCGATCGGCGAAGCGGTCGATGTCACCGGCTGGCTCGGCGGCTATAATTTTCAGTGGGCTTGGTCGAGCGGCTGGTGCGCCGGCCAGGCGGTGTGAGACGCAACCGGAGAAACCGGAGAAGAGGAATGAGTGCTGCCTCGATTCGCATGGTGGCGCTGACGCTGGCGGCGATGTGCACCGCCGGCCCGGGGGCGCGATCGGCCGAGCAGCCGGTCCCTCCGGACTGGAAGGGCCAATGGATCCGCACTGGCTCGGGCAATTTCGATCCCAGCAAACCCGGCGGTCTCGGCCAGCAGGCGCCGCTCACGCCTGAGTACCGGGCGATCCTGGAAGCGAGCCTGGCGGCGCAAGCGGCCGGCGGCCAAGGCAACGATCCCATGGCGCGCTGCATCCCGCCCGGCATGCCGCGGATGATGATCGGGTACGGGCTGGGGATGGAGATCCTCATCACGGCGGACACGACCCACATCCTGTTCGGCGAGCCCATGCGGCAACTGCGCCGGATCTTCACCGACGGACGCGACTGGCCGGCGACGATCGCGCCGAGCTTTTCGGGTTACTCCATCGGCAAGTGGGAAGACGACGACGGCCACGGCCATTACGCCACCTTGGCGGTCGAGACCCGCGCCATCAAATCGCCCCGCAGCCTCGACGGCAGCGGCATGCCGGTGCACGCCGATAGCCAGACGGTGGTCAAGGAGCGCATCTATCTCGATAAGGCCAATCCCGACCTCCTCTATGACGACGCGACGGTGCTCGACCACGCCTTGACGCGCCCATGGACGGTCAAGCGGACCTACCGGCATGTGCGCGAGCCGATCTGGCTGGAGACGATCTGCCAGGAGGCCGATCCGCAGGTGAAAATCGGCGACGAGGAATATTTCAGGACCTCGGACGGCGTCCTGATGCCGACCCGCAAGGACCAGCCGCCGCCCGATCTGCGCAACTTCAAGTGACCCGAAAATAGCGCTTTCGGCTGTCGGGCGCGCGCGCGTTGGTTCGTCCTATGGGCGGAAGTCACGCGCGGGCGGCGACATCGGCAGCCCGGCATGAGAAACCCGGAGGAACGACAATGCGATTCATGATGCTGATGATCCCCAAGGGATACGAGAAGGCGAAGCCTGGCGCGATGCCGGATCCTGCCGCCGTCGCCGCCATGATGAAATACAACGAGGATCTGCAGAAGGCCGGCGTGCTGCTCGGGCTCGAAGGCCTGCATCCGCCTGCGAAAGGCGCGCGCATCACCTTCGCGGGCGGCAAGTCCGCAGTGACCGACGGCCCGTTTCCCGACACCACGGAAACGCTCGGCGGCTATTGGATGATTGATGTTGCCTCGCGCGATGAGGCGATAGAATGGGCCAAGCGCTGCCCGGCCTCCGCCAACGAGACGATCGAGATCCGGCAGGTGCAGGAGATGGCGGACTTCGCCGATCCGAAATACGGCGATACGCGCGAGCAGGGAGCCGCGCTGAGCGAGAAGATCAGATCGAAGGCGCGGTGAACAGATCTATTTGGCGGCGGCCGCGATCCTTTCCAGCACCGGCTGCCAGGTCTGCTGCTCCTTCTGCACGAAGGCCAGGGCCTCGGCGGCCGACATGGCGCGCGAGTAGCTGCCGATCCTGGCGAGGCGGGCCTTGAAATCGGGGTCGGTGACCGTCTGGCGCAGATCCTGCTCCACCTTGGCGATGATCGGCGCCGGCGTGCCGAGCGGCGCCACCAGCACCTGCCAGCCGGTTGCCGAGAAGCCCGGGATCGTTTCCGCCACGGTCGGCAGGTCGGGAAACTCCGGCAGCCGCTGCGGCGATGCGACCGCGATCAGCTTGACCGAGCCGGCATTGACCGCGCCGGCGATGCCCGAATAGCCCTCGATGATCATGGAGACGCGGCCGGTCGACACGTCCCCGAGCGCGGGCGCCGGGCCCGCCGTATAGGGCACCGAGAGCAGCTTGATGTCGGCCCGCGTCTGCAGCAATTCGCCGGTCAGATGGGTGAGCCGGCCGATGCCGGTCACCGCGATGGAGACCTTGCCGGGATCCTTCTTGGCGAGCCCGATGAGCTGCGGCAGCGTGGTGATGCCGAGCGCCGGGCTCACCGCGACGAACATCGGATTTTCCGCCGTGAACCCGATCGGCAGGAAGTCGCGCGGCAGCCGCAATGGAAGATTGGGCGCCGCCGACAACAGCGCCACGAAGGTCGAGAGCGCCGGCATGAACAGCGTGTAGCCGTCGGGCGCGACATCGACGGCGGAGCGCACCGCAATGCTGCCGTTGGCGCCCGGATGATTGATCACCACGACCTGCTGCTTCCAGATCTTGCCGAGCCCCTCGGCGACGAAGCGCGCATCGACGTCCGGGGTGGAGCCGGCCGCGGCGTCGGAGATGATGGTCACCGGCCGCTCCGGATAGTTGCCGGCCTGCGCGTTCGCCGCGGAGACCGCCGGTAACGACATCAGCCACAGCGCCGCAATGCGAAATCCATGTCGGCATCGCTTCATGTCGGTCTCCCGGGATCGCTGTCGCCTGCGCGGCGCCGAAGAATTTCGCCGGCGCGATCGCCCGCGAATATTGGCGCTTCCCGGGGTTGCCGGCAAGGCGAAGGCCGGCGAACCGCTCAGCCCGCCAGCTTGAAGCGCGAGGATCGGTACTCGAAGCGGGAGCGGAAAATGGCGGCGTCCAGCGGGTCGGCAAAGCAATAGCGCACGAACACCGCGTATTCGTCCTCCACGTACATGTCGAACCGGCCCACATAGGCGGTGAGGAACTTCATGATCTCCTCGTCGCTGCCGGATTGTCCGCGCGGCAACACCACCTGATAGGGGCATTCCTCGTACAGCTTGCGCAGCCACTCGCCGCGCTTGTCCGCCCCTTTCTCCGTCCGCCTGTCAGCCTGCTTTTCCGCCCTCTTTTCCGACCGATCGTCCGCCTGCATCGCTGCCTCCCTGTCGACTCAAGGCGACCTATGTTCTCTTTTTGTTCTAAAAAGTCAAGGCTGCCCAAGGCGCCTTTTGCGGCGCTCATCGGCCGCTTTTCACGGGGGTTAATTTTCTGGAAATCCGGGTCTGCTATCGGGGGGTTGTTCCTTCCGAGACCCCCAAATGAACGAGCAGCGAGCAAGCCCGCGTCGGCGCGTCCTCAAGACCGGGCAGATCGTGTTCAGCGACAAGGTCCCGAAGCTCGCATGCACCATCCGCAACCTGTCGAAAGCCGGCGCCTGCCTGCAGGTCTCAACGACCGTCGGGATGCCGGCCAGCTTCGGCCTCCTCATCGATGGCGTGCGCCATTCCTGCCATGTGATATGGCGAACCCAAACCCGGCTCGGGGTGACGTTCACCTAGAGCATTTTCAGGGAAAGCTGAATCCCGTTTTCCGTCCGAAAATGCGGCAATTCAAAAATGCAAAAATGCTAGAGCGGGTTCTTCTTCCGGTCTCTGTGAAACCGCTCTGGACGCGCATCGGGTGCCAGGCCGCGCGGAAGCGAATTCCGCAAGCCGGGCCGACCAAGCCCGGCTTGCGGGAATCAGGAGGTCGGCCTAGTACCCGCCCTTGTCCTCTTTCGGCGGCTGCTTGGTCGAGGCGGTGGTTGCTGCCGGCTTTCCCCTGCACTCCGCCACATAGGCCTTCTCGGTCTTGCCGGCTGCCTGCATGGCGACCTTATCGGCTTGCCACTCCTTCTGGCACTCCTTGACGGTCTTGGCAGATGCCGGGGGTGACGTGAGCGCGAGGCCAGCGAGCATTGCGCCGGCAAGCACGGCGAAAATTCGGATCCTCATTTCTTGATCTCCCTATTCCAAAGGTTGCTCCAGCTAAGGCGCGCAAGGTCCCACGCCCCGTCTGAACATATCATGAACAAAAATGTGGGCAAGCGCGATCCCTCGCGCCTGCGGTCGTGTGAAGCGGCCGTCCGCGCCCGGGCACGGACGGCTCTGGGCGTCAATTCTTGACGTATTTCTTGAGCATCATCTTGGTGGTGAAGCCCGCGAAGATGTTGCCCTGGTCGTCGGCCGCGACCTCCTCGGCCGAGCCGAGCGCCGGGTCCACCAGCGGAATGAAGGCCGTGACCTTGCCGTCCTTGACGCTGCCGATCCGGATGCCCTGCTTGACGCCCGGATTGGTCTTCTCGTCGGACTGCGAGTCCGCCACGTAGATCATGTCATTCTTGTCGATGAAGACGCAGCTCGGCCGCCCGAACTGCTTCCACTCGGTGAGCAGCCGTCCGTCCAGATCGAACACCTGGATACGGTTGTTGACGCGGTCGGCCACGAACAGCCGGCCGGCGGAATCGATCGCGAGCTTGTGCGGGGTGTCGAGCTCGCCCGCGCCCGGGCCGTGCTTGCTCCAGGCCTTGATGAATTTCCCGTCCTTGCTGAACTTGGCGATGCGGTCATTGGTGACCGCCTTGTTGATGACGCCGTGGCCGTCGGCCACGAAGATGTCGCCATTGGGCCCGGTGAACACGTCGGAGGGGGTGTTGAACATATCGTCGGCATTGCCGGCGACGCCCGGCTTGCCGAGCGTCATGAGCACCTTGCCGTCGGGCGAGAACTTGATGACGGTATGGCCCTTGCCGTTGCCGCCGCGGCCGTCGGTTTCCCACACATTGCCGTCGCGGTCGGCGGAAAATCCGTGCGGCCAATTGATCATGCCGCCGCCGAAATTCGCCACCATCTTGCCGGAGGCATCGAATTTGAAGATCGGATCGAGGTTGGAGCCCTCGCAGGTGTCGCCGCCGCAGCGATCGAACACCCAGACGCTCTTGCCGTCCTTGTCGATGGCGACGCCGATCGGCGCGCCCAGCTTGCGGCCCGCCGGCAGCTGCGGCGCCCAGCTGTCCAGGTGATACGGATTGGGCGCCGAATTGACGTCGGCGCCCTGTGCCTGCGCGCGCGTTGCGCCGCTGCCGATCGCCGCGATGGCGCCCAGGGCCAGCATGGCGCCCAGTCGAGCAGAATTACCCATGGACTTCCTCCCTTGCATGTTGATGCTTTGGTCGCTTGGCTCGTTGACTTGGCCTTAAGCCGCATGAAATTGCGCCGTTTCAGGTGACGCGGCAAGAGCGCTCGATGGCGAATATGCCGCCGGCCAGAACGGCTGGAAAATCCCCCCGCTTTCGAGCGACCCTTTTTGATGGCAAAGCGTGTAGGGTGGGTAAAATCGCCTCCGACGGCGACCAGGTGAGCAGGGCCGTGCCTGGCGATTTTTGCCCACACGCCAACGGAGAGATCGTACGCGTGGGCATTGCGCGCTCGCAGCTCGAATTGTTTGACAGGTTGAGCCTGCGCAATACCCACCCTACGGCTCGGAACACGATCTGAATCGCCATGGAACGCTCGTTCAAGACGGAAGTCGCAGCGCTCGAGCTCGGTGATGGCGAGACATTCCGGGGCGAGGGCATCCTGGCGGTCACCAAGGCCCTGCTGCAGTCGGGCGTGAGCTATGTGGGCGGCTATCAGGGGGCGCCGGTCTCGCACCTCATCGACGTCATGGTTGAAGCGCAGGACCTGCTCGCCGATCTCGGCGTGCATGTGGAGACCTGCACCAACGAGGCCGCCGCCGCCGCCATGCTGGGCGCCTCGATCAACTATCCGCTGCGCGGCGCGGTGACCTGGAAGTCCATCGTCGGCACCAATGTGGCGGCCGATGCGCTCTCGAACCTCGCCTCGCCGGGCGTGCTCGGCGGCGCTCTGATCATCCTGGGCGAAGACTACGGCGAAGGCGCCAGCGTCATCCAGGAGCGCTCCTATGCGTATGCGATGAAATCGTCGATCTGGCTCATCGACCCGCGGCCCGATCTGCCCACCATCGTGCGCATGGTCGAGGCCGGCTTCGAGCTGTCGGAGGCGAGCCATGCGCCGGTGATGCTGGAATTGCGCATCCGCGCCTGTCACGTCACCGGCGAGTTCGCGGCCAAGAGCAATCGCCGCGCCGCCCATTCGGGCCGCGATCGCCTGCCGGGCCCGCCGGCTTTCGACTATGGGCGGCTCGCGCATCCGCCGCTCACCTTCGTGCAGGAACGCCGCAAGGTCGAGGACCGGCTGCCGGCCGCCATCGCCTTCATCGCCGAGCGGGCGCTCAACGAGACGCTGCCGGGCGCGCTCGACGATGTCGGCATCATCGTGATGGGCGGGCTCGCCAACGGCCTGTTGCGCACGCTGGCGCGGCTCGATCTCGCCGACATCATCGGCAACAGCCGGATTCCGATCCTGGTCCTCAACGTGGTCTATCCGCTGGTGCCGCAAGAGCTGCGCGGGTTCTGCGCCGGCAAGCGCGCCGTGCTGGTGGTCGAGGAGGGCTTTCCCGACTACATCGAGCAGGCGCTGCATGTGGAGTTGCGCCGCGCCGGCCTGCCGACCCGCGTGCACGGCAAGGACGTGCTGGCGAAGACCGGCGAATACCAGTCCGACGTCCTGCTCGGCGGGCTTGCCGGCTTCTGCATGGCGGCGCGGCCTGCCGGGCTCGACGCCGATGCGGTCGCCGAGCGCGTGCGCGCGCTCCTGACTCACAAGGACGCCGGCGCCGCCGCGGTCGGGGTGTTGCCGCCGCGGCCGCCGACCTTCTGCACCGGCTGCCCGGAGCGGCCGGTGTTCACCGCCATCAAGCTGATGCAGCGCGAGCTCGGGGCGACCCACATCAGCGCCGATATCGGCTGCCATTCGTTTGCGACCTTCGCGCCTTTCAGTCTGGGCAACTCGATTCTCGGCTACGGCATGTCGCTCGCGAGCGCGGCCGCGGTCGGGCCCAACCTGGCGCGCCGGCCGATCGCCGTCATGGGGGACGGCGGCTTCTGGCACAACGGCCTCATCACCGGCGTCGCCAGCACGCTGTTCAACCAGGGCGACGGCGTGCTGATCGTCATGCAGAACGGCTACACCTCGGCGACCGGCCTGCAATACATGCCATCCAGCAAAGGGAGCCGGCATAAAGCGAGCAGCCTCGAAGCGAGCAGTATTGGCGCCGTGCCCGGCATGGACATCGAGCGCACCTTGCGGTCGCTCGGCGTGACCTGGCTGCGCAAGGTGCACACCTACGGGGTCGCCGCCATGGTGAAGACCTTGAAAGAGGCGATGCGTACCGCCGAGCGCGGCCTCAAGGTGATCATCGCGGACGGCGAGTGCCAATTGGCGCGGCAGCGGCGCTTGCGCGCGCAGGATGCCGGCAAGCTTGAGCGCGGCGAACGGGTGGTGCGGCCGCGCTACGGCATCGACGATGCGCTGTGCACCGGCGATCACTCCTGCATCCGGCTGTCGGGCTGTCCGTCGCTGACCGTAAAGCCAAATCCGGACCCGCTGCGGCGCGATCCGATCGCGACTGTGATCGACAGCTGCGTCGGCTGCGGGCTGTGCGGGGAGGTCGCGCATGCGGCGGTGCTGTGCCCTTCGTTCTATCGCGCCGAGGTGATTCGCAACGCCGGGCGGTGGGAGCGGATGCTGCATGGGATGCGGCGCCGAGTGATTGGTTGGTTCATGCCGCGGGCCGGCGAGGGCGGATTGGTAGGCCGGAGCACCCTCACCCCAATCCTCTCCAGCCAAAGTCGGACTTATCCGACTTCGGCCATGTCTAGTGGCGAAGTCGGGCAAGCCGGACTTCGCGCGGGGCGAGGGAGCTCGCCCGCGCAAGATCAATCTCAGAGCTTTGCATCGAAAGAGACTTCTCCGCTGCGGCCGCTCACCATTCTGGTGGCGGCGCTCGGTGGCGAGGGCGGGGGCGTGCTCACCGGGTGGATCGTGCGGGCGGCGGAAAGTCTCGGGCTGCCGGTGCAGAGCACCTCGATTCCGGGCGTCGCCCAGCGTACCGGCGCTACCACCTATTACATCGAGATCTGGCCGCAGCGGCGCGGCGCGCACGAGCAGCGGCCGGTCCTGGCGCTGCAGCCCGGCATCGGCGACATCGACGTGATGCTGGCGAGCGAGCTGATGGAGGCCGCCCGCACGGTGGCGGCCGGTTTCGTCACGCCCGACCGGACGCTGTCGATTGCGTCTTACGCGCGCTCCCATGTGATGGACGAGAAGATCGCCATGGGGGACGGCCGCCATGATTCCGCGCAACTCACCAAGGCGATCGCGCAGAGATCGCAGCAGCACATCGTGCTGGATATGGACGCGATCGCCGGGCGCGCGGGCGCGATGGTCAATGCGGTCATGCTGGGCGCGCTCGCGGGCTGTGGCCGATTGCCGATCCCGGCGGAGACCTTCGAGGCCGCGATCCGGCACGACGGCAAGGCGGTGGACGGCAATCTGCGCGGTTTCCAGGCCGGGCTCGAGGCCGCGCGCGATCCGGCAGCGAACGGGGCGCCAGCGAACGGGGCTGCGGCTGCTGCCGCTGCATCGCTCCCGGATTTCGCGCGCGAGATCGCGGCGCTGCCGGCCGCGGCGCGCGATGTGGTGATGGAAGGCACGCGGCGGCTGGTGCGCTATCAGGACATCGCCTACGCGCGCCTTTACCTCGACCGCCTGGTGCCGATCGGCGCGGCCGATGCGCGCGCCCGCGCCGGCGGCCGCCTCCTGGCCGAGACCGCCCGGCATCTGGCGCTGCGCATGTCCTACGAGGACGTGGTGATGGTGGCAGAGGCCAAGATCGATCCGGCGCGTTTTGGGCGCGTCGCCGCCGAGATCGGCGCCCGCCCGGGCGAGCCCGTCACGGTCGTGGATTTCCTCAAGCCCGGCATCGAGGAATTCTGCTCGGTCATGCCGGTCGCGCTCGCGCGCCCGATCCTGGCGCTTGCCGCGCGCCGCAACTGGCTTGACCGCCATTGGGGCATGGAGATCGAGAGCACCGCGCTGTCGGGCTTCCTGCGCTTTTGGCTGCTCGCCAAGCTGCGCGGCCTGCGTCGGCGCGGCCATCGCTATGCGCGGGAGCAGCACGCGATCGAGGCTTGGCTCGGCCTGGTGGCACGCGCCGCAGCTCGATCGCCCGCGCTCGCGCTTGAGATCGTGGAATGCGCCGGCCTGATCAAGGGCTATGGCGACACCAACCGGCGCGGCAGCGCCAACTATGCGCGCATCGAGCGCGCCGTGATGGCGCCGGCGCTCGCCGGCGGCCTGGCGCCCGAGCGCGCCGTCGATGCGATCGCGAGCGCGCGCGCGGCCGCGCTCACCGATCCGGACGGCGAGGGTCTCACCCGCTGCCTGGCGGAGATTGAGGGCGGAGCGGCGAGCCGGGTCGCGGCGGAGTAGGCAGACTTGGTCCGCTCGTTCCCGCGCACGCGGGAACCCAGTCTCTTCGCAAAATGGCTGGGTCAGGCGGCATCCTCAGTGTGCCGGGTGAGCACAGGCTCACTTACGCCCTCGCAAACGGAAATTCAGTTCATTCTTGCGAGATGATTGGATCCCCGCTTTCGCGGGGATGAGCGGGGAGGCGCTGGCGGTTCTTCCACCAACCAACTAGCCTGCAGCCATGTCGCAGATCACCATTGCGGGCGTGAAGCACGTCTATCGGCCGCCGCGCGGCCGGGCCGTGCTGGCGCTCGACGATGTCGCGCTCGAGATCGGGGCGCGGGAATTCATCGCGTTGCTGGGGCCGTCGGGCTGCGGAAAATCGACGCTGCTTTATCTGATCGGCGGCTTCCTGCCGTGCGAGGGCGGCACCATCTGCGTCGACGGCAAGCCGGTATGCGCGCCCGGGCCCGATCGCGGCATCGTGTTCCAGCATTTCGCGCTGTTTCCCTGGAAGACGGTGCGGGGCAACATTCTCTACGGCCTCGAGCGGCAAGGGCTGCTGACGCGGACAGAGCGCGAGGAGCGCGCCCAGGCCTTCATCGAGCTGGTCGGGCTCAAGGGTTTCGAGGACAGCTATCCGGCGCAGCTGTCGGGCGGCATGAGGCAGCGCACCGCCATCGCGCGCACGCTCGCGTTCAATCCGGGCATCCTGCTGATGGACGAGCCGTTCGGCGCGCTCGATGCCCAGACCCGCAGCCTGATGCAGAGCGAGCTCCTCGGCATCCTGCGGCGGGATCCCAAGACCGTGATCTTCGTCACCCACGACGTGCAGGAAGCCGTGTACCTTGCCGACCGGGTGGCGGTGATGTCGGCGCGGCCGGGCCGCATCAAGGCCATCGTGGACACCCGGTTCGACAAGCAGGCGCCGGATATCTTCAAGAGCCAGGCCTTCATCGACAAAGTCGACGAGCTCTGGGGCCTGGTGCGCATCGAGGCCATCAAGGCGCAGGAGACGGGACGGTGATGAGTTGTCGTTTGGTTGCGGCAGCCGGCCGGCGCTCCTCTCCCCGCGCGCGGGGAGAGGGCGACACGGCAAGAAGCAAAACCAGAACTCGGCGCGGTCAGGGGGCGCTTCCACGGGCTCAGACTCGCGGGAACGCCCCCTCATCCCGACCTTCTCCCCGCACGCGGGGAGAAGGAGCGGAGGGGCCCGCGACTGAACAGAGAGCGAAATGAAATCCGCCCTCATCCGCTATCTGCCGCTGCTCATTCTCGCGCTCACCTGGGAGGCGGTGGCGCGGCTCGGGCTGGTGTCGTCGCTTGCGCTGCCGCCGCTGAGCAAGGTCGTGGCGGCGTGGATTGATCTGCTGCGCGACGGCGATCTGGTGCGGAACGGCCTCGCTTCGCTCTATCGGGCGGGCCTCGGGCTCGCCCTCGCGGTTCTGATCGGTGCCGCGCTCGGCATCGCGATGGCGTGGTGGCGCACCCTCGATGCGCTCCTCGGCCCGCTGGTCGAGATCCTCTATCCGATGCCGAAATCGGCACTCATCCCGGTGACGGTGCTGTGGCTCGGCTTCGGCGACGGATCGAAAATCCTGCTGATCTTCCTCGGCTGCATGCTGCCGGTGACGCTCGGCGCCTTCAACGGCGCGCGCGGCACCGACCGGGTCCTGGTATGGTCGGCGCGCAGCATGGGGGCCGGCCGCTTGCGGGTGTTGCGCGACGTGGTGCTGCCGAGCGCGCTGCCGGAGCTGCTCAACGGCATCCGCACCGCGCTCGCGCTCGCCTTCATTTTGCTGGTGAGCTCCGAGCTGATCGTGGCGCAGCAGGGGCTCGGCTACCTGATCGGCTATCTCGGATCGAGCGGCGCCTATGAGGGCATGTTCGCGGTGGTGCTGACCGTGGCGATGCTCGGCTTTGCGGCGGACCGCGCCTACGGGGTGCTGATGCGAAGGGCGCTGCAATGGCGCGATTGAGCGTGGCGCGAACGATCGCGATGCGGATGCTCCCGGTTGTGCTCCTGGGCGCCGCCTGGGAGGCGGTGGCGCAAAGCGGCGCGGTGACGCCGTTCATGCTGCCGCCGCTGCGCGATGTGCTGGCGCGCATCTCCGCGGACGCCGCCACAGGCGATCTCGCGCTCAACACCGGCCTCACACTCTACCGCGCACTCGCCGGCTTCCTGATCGCCGCCGGCGCCGGCGTCGCGCTCGGCTGCGCGATGTCGCGCAGCGCGCTGGCGCGCTGGTTCTTCGATCCGATCATCTCGGTCGGGTTTCCGATGCCCAAGATCGCATTCCTGCCGATCGTGATCCTCTGGCTCGGCTTTTTCGACGTCAGCAAGATCGCCATGGTGGCGTTCGACGCGATCTTTCCGGTGGTCACCGCGACGCTCGCGGGCCTGCAGGGAGTGGAACGCGAGCTCATCTGGTCGGCCCGCAACATGGGGGCCGGCGGGCGCGCCTTGGTGTGGCAGATCATACTGCCGGCGGCGCTGCCGCAGATCCTCACCGGCCTGCAGGTCGCGCTGCCACTCTCGCTGATCGTGGCGGTGGTGGCCGAGATGGCGATGGGCGGCTATGGGCTCGGCGGTGCCATGATGACGGCCTCGCGCTTCGCCGATTCGCGCGGCGTGTTCGCCGGCATCGTGGAGATCGGCGCGGTCGGCTTCTGCCTGGTCAAGGCCATGGCGCTGCTGCGCCGGCGGCTCCTGGTGTGGCACCAGGAGGCGAGCGATGAAAAATTCCTGTGAGCCCGCGGCCCGGAGATGACCCCGGTACCTCCGTGCGGGCCGACAAACAGGTGAAAGTCCTTCCGGCTGTTCAATTTTGAACAGACGACGGGATAACGCCGATCCAAAATCGCACGGGCGGGTCAATAAGGAAGCTGGTACATGTCCCTCGTTCTCAACGCGAATGCCGATGCAGCGGCTGATGATTATCAGGTCCTGCACGGACAGTTGCTGGTGGGGCAAATCTACAAGCGAAAAGTCACGCTGCGACCCGACTCGGAGTGGCTATGGGCGCTCAACGGGGTGCCGGAAGGCGCTAGCGGGCCGGGCATCACGGGCCTGGCCGGGACCCTCGATGAGGCCATGGAGGCCCTGAAGGAACGATGGGCCAAATGGCTGACATCGGCGGCACTGTCGGAAGCCGAACAGCTATCGGAATTAGACTAGATCCTTGGTCCGAGCATCCGGACAGAGTTTGCGCCGGACCTGCGGTCAGGTTTGGGTGCGGCAGGCGCTCCACGGCGTCAACGCCGGCGGATCACTGATCAATCCCTCGGACAATTTCCATTCATGGGGCCGTTCGCAGCGCGGGCAGAACAGGTGCACCGTGACCGGCTGGACCTTGCGCAGGCGGGCGTAGTCGATCGCGATGCCGGTATCGATCGGCCGGCCGGTGGTCGGACATTCGAACAGCAGGGCTTGCATTGGCGTCCCTCCGATCGTCGCCCGCCCCGAATCGCGATGCGCAGACAAATATGGTGCTGGCGAAACGGTACGGTGCGTGTGGCTCCTTTCGGATCACAACGACCGGACTACAGATCAACTGGGGTAATGGTTCCACCATTTGCGTTCGACGTGGTTGCCATATTCCTAGCGGGCGCGGCTCGACGGCGGTATCGAGGTCCAGGGCTGCAAATCCGCTTGCCGGCCAAATGCTTGCCGGCGTCTCCGGTGCTAGCGCCCGTTCCCGGGCAGAACCCGGCCCCTGCCGCGGGGTAGCGAGGACGCGCGAAATTGCCCGGAACTCCTGCCCGGTCTCCTCGTTGGTAGGCTGTCGCACCAACCCGGTGCCGCGGCTCCCAACGGTATCGGTTCCCCATGGACATTCTTCTGGTCAAGATTTTCGCCACCGCGCTCACGCTCAGCCAGGTGACCACGGCGCCCGATGCGCTCAAGACCGCGTTCGACCACACCGCTGATCAGGGCAAGGTGGTGACACTGTTGCGCGACGGCTGCACCCATATGCGCAAGGTCTTCGAGATCGAGGACATCAATCTCGACGACCTGCTGGCGACCGCGCTAGAGGATCCGGACCTGACCGCGGGCGGATCCGCCGCCTTCCGGGGCATCAAGTTCTCCGACCTGCAGAGCGCATACCATCAGTTCTGCACCGACGAGAAGGTTGCCGACTGGGGCTTCGATGCAGGCGCCGTGATCGATTTCTACAACAAGACCCTCACCGACCTGCCCGACCCGGCGCGCCTCAAGGGCGTCGAACTGCCGGGGGCGACCGTCATGCTGGACGGCAAGGGTGGCCGCTTCCGGGAGGTGTTCGGTGCCGATCAGCGTCGCATCTCGGTTCCGCTCAGCGAGATTCCCGAGGAGGTGCAGAAAGCCTTCGTGGCGGCGGAAGACAAGCGCTTCTACCAGCACGCCGGCATCGACGAGCGCGGGCTGATCCGGGCCGCGGTGGCCAATATGGGCCAGCCCGGGCGGCCGCAGGGCGCCTCCACCATCACCCAGCAGGTGGTGAAGAACCTGCTGGTCGGCGACGATGTCAGCTACGACCGCAAGATCCGCGAGATCGTGCTGACCTCCCGGCTCGAGCGCGTGCTCAGCAAGGACGAGATCCTGGAGCTCTATCTGAACACGATCTATCTCGGGCGCAGCTCCTGGGGGGTCGAGATGGCGGCGCGCAGCTATTTCGGAAAATCCGCCAAGGACCTCAACCTTTCGGAAGCCGCCATGCTGGCCGGGCTGCCGAAGGG
>DASYFD010000298.1:0-12757 GCA_036498625.1 Xanthobacteraceae bacterium | reverse complement strand
ACCATCGATTACGTGGTCACCAAGATTCCGCGCTTTGCCTTCGAGAAATTTCCGGGCGCCGAGCACACGCTCACCACCTCGATGAAGTCGGTCGGCGAGGTGATGGCGATCGGCCGCACCTTCCAGGAGAGCCTGCAGAAGGCGCTGCGCTCGCTCGAATCGGGCCTCACCGGCCTCGACGAGATCGCCATCGAAGGGCTCGGCCAGGGCGACGACAAGACCGCGGTGCGCGCCGCGCTCGGCGTGCCCACGCCCGACCGGCTGCTCAAGGTGGCGCAGGCCATGCGGCTCGGCTTCACCGACGAGGAGATCCACGCCTCCTGCCGCATCGACCGCTGGTTCCTGGGCGAGATCCGCGGCATCGTCGACACCGAGGCGGAGATCAAGCTGAAAGGGCTGCCCGCCACGGCGGGCGCGCTGCGGGCGCTCAAGGCCATGGGCTTTTCGGATCGCCGGCTCGGCCGGCTGACCGATCTGCCCGAGGACGAGGTCACGCGGCGGCGGCACGCGCTCGCGGTGCGGCCCGCGTTCAAGCGCATCGATACCTGCGCGGCGGAGTTCGCCTCGCCGACCGCCTACATGTATTCCACCTACGAGACCCCGTTCGCCGGCAGCGTGGCCTGCGAGGCCGCGCCCACGGCGAAGAGCAAGGTGGTGATCCTCGGCGGCGGCCCCAACCGCATCGGGCAGGGCATCGAATTCGACTATTGCTGCTGCCATGCCGCCTTTGCGCTGAGCGAGGCCGGCTACGAAACCATCATGGTGAACTGCAATCCGGAGACGGTGTCGACCGATTACGACACCTCCGACCGACTCTATTTCGAGCCGCTCACCGCCGAGGACGTGCTCGAGATCATCGCGGCCGAACGCCGCAACGGCACCCTGCATGGCGTGATCGTGCAGTTCGGCGGCCAGACCCCGCTCAAGCTCGCCGGGCCGCTCGAAGCCGCGCAGGTGCCCATCCTGGGCACCTCGCCCAATGCCATCGATCTCGCCGAGGACCGCGACCGCTTCAAGCATCTGCTCGACAAGCTCGGGCTGCGCCAGCCGCGCAACGGCATTGCGGTGAGCCCGGCGCAGGCCCGCGCCATCGCGGAGGAGATCGGCTATCCGATCGTGATCCGCCCCTCCTATGTGCTGGGCGGCCGCGCCATGGAGATCGTGCACGACGCGCCCCAGCTCGAGCGTTACCTCACCCGCCTCGCGGGCGATCTCGATCGCCCCTCCGAGTTGGTGGTGTCCGACAAGCGGCCGCTGCTCATCGACCGCTATCTGTCGGACGCCATCGAGGTCGACGTCGACTGCCTGGCCGACGGCACCGATACGGTGATCGCCGGCATCATGGAGCACATCGAGGAGGCCGGCATCCATTCCGGCGATTCGGCCTGCGTGCTGCCGCCGCACTCGCTCAAGCCCGAGGTCATCGCCGAGATCGGCCGCCAGACCCGCGAGCTCGCCTTGGCGCTGCAGGTCGGCGGCCTGATGAACGTGCAATATGCCATCAAGGACGGCGACATCTACGTACTGGAGGTCAATCCGCGCGCCTCGCGCACGGTGCCGTTCGTCGCCAAGGTGGTGGGCATGCCGGTCGCCAAGATCGCGGCGCGAATCATGGCGGGCGAGCGGCTGGCGAGCTTCAATCTCAAGCCGCCGCACTTCGATCATGTGGGGGTCAAGGAAGCGGTGTTCCCGTTCGCCCGCTTCCCCGGCGTCGACACCGTGCTGGGGCCGGAGATGAAATCGACCGGCGAGGTCATGGGCATCGATCGCTCGTTCGAGATCGCCTTTGCCAAGAGCCAGCTCGGCGGCGGCTCCCGGCTGCCGCGCAAGGGCACGGTGTTCGTCTCGGTGCGCGACGCCGACAAGGACGCCCGCATCCTGGGCGCCATGAAAACCCTGACCGAGCTCGGCTTTCGCACCATCGCGACCTCCGGGACCCAGCGCTTCCTGGTCGAGCAGGGCGCCGCCGCCGACCGCATCCTGAAGGCCTCCGAGGGACGGCCCAACATCGTGGACGCCATCCGCAACGGCGAGGTCCAGCTGGTCTTCAATACGACCGAGGGGGCGCAGGCGCTGGCCGACAGCCGCTCGCTGCGCCGGGCTGCCCTCTTGCATAAAGTACCGTATTACACCACTCTTTCAGGAGCCGTCGCTGCGGCGCAAGGAATCAAAGCCTATCTCGGGGGCGATCTCGAGGTCCGTACGCTGCAGAGCTATTTCGACGTCCGCACCGACTTTCGCAGCTCGAAAAGCGGTTGAACCCCAAGCAGTTGGGGCGAAAATCGAACGAATCGCGAAGGTTGCCAGCGGGTGGTAGCGGCCATATTTTTTGACCGCTGCGCTGCCGGCGGTCCGGGAACCTGGCCGCGCGACGGGAGTTGGGACGGGTTCGCGGTCGCGGGGTTGCAACGAAGGTTCTGCCCACGGCCGGGTTTTTTCGTCTCCGGTGTTCCGCCTCCCACGGTCCCGAACGGTCCGTCGGAGGCGGAACATCATGGTGCTCTACTGTATCGCGCTCAACTATCGTGGCGCTGGAGTATTCGGATTTGTGGTTCCGACTTCCTGATCGGTGATTCAGTGACTTAGCCTGGCTCGCTGATCAAGCGTCGCAAGCATGAGACGGATTTAGATTCGGAGGATTGAAGGACCGATGGACAAGCTCCCCATGACGGCTGAGGGCTATGCGACGCTCGAGAATGAGCTCAAGCATCGCCAGCAGGTGGAGCGGCCACGCATCATCCAGCAGATCACCGATGCGCGCACGCACGGCGACCTGTCGGAGAATGCCGAGTATCACGCCGCCAAAGAATCACAATCGCTCAACGAGGGCCACATCGCGGACCTCGAGGACAAGCTCGCGCGCGCCGAGGTCATCGACGTGTCGAAATTGTCCGGCGAGACCATCAAGTTCGGCGCCACCGTCACCTTGGTGGATGAGGACACCGACAAGAAGATGGTGTGGCAGATCGTGGGCGAGCCCGAGGCCGATGCCAAGAAGGGCAAGATCTCGATAACCTCGCCGGTGGCGCGCGCCCTGATCGGCAAGACCAAGGGCGCCAATGTCGAGGTGGTCACGCCCGGCGGCGCCAAGGCCTACGAGGTCAAGAAGGTCGAGTGGCGCTGAAGGGGTTCCCCCTGTTGTTCGCTCCCCCTTGCAGGGGGAGGTAAGCATCAACGCTCGAGCTCGAGCGGCACCATGGCGGCATCCTTGGAGTTGCGTAGCGTGAGCGAGGTCTTGACGTTGCGCACATGCGGGGCGGCGGTGAGTTCCGCCACGAAGGCCTGAAAGGTCTTGAGATCAGGCGCGACGCATTTGAGGATGAAGTCGATCTCGCCGGACAGCATCCAGCATTCGCGCACCAGAGGCGCCGCGCGGACGAAATCCTCGAATGCCTTCAGGTCGGCCTCCGCCTGGCTGGTGAGGTGCACCATGGCGAAGACCGTTACCTCGTAGCCCAGCAGCCGCTCGTCGAGCAGCGCCCGATAACCTTTGATGTAGCCGGCGTCCTTGAGGGCGCGGACCCGGCGCAGGCAGGGCGGCGCCGAGATGCCGACCCGGCTGGCCAGCTCCACATTGGTGATGCGGCCGTCCTCCTGCAATTCCTTGAGGATTTGCCGGTCGATCGAGTCGAGCTGAAATTCCACCGGGAGGCCTCCAAGGGACCGATTCGCACCCAATTCTTACTCCCATCGCGCGGGGCACGAAACAAAGTTGCGCGGCCCGCGGATCCGCCACCACCCCGAGACAGATTGCCGCCGCTCTTATGCCTCGTCAGCTGTGGGCTTCCGGTCTGCGTATCTTGCATAGCTCGCCGGAGACCTTAAATTGAGCCTGCCGAGCGGCCGCTGCGGTGAGGGGCCGGCCGCGCTGAGCGGCGCCGCCACACCGGGGATTCCTCCAGATGGGCAAGAGCACCCATGCCAAGGTCGTCATCATCGGCTCCGGACCGGCCGGCTATACGGCCGCCATCTACGGCGCACGCGCCATGCTGGAGCCGACCCTGATCCAGGGCATCCAGCCCGGCGGCCAGCTCACCATCACCACCGATGTGGAGAACTATCCGGGCTTTGCCGACGTCATCCAGGGGCCCTGGCTGATGGAGCAGATGCAGAAGCAGGCCGAGCATGTGGGCACCAGGATCGTCACCGACCATGTCAACAAGGTCGCGCTCGACCGCCGGCCGTTCCGGCTCGAATGCGATTCCGGCGACGTCTATCTGGCCGACGCGCTGATCATCGCGACCGGGGCGCAAGCGCGCTGGCTCGAGCTGCCCTCGGAGCAAAGGTTCAAGGGCTACGGGGTGTCCGCCTGTGCCACCTGCGATGGATTTTTCTATCGCGGCAAGGACGTGCTGGTGGTGGGCGGCGGCAATACCGCGGTCGAGGAGGCTTTGTTCCTGACCAACTTCGCCGCCAGGGTCACGGTGGCGCACCGGCGCGACAGCTTCCGCGCCGAGAAGATCCTGCAGGATCGCCTGTTCAAGAACCCCAAGATATCGGTGCTGTGGAACACCGCGCTCGACGAGGTCGTGGGCTCGGTGAATCCGCTCAAGGTCACCGGGGTGAGGCTCAGGGACACCCGCACCGGCGCCATCAGCGAACGCCCGGCGGATGGCGTGTTCATCGCGATCGGCCATACCCCGGCCTCCGAGCTGTTCGCCGGCCAGGTCGAGATGAAGCCATCGGGCTACATCAAGACCGCACCCTATTCGACCGCCACGTCGGTATCGGGCGTGTTCGCGGCCGGCGACGTCACCGACGACGTCTACCGCCAAGCGGTGACGGCAGCGGGCCAGGGCTGCATGGCCGCGCTCGAAGCCGAACGCTTCCTGGCGGCCCAAACGGAACACCGAGACGCGGAACACCGAGCGGACCACCGGGCAGCGGCCGAGGTCGGCTGAGGCTCTCGCCTCTTCGGGGCCGCGCCCGGGAGGAGTGAATGCGAGCCGGAAACGTCCGGCGCTCAACGGAACCATCATGGATTGGGACAAGCTCAAAGTCTTTCACGCCGCCGCCCAGGCCGGCAGCTTCACCCATGCGGGCGAGCAGCTCGGCCTGTCGCAGTCGGCGGTATCGCGGCAGGTCTCGGCGCTCGAGCAGGAGCTCGGCTGCTCGCTGTTCCACCGCCATGCGCGCGGGCTCATCCTCACCGAGCAGGGCGAGCTTCTGCAGAGCACCGCCCATGACGTGTTCATGAAGCTCGAGGCCGCGCGCACCAAGCTGAGCGACAGTCGCGAGAAGCCCAACGGCGAGCTCAAGGTGACCACCACGGTGGGCATCGGGGTGCACTGGCTCACCCCGCGGCTGGGCGAGTTTCTCGATCTCTATCCCGACATCCGGATCACCCTGATCACCACCGACGGCGAGCTCGACCTCGCCATGCGCGAGGCCGACGTCGCCATCAGGCTGCGCCAGCCGACGCAGCCCGATCTGATCCAGCGCAAGCTGTTCTCGCTGCATTTCCACGCCTGCGCATCGCCGGAATATCTCAAGCGGTTCGGGACGCCGCGCTCGGTCGAGGAGCTCGACCACCATCGCACGATCATCCTGGGCGGGACCATCCAGCCCTGGCTGCAGCAGAGCGGCAATTGGCTGCTCACGACCGGGCGCCCGGAGCGCGAGCCGCGCCTGCCCTGGCTCACCATCAACAACGTGCTGGGCGTGCTCTTGGCCTGCCAGCGGGGCCTCGGCATCGCCATGCTGCCGGACTATCTGGTCGAGGAGAACGGCGGCCTCGTGCACCTGTTCGGAGACAACAACGAGGTCGCCTACGACGCCTTTTTCGTCTACCCGGAAGAGCTCAAGTCGGTGGCGCGCGTGCAGGTGTTCCGCGACTTCCTGGTTGCCAAGGCGCAGCGCTGGCACTTCTGAGCGAGCCGGTCATGCCCGCGCTTGTCGCGTCTTGCGGCGTCGCCAAAGTCGGGATTGGCCGGGCAGGATCCGCTCGTGCAGGCGTTGCATGGCTGGCATGCGAGCCTTCAAGTTGCGCAAAATCCGCGCCTCGGCATACTGCTGTTCGTTGTCGGTGAGCGGTTGCTCTTCTCCCAGATGGCAATCGCCGCGTCGGCAACTGTTCCCCTCTGGAAGGTGATTGCTGGCCCCCGCGCCGGCAAACTACAACCGGACCCGCAAGGGTCCGGTTTTCTTTTTCGGCAATCGCGGCTTATTGCTGGTCTCGGCCGGCGATCTCGGCCTGCCAGGGCGCCACCCACCGCTCGATCGCGCCGGCCAGGAAATTGAGCGTCACCGCCATCAGCATGATGATGATGACGGGAACGAAGCTGGTCGCGGTATCGAAGTTGTTGGCCGAGGTCTGGATGATGGCGCCGAGGCCGGAGATCGACGTGAAGAACTCCGCGATCACCATGGCGACCACGGCGCGGCCGACCGCGAGCCTCACCCCCGCCATGATGTAGGGCAGCGTCGCCGGCAAGATAATGCGGCGCAGAATAACGTGATCGGGCGCCACGAACGACTTGCCGACCTCGATCAAGGTCTTGGGCACCGCTGCCACACCGAGCCAGGTATTGATGCAGATCGGGAACACCGACATCAGAAAGATGATCACGACCTTGACCGCGAAGCCAAGCCCGAACCACAGCACCAGCAACGGGACCAAAGCGACCAGCGGCATCGCATAGCCGGCCGTGATGTAAATTCCGATCGCGGCCTCCAGCACGCGGAAGCGGCCGATGACGAGGCCGAGCGGTATGCCAATAATGATCGCGAGCGCATAGCCGGCCGCAAAGGGGCGCAGGCTGTCGAGCAGCGCCGCCGCGAGCTTGCCGGAGGCGACGAGCTTCCAGAACGCCGCCATGATGGCACTCGGATAGGTCCCGAACAGCGGATCAATGTAGGGGCCGCACAATTCCCAGGCCACCAGCACGAAGACGACCGAGCCGGTGGTGATGAGCCAGCCCGGCACCGGCGCGCGCGGCGCGGCGACCTCGTCCTCCGCCTGGCTGGCGGACGCCGCCGGTCTTCGATCCAATGCATCGACCATCGGTGTCCCGCCTGACTGTGCCTAATGCAACGTATCGGCCGTTTGGTGCAAGGCTTGCCACACGCGGTAGCGGGTCGCGGCGAATTCGGGCAGGCCGCGCACCACCCCCGGATCGGGGCGCGGCCGCCGCAACGGCACCGTCATGATCTCCTGCACCCGGCCATCCTTCAGGACCACGATCCGGTCGGCGATCAGCACCGCTTCGTCGAGATCGTGGGTGACGAACAGGATGGTCTTGCGGGTGCGGGCATGGATATCGAGGAGTTCCGCCTGCATGGTCTCGCGCGTCTGCGCATCGAGCGCGCCGAACGGCTCGTCCATGAGCAGCACCTTGGGATCGATGGCGAGCGCGCGCGCGATCCCCACCCGCTGCTTCATGCCGCCGGAGAGCTGGTGCGGCCGGCGGTTCAATGAATCGCTCAAGCCCACCAGCTCGAGATAGCGCGTGGCGGTCGCACGCAGCTGCGCCCCGCGCATGCCCTTCATCTCGAGGCCGAACATCACGTTCTGCATGGCGGTGAGCCAGGGCAAGAGCTCGGCGAACTGGAACACCATGCCGCGGTCGTGTCCGCAGCCCCTGACCTCGCGGCCGTCCACCGTGACCTTGCCGCCGGACGCGGTCTCCAGGCCCATGGCGATGCGCAGCGCCGTGGTCTTGCCGCAGCCGCTCGGCCCGATCAGCGCGACGATCTCGCCGTCGTGCACCGCGAAGCTGACATGATCGAGCGCCTTGACGGCATGCACCTTGCCGTCGATGCGCAGCATGAACTGCTTTGACACATTGACCAGGTCGACCTCACCCATGGGGGCCCCTGCATACCGCGCTCATTTGCCGATGCGCTCCAGCGCCTGCACCCGCAGCTCGCCGTCGATCGCCTTGGCCATGTCGGTCTTCGGGATCTGGCCGAGCTCGACCAGCTTGGCGCGCATCCAATCGAGGCTCTCGGTCGGGATCGGGAAATCGGCCGCCACTACGCCCGGCTTGACGGCTTCGTCGAACACATAGGCGGGGCGCGGATCAGCGGGCGCGGCGTCGGTGACCTCCTGGGTCAGCTTGATCGTCTCTGCGCGATGCGCCACCGCGTAGCGGAACGCCTTGATCTGCGCGCTCAGGAACCGGACCGCGGCCTCACGCCGAAGCCCGAGCGCCTGGTTGTTCATCAGCGTGCAGAAACGCACCCATTGGGGCAGGACCTGCCGCGCCTCCACCAACATATTGAAGCCCTTGGAGGAAGGCAGCGGGGCGTACTCGTTCGCCACCACGGCCGCGTCGACGATGCCGCCGAGCAGCGCATTGTAGCGATCGCGATCGCCCCCGATGGCGGCGAACTTGATGTCCTGGTCCGGCACCTTGGAGGCCGCGAGCGAAGCGCGGGCCACGATATCGGGCGGCGTCCCGGGCGCGGAGGCGGCGATCGTCTTGCCCTTGAGCCCATCCATGGTGGTGATGCCGGAGCGCGCCAGCACCACATAAGGCACGGCCAGCCAGGAGCATCCCACGAATTTCACATCGGCGCCGCGCGCCGCCGCGATGACGCCGCCGGTCGCCGAGTCGAAGCTGTCCACCTGGCCCGAGATCAGCGCCCGCATGCCGACCTGATCGTCCTTCACGTCGGTGACCTCGATCTTCAATCCTTCCTGCTCGGCAAAACCGCGGCGGGCCGCCATCAGGAAGAAACCGGCATCGGCCTTCGGGGCGATCATCGCCTGGCGCCAAACCTTGAGATCCTGCGTCTTGGGCGCCTGCGCCGATGCGGACGGCACCGCCGCCGCAACCGTCAACGCGGTCGCGAGACTGCCGGCGAACCCCGTCCGCAGGCCGGCGTGCTTCTTGCTGTTCTTGTCGCCCATGCGGCGCTCCAATTTCCTCGTGGGGCGCTTCGGTCAATTGCCGACGCGTTGCATCGCTTCCGCCCGAATTCCTGAGTCCACCATGGTGGCGAGATCGCCGGCCTTGGGAATCTGCCCGAGCGCAAGGAGCTGCTCCTGCATCCAGGCGAGCTTGTCCATCGGGATCGGCAGCTCCGGCGCGACCGCGCCGGTCTTGACCGCATCATCGAACACGAAACCGGGACGCGGATCGTCCGCCTTGATGTCGCTCGCCTCGCGAGCGAGCTTGAGCGTCTCCTCGCGGTGCGACAGCGCGTAGCGCAAGGCCTTGGACTGCGCCGTCAGATAGCGGACCGCGTCCTCGTGGCGCGCCGCCAGCACCCTGCCGGTCGAGAACATGCAGACCCGCAGAAAATTCGGGCCGGCGTCGCTTCCCGACAGCAGCATCTTGAAATTCTTCGACGTCGGCAGCGGCAGATATTCGTTCGACACCACCGCCGCGTCGACCACGCCGCCGACCAGCGCGGTGTAGCGGTCCCGATCGCCCCCCACCGCCGCCAAACGGACATCGGAGGGCGACAGGCTGGAGCGCGCCAGGGCGACGCGCGCGAACATGTCGGGAAACGAGCCCGGCGAGGACACCGCGATGGATTTACCCTTGAGCTCCTGGATCGTGCCGACACCGGCCTTGACCATGAGGCCATGCGGCACGACCGGCCAATGGCAGCCGAGGATCTTGACGTCGGCGCCGCGAACGTCCGCCGCGATCGTGCCCTGGACGCCGCCCTCGTAGCTCTCGAGCTCGCCGGCCAGGAGCGCCTTGAGGCCGATCTGATCGTCCTTCACCTCGAGCAGCTCGAGCTTGAGGCCTTCGCGCTCGGCAAAACCGCCCCGCGCCGCCATCAGCAGGAAACCGGCATCGGACTTCGGCGCAATGATCCCGTGGCGCCATGGCTTGGCCCCCTGCGCCGCGGCCGGCGCGGCGGCCAGCAACAGGACCGCCGCAACGCCGGCAAGTCGGGCCGCGCATGCCGAGCTCATTGACCCTCCCCGCGGGATTTGCTGCCGTGCTTTATGATGCCCAGTCGCTCTTTATCAGGATTCCGATCAGAAATCACCGGTGTCGATCGCGCGTGCGTTCCGCATCTACCTTGAGGAACCACAGAATTCCGCCCCTGCGACATCATTGCGCCCGATCGTGCCTCCCCCTAACAATGGCGCCCCGTTACCCAAGGAGTCCCCGTGAACAACCAGAGCCCGCAGGGCGCCGATGGCGCCGGCCGCACCGCGCCGCCATCGCGCGGCCCGCAGATCATCGTCAACGGCGGCACGGCCTGCCTCAACCTGACGCTTGCGGTCTGCAATTATGAGCATGTTCGCGAGGTCACCAGCGGCGTGATCGGCGTCGACGGCATCGTTCTGACGCCGCTGGTGTTCCCCTCGATCGAGGAAATCACCTTTCGGTTCACCCGCAACCTCGAATGGGACGTTTCGGAGCTGTCCTTCGGGAAATACACCTCGCTGACCTCGCAGGGCAACGCTCCGATGATCGCGATCCCGGTGTTTCCATCCCGGGTCCATCGCCATTCGGCGATCTACGTGCGCGCCGATCGCGGTATCCGTGAGCCCAAGGACCTGGAGGGCCGCACCATCGGGATTCCCGAATGGGCGCAGACCGCGGGCATCTACGTGCGCGGCTTTCTGGCCGAGCACTATGGGGTCGACCTCGCCGCCATCAAGTGGCTGCAGGCGGGCGTCGATGAGCCCGGCCGCGACGAGAAGGTCGCGCTCAAGCTGCCGGCCGGCATCCGCTATCAGGCAAGGCCCGATGCCAGCCTGTCCGCCATGCTGGAAAGCGGCGAGATCGACGCCGCCATCACGGCGCGCCCGCCGCTCGCCTTTGCGCAATCCGGCGGGGCGATCGTGCGCCTGTTCCCGAACTACCGCGCCGACGAGGAGCGGCTGTTCAGAGCGACCGGCGTGTTTCCGATCATGCACCTGATCACGATCCGGCGCGCCGTGCTCGAGCAGTATCCCTGGGTCGCCATGAATCTGTTCAAGGCGTTCGAGGAATCCAAGCGCCGCTGCTTCGAACGCCTGCGCGACTTCACCTTGGCGCGCATCCCGCTGCCCTGGGCGGCCGCGATCGCCAACGAGATCGCCGAGAGCTACGGAGCCGATCCCTATCCGTACGGGGTCGAGGCGAGCCGGCCGACCATCGAGGCGTTCTGCCGCTACGCCCACCAGCAAGGCGTCACCCATAAGCTGATGACCGCGGAGGATCTGTTTCCCCCCGAGGTGCGGGCTATCGCGAAGGTGTAGGGTGGACAACGGTCCCTTCGCCGTTGCCCATCCATCACGATACGACTCGGTTGGCGCCGCGCGTGGGCACGGCGCGTTCCGCGCCTTTGCCCACCCTACCGCTCCCGTCAATGCCCGCCGCTGCGGCGGCGCAGGTTGAGGTGGATGTTCTTCTCGCGGGTGAAGCCGAGCAATTCCTCGATGCATTCCTCGCGTCCGATGCCGGACTGCTTGAAGCCGCCGAACGGCGCGCCCAGGAAATGCTTGGACACGTCGTTGATCCAGACATAGCCCGCCTCCACCGCGGCCGCCGTGCGGTGCGCGGTCAGGAGATCATTGGTCCAGATCGAGCAGGTGAGCCCGTACTCCACCTGGTTCACCTGCGCCAGCATGTCGGCCTCGTCGCGCCATTTGAATACCGAGAGAACCGGGCCGAAGATTTCCTCCTTGCCGATGCGCATCTGCATGGTCACGTCGGCGAAGATGGTGGGCTCGATGAACAGGCCGCCGGCGAGCTCAGGCGCGCTCGGACGGCCGCCGCCGCACAACAGTCGCGCGCCCTCTTTTTTTCCGGATTCGATGAAACCCATGATGCGGTCATGCTGCACCTGGCTGATGATCGCCCCCATGGTGGTGGCCGGATCGGTCGGAACGCCCGGCCGGTAACGCTTGATCGACTTCTGCGCGCGCTCCAATACGGCATCGTAGATGTCGGCGTGCACGAAGGCGCGGCTGGTCGATCCGCAGCTTTGTCCGCACCAGGTGAAATTCATGCCGTCGACCACGGCGGCCGCGACGCCTTCGAGATCGGCGTCCGGATAGGCGATCAGGGCGTTCTTGCCGCCGAGCTCGAGCAGCACCGGCTTGAGGGTGTCGGCGGCCGCCTTCATGACGGCACGGCCAGTCGGCACGCTGCCGATCAGCGCCACCGAGGCGACGTCCGGATGGCTGGCGAGCACCTGGCCTACCTCCTTGCCGCCCGGCACCACGTTCCACACGCCCGGCGGCAGGATGCCGTCGATCAGCTCCGCCAGCCGCAGCGCCGACAGCGGCGCCTGCTCGGGCGGCTTGAGCACCACCGTATTGCCGGCGGCGAGCGGCGCCCCGGACTTGCCGGCCGCGAACATGAACGGATGGTTGAACGGAATGATGCGGCCCACCACGCCATAGGGCTCGCGCACCGAGAAGTTCACCACGTCGGGCCCCATCGGGATCGAGGCGCCCTTCATCTCGGTGACGAGACCGGCGTAGAAATCGAGCTGGGCCGCCCCCATATGGGCGTCGCGCAGCATCTCGGAATAGGGATTGCCGCAATCGGCGGCATCGATCATCGCCAGCTCGTCGCCGTTCTGGCGTAGCACCTGCGCGATGGCGCGCAGCATGCGGGCGCGCTCGAACGGCGGCACGCGCCGCCAGTCGCGGAACGCCGACTTGGCGGCGGCGATGGCGGCCTGCGCGTCGGCCGCATTGCCTTCCGCCACCTTGCCGAGCGATTCGCCGGTGCCCGGGCTCGTCACCTCGACATAGCGCCCCTTGGGCTTCTGCCAGGCGCCGGCATAGTAAGGTTCGCGATGCGACGGCAGCTTGAGGGCCGGCGCCTTGATGGGTGCAGCAACGGACATT
>DASYFD010000297.1:0-11368 GCA_036498625.1 Xanthobacteraceae bacterium | reverse complement strand
AAACGTGGCGCGCAAACGCACAAAGCACAAAATGCGTCGAACCAAGAAGCGCGGGCGCTGCCCGATCCGACCGATATAGCGATCTAGCATCGCGCGGCGATTCGGAAAAAAGCTCGTTGCCGATGTCCCCGATACTCACCGGATGCACAAGAATGAATCGCGAGGGGACTTGACGATCAAGGGCTGGTAGGAGCGGGCGCGCACCGCCACGAATGCATGACCGGCGCATGCCCGGGTTCGGCAATGGCGGCCGCGCCTTGGTCGGCGGCAGGCCTGCTCACTCGCCGGCGAGCCGCAGGGGCGGGCGCCGGGCGCCTTCGAGCCTGCGCAGGCGGGCGGTTTCGCGCGGGATATAGTCGCGGGTCATCGGCACTATGCCCTGCCGCCTGGTCAGCTGCATCTGGAAGACCATCAGGGCCTGCTCGCGGAAGGCCATCTCGGAAGCCGCCAGATAGAATTCCCACATGCGCACGAAGCGCCCGTCATAGATCCGCTCGACCTCCTCGCGATGGGCGAGGAAACGCCGGCGCCACGCCCGCAGGGTCTCGGCATAGTGCAGGCGCAGGATCTCGATGTCGGTGAGGAGGAGGCCGGCGCGCTCGACCGCCGGCAGGACCTCGGAAAGCGCCGGAATATAACCGCCCGGAAAAATGTATTTGGCGATCCACGGATTGGTGATGTTGGGACCCTCGGGTCGCCCGATCGCATGCAGCACCATGATGCCGTCGTCATCCAGCGCTGCGCTGCATTTGCGGAAGAACTCGTCGTAGAATCCGACGCCGACGTGCTCGAACATGCCGACCGAGACGATGCGATCAAACTTTCCCGTCACCTCGCGGTAGTCCTGCAGCCGGAAATCGGCGATCCGGCCCAGTCCTTTCTCGGCCGCGCGCCCGCGCGCCACCGCCAGCTGCTGCGGAGAAAGCGTGATGCCGGTGACGCGGCTGCCGCAAACCTCCGCCAGATAAAGCGCCAGCCCGCCCCAGCCGCAGCCGATATCGAGCACGTGCAGGGCAGGGCCGGTCAGCAGCTTGGCGGCGAGGTGCCGGCGCTTGGCGAGCTGGGCATCGTCGAGCGATTGATCAGGGGTCTCGAAATAGGCGCAGCTGTATTGCCGGTCGGCATCGAGAAAGAGCGAATAGAGCCGGTCGTCGAGATCGTAGTGATGCGCGACGTTGCGCCGGGCGCGGCGGCGCCAGTTGAGCTGCCGCAAGCGGCGGCGAAGATAGCGCAGCACATGGTGCGGCCAGGCCCAGACGGGCGGTTCGGCGGCCGGGCTTTGCAGCACCGCGAGCACGTCGGCGATCGAGCCCTGCTCGACGATCAGCGTGCCGTCCATATAGCACTCGCCCAGCTTGAGCTCGGGATCGAGAATGACGCCGCGTTCCGCCGCTGCCGTGGTGAACCGAAGCGCGACCCGATCGCCGCTCCCGTCGCCCAAGGTGTAGATCGTTCCGCGGGCGGTCCTGATCTGGAGATTTCCTGCCCGGACGAATTTCTTGAGTGCTAGGCGAATCAACCGGTTCATCGCGCGTCTCGTCGCGACGCCTGCGGTTCCGCCACGTCCAGGACACAATTGGCGTCCACCGGCCTCGCTGCACACGGTTCGGTCTGTTCGCTACCCGACAAAACCGTGTTGCTTCTGTATGTTAGCCAAGCTTTTAATGTCCGAAGGGCAGAGTTGGTTGCCGATGCGGGAAATGAAGAGCAAAGTGACGCAGAGGCGGCTCCGATCGTTCCCTATTTCGGCCCAGGAGTTGGTCCAGGAATCGATCCAGGAATCCGCCAAGCCCTCGGATCAGAGGTCTGCCGGCGCAGCGCCGGCGCATCCCCGACCGGCGGGGGATCGGGAGAACATTGTGTCGCGGCTTTGGCGATTTTCACCGTGGGTTCTGGCCGCATTGGCGGCGGCGCCGTTCAGTCCGGCCGCCGGCCAGAATCTCGACGCCGGCAAATCCGGCTCGCAGATATTCGCGGAAGTGTGCTCCAACTGCCACCGCAGCCCGCGTGAGCTTCGGAGCAACGCCGGCACCAGCTTCTTGCGTGAGCACTATACGACCGGCTCCGACATGGCTTCGACCATGTCCGCCTACCTGTCCGGCGCCGGCGGCGGGGCGGGGAACCCGCAGCAGAGGCGGCCACCCAACCCGACCGCCCCCGGCACCGCGACCACGACGAGAGACACGCCACCCGTGGATCCGTCCCGGGATCCCCGGCGCGCGCAGCAGGCCGCCGAGCCCAAGGCGTCTGCGCCCCCACCGACCGGGCCGGGGTCGGCCAGGGGCCGTCCCGCATCGGCCACCGCCGAGATCAAGCCGTCGCCCGCCGCGCCCCCGGCGCCGGCGCCGGCACGGCCGCCGCTCGAGGAATTCGAGGAATAGGTCCGCCTCAGCTGCCCGGCTTGTCGTCAGCTTCCGGCTCCTCCTCGCTCTCCTGCGAGCGCAGCGCCTCGATCGCTTCCGGCTCGAAGAAGGCCTCCGCCTTGGCGGCCGCCTCCGCCGCTGCTTCCTCCGCCTCGTCGCGGCTGACCGTGATGTCCTCGCCGCGCTTGAGCCGCTCGGCCTCGTCGGCACTGCGCGCGACCGTGAGGCTGACCGTCACCTCGACATCGGGGTGCAGCGACACCGGGACCTTGTACATGCCGATCATCTTGATCGGCATGTTGAGCACGATCTGCGAGCGCCCGACCGCAAAGCCCTTGTCCGTGATCAGCCCGACCAGGTCGCGCGGGGTGACCGAGCCGTAGAGTTGGCCGCCCTCGGCCGCCTGCCTCAGCACCGTGAAGCTCTGGCCGTTGAGCTTCTCGGCGACCTTCTCGGCCTCGCCGCGCTGCTGCAGATTGCGCGCCTCCAGGTCGATCTTCATGGTCTCGAAGCGCGAGCGGTTTGCTTCGCTCGCCCGCAGGGCCTTGCCTTTGGGCAAGAGAAAGTTGCGCGCGAAGCCGTCCTTCACGCGCACCACATCGCCCATCTGGCCGAGCTTGGCGATCCGTTCAAGCAGGATAACTTCCATCTGGTCTCTCCTTCATGCATCGGGTGGATAGTTGCGTATCGGGTGGAACAAATCAGACGGGCGCCGCCGGCGGTCCGCGCCGGCGCGCGATCAGTCCGCGCAGATCAAACATGGTATCGGTGATGCCGATGAGCCCGATGAGCAGCAGCGGCCAGCGGATCGGCCAGCTGAAGATCAGGACGGACGCATAGACGGAACCGAGAATGAAGCCGCGGCCGCTCAGCCCGAGGGTCGAGGCGTGAATGACGGCGAGCCCGAGCAGCACATGGGCGACCATCAGGCTCGCCGCCAGGGCGCTCGCCGAGACGCCGATCAGATCCGGCAGGAACGAGCCGGCCACCGCCGCGCCGAGGACCGCGGGAGCAAACAACGTCAGCTGCATGTCGGGAAGCCGCGGCCACGGCCGCTGCAGGCGGCCGGATGTCTTCACGATCCGGCCGGCAAGCCACAGATTGAAGACGGTGGTGAGCGTCATGGAGGCCGCGGCGACGCCCGGCAGGAACCTCACCATCATGTCGATGAGCCGTCCGGCATCGTCGGGATTTTCCAGCTGCTGGCCGACGGCTTCCTCCAGGCCGCTCTCGCGCACGGCGCTCTGCAGGCCGGCGAGGTCGGTGCCGAAGCTCAACAGCGTTGCGCCGACGATGAACGCATTGATGCCGGCCGCCCACAGGACCAGGCGACCGACCGGATACCATTCCGGGGCGTTGGGCGTCGCTCCCGGCCGCGTCAGCAGGGCGAGATAGCCGAGCCACCAGGCCGGAAGCCCGACCCCGAACAGGAAGGCGGCGAGAAAGGCTACGCCCACCACGGCGAGGCAGGCGGCGGCCGTAGCGGAGGCGATGAGACCCGCCCAGTGGCTCCATCCCAGCGTGACGATCATGATCGGCAGCGGTGCGAGCAGCACCAGAAGCATGGCGGCGGTCGAGCCGGAAGCGCCCGACGCGAACAGCAATGCAGCGGTGGTGCCGGCACCGAGCCCGATGAGAACGATATGCATCATTCCAAGCTGTCCCGCTTCTCAGCGGTTAGAGACGGATCGATGTCCGTCCCAACCATGCAGACGAGCGGCTCAAGCCGCTCGTGTCGTCACCGGATCACGTAGGTCAGCAGGCCGAGAAAACGCGCGCGCTTGATCGCGCGCGCCAACTCGCGCTGCTTCTTGGCGGAAACCGCGGTGATGCGGCTCGGCACGATCTTGCCGCGCTCGGAGACGTAGCGCTGCAGGAGCTTGACGTCCTTGTAATCGATCTTCGGGGCGTTGGCGCCGGAGAACGGGCAAGTCTTGCGCCGGCGGAAGAACGGTCGGCGGGTCTGCATCGGTGAAAATGCCATTTCCGTTACTCCTCCGTTCCGGCGGCTTCTTCGGCGACGGGCTCGTCGCGCGGGGCGCGGTCGCGCGGGCCGCGATCACCGCGGTCGCGATCCCGAAAGCCGCCGCCACCACGGTCACCCCGATCGCCGCGGTCGCGATCCCGAAAGCCGCCGCCGCGGTCGTCGCGATCGCGATCGCGGTCGGACTTGCGCATCATCGCGGAGGGGCCTTCCTCATGCTCATCGACCCGAATGGTCAAGTAGCGCAGGACGTCCTCGTTGAGGCGTTCCTGACGCTCGATCTCGCTGAGCGCGGCCGACGGCGCGTCGACATTCATGAAGGTGAAATGCGCCTTGCGGTTCTTGCGCACCCGATAGGAGAGCGACTTGACGCCCCACTGCTCGAGCTTGGTGACCTTGCCGCCCAATTGCTCGAGAACGCCGGTGAGCTGGGCGGTCAATTCCTCCACCTGTTGCGCGCTGACGTCCTGGCGCGAAAGGAAGACGTGTTCGTAAAGCGGCATGCGGAATCCTTTCCCGTTTATGCTCTTCCCGGCGCGCAGCCCTTCAAGCCCTTTCGGGAAAGGCTCGAAAGCTAAAGAAGGCGGGAACAGGGGACGCCGGACCATGAGGTCCTGCCGCATGACGTAACCCTTGCGGCTCGAAAGGATCGAGCCTTAAGGACTGCGCGCGCGGCCGTCCGTTTCGCTCCCGGCCGGAATTGAGCAGAGGCTGGCCTTATAGGCGGTTCGGACGAAAAGGCAAGCTTTGCCGACGCTTCGAGGCTCAGGCAGCGCGCGGGGCGTCGGGCGCAAGCCGCTGCAGGAGATCGGCCAGCTTGAGGGCGAGCTCGACCCCTTCGCGCACCTGATCGGCGCGCCCGGCGTTGTTGGCGGCCCGCTGCAGCTTGCCGAGCTCACCCAGCAGGAGCTCGAGGCTCTCGGCCAGGAGCTGCTGACGGAAACCGGCGTCCTGGCGCGCCCGCGCGAGGTCGGAGTCTGTGATCAATGGGGATTCAAGCATGTCCGATATCGCGGTTTTTTCCGGTCCACACCCCAGGCCCGTGGTTCTTGCGTATCCAAGCCGGGCGGTGGCTCGAAGCGAAGCTCTGGGGGTTTTTACGCCGAGCCGGGTTCTCGGCCGGTTAGGAACCAAGGTTTCCCAAAGGTTACGAAAGCGGTTGCCGGCCGGCAGGCACTGGGCTACGCGCTGTGCCGATGAGGCTCGCACGGCGAGGCGAGCCGTGCTGCAGAGGCGGCCGCCGCCCATTGGCCACAAGGCGGGCCCGGCGGGTTTCCGGCAGCGATCTCGAGAAGGGCGAGCGGGGCGGGGGTCGGGGATGTCGGTCGCATACGTATTTCCAGGGCAGGGCAGCCAGTCGGTGGGCATGGGCAAGGCACTCGCCGAGGCCTATCTGCCGGCCCGGCAGGTCTTCGCGGAGATCGACGCCGCGCTTGGCGACAGCCTCACCACGGTCATGTGGGAGGGACCGGCCGACAAGCTGATGCGGACCGAGAATGCGCAGCCCGCGCTGGTGGCGGTCTCGCTGGCGGCCATGCGGGTGCTGGAAACGGAAGCCGGGGTTGATCTCGCGCGCGAGGCGCGATTCGTCGCCGGCCATTCGGTCGGCGAATATGCGGCGCTGGCGGCAGCCGGCTCGATCTCGTTTGCCGATGCGGCTCGGCTGGTGCGCGCGCGGGGCGCCGCGATGGCGCGCGCCGTGCCGGCCGGAGCCGGCGCCATGGCGGCGCTGCTGGGCGTCGATTTCGAGCAGGCCGCCGCGATCGCGGCGGAGGCCGCGCAGGGGCAGGTTTGCCAGGCTGCCAACGACAATGGGGGCGGGCAGGTGGTGATCTCGGGCGACAAGGCGGCGGTGGAGCGGGCGGTCGCCATCGCCAAGGACAAGGGTGTGCGGCGCGCCATGATGCTGCCGGTGTCGGGGGCGTTCCATTCCGCCCTCATGGAGCCTGCCGCGGAGGTCATGCGCGCGGCGCTGGCCGCGGTCTCGATCAGGCCGCCCGTGGTCCCGCTGATCGCCAACGTGCTGGCGGCGCCGACCAGCGATCCGCATGAGATCGCCCGCGGCCTGGTCGCGCAGGTGACCGGAACGGTACGCTGGCGCGAGTCGGTCGCCTTCATGGCGGCCGCAGGCGTTTCGGTCTTCTATGAGGTCGGCGCCGGCAAGGTGTTGTCCGGGCTGGTCAAGCGAATCGCCGAAGGGGCGAGCGGTGTGACGATCGGCTCGCCCGAAGAGGTCGTCGCCTTCACGGCCGCTCGCGGCGCAGCCACCCGCGGTGAAGCCACCAACATCGCCGGCGGCTGAACGCGATCGCCACAACGGCATCCGAGGAGCGCATATGTTCGATCTGACCGGCAAGATGGCGCTCGTCACCGGTGCCACCGGCGGCCTCGGCGGGGCAATCGCGCGGGCCTTGCATCAGCAGGGCGCCGTCGTCGCGCTGTCAGGCACGCGGCAAGAGGCTCTCGATGCGCTCGCGGGCGAGCTCAAGGATCGGGTCCACGTGCTCCCCTGCAATCTCGCCGACAAGGCGGAGGTCGAGGCGCTGGTTCCCAAGTCCGAGGAACGCATGGGCAGGCTCGACATCCTGATCGCCAATGCCGGCATCACGCGCGACAATCTTCTCGTGCAGATGAGCGACGAGGCCTGGGACGAGGTCATCGCGGTCGATCTGACGGCGAGCTTTCGTCTGGCGCGGGCGGCAATCAAGGGGATGATGCGGCGGCGCCTCGGTCGCATCATCGGCGTCACATCGGTGGTGGCGGTGACCGGAAATCCCGGGCAGGCAAACTATGCCGCCGCCAAGGCCGGCATGATCGGCTTGGTCAAGTCGCTGGCGCAGGAATATGCCAGGCGCAACGTGACGGCGAACTGCATCGCGCCCGGTTTCATCGCGACCCCCATGACCGACAAGCTCAACGAGAAGCAGCGCGATGCCATCCTGGGGCGAGTTCCGGCCGGCCGCCTCGGCGCGGCCGCCGATGTGGCCGCGGCTGCGGTCTTCCTGGCCTCCGACGAGGCCTCCTACATCACCGGCCAGACGCTGCATGTGAACGGCGGCATGGCGATGATTTGAAGGCTTTCCACCGGTCTCAGCGTATGCTGGTCAAGGCTTTTGAAGTGTGGTAACCGAGCTTCGGTTCGGCCGGGCAGATACCACGGGGGCGGAGCGATCGTCCAAGTCGGCTCGCGACTTGGGAGATCCGGGACACCACCACAAGCCGATTTCACAGTGGCTCGATTCACAATGGCTCGCGGGCGCTGACCGACCGAGCCCAATCCAAGGACGCGAGGGTGCAGCGATGAGTGACATTGGCGAGCGAGTGAAAAAGATCGTCGTAGAGCATTTGGGTGTCGAAGCCGACAAGGTCACCGACAATGCGAGCTTTATCGACGACCTCGGCGCCGACAGCCTGGACACCGTGGAGCTCGTGATGGCCTTCGAGGAAGAGTTCGGCTGCGAAATTCCCGATGACGCCGCCGAGACCATCCTGACGGTCGGCGATGCGGTCAAATTTCTCGAGAAGAACGCGAAAAGCTGAACCCTTCCTTCCGGCGACGATCATTACAATTCGGCAGGCTCGGCCAAATCGCGGCGCTGCGGCGCATGCGAATCGGGCGTGTACAGGATTTTGGCGGGTGGCGACTTCGGCGGTTGCGGGCGGCCGCAACGCCGTACCTCCCGGTGCGAGCCGACCTGTGCCGGCGATGGAGCTTGCGCGGACCGCGGCGCGTCCCTGAAAGCAGAATCGCCGGGCGTGGCGTTGGGCCGCGGCGGATTTCCAACCCGCCCGAAAGCACGCTAGATCAATTGCCGGAATGGTATCGTCCGATGTGCAGCCGGCAGGTCCGATAAATAACGGATGCGGCCGGTAAAAAGTGGTATGGCGGGTGCCGATCGGCACCGCCCACAAGGAACCGAAGATGAGACGTGTGGTCGTCACCGGGCTCGGATTGCTGACCCCGCTCGCCTGCGGCGTCGAGGCCAGCTGGCGGCATCTCCTCGCCGGCAAGAGCGGCGCACGGCACATCGAGCAGTTCGACGTGTCGGACCTGCCGGTGAAGTTCGCCTGCCAGGTTCCGCGCGGCGACGGCTCGCAGGACACCTACAATCCCGACCAGTGGATGGAGCCGAAGGATCAACGCAAGTTCGATCAATTCATCGTCTTCGCCATGTGCGCGGCGCGCCAGGCGCTCGACGATGCCGGCTGGCGGCCGACCACCTATGAAGATCAGATCGTCTCCGGCGTGCTGATCGGTTCCGGCATCGGGGGCATCGAGGGCATCGCCGAGACCGCCATTATCTTGAAGGAACGCGGTCCGCGCCGGGTCTCACCGTTCTTCATTCCGGGACGGATCATCAATCTGGCGTCCGGCTGCGTGTCGATCGAGTTCGGCCTCAAGGGCCCCAACCACGCCGTGGTGACGGCCTGCTCGACCGGCTCTCATGCGATCGGCGATGCCGGCCGGCTCATCGCGTTCGGCGATGCCGACGTCATGGTGGCGGGCGGCGCGGAGTCGCCCGTCAATCGAATTTCCATCGCGGGCTTTGCGGCGGCGCGCGCGCTTTCCACCGGCTTCAATGATCAACCGACACGCGCCTCGCGTCCCTACGACAAGGACCGCGACGGCTTCGTCCTCGGCGAGGGCGCCGGCATGGTGGTGCTCGAGGAGTACGAGCATGCCAAGCGTCGTGGCGCCAGAATATATGCCGAGCTGGTCGGCTACGGCTTGTCGGGCGACGCCTATCACGTCACCTCGCCGGCGCCCGACGGCGACGGCGCGCTGCGTTGCATGCAGGCGGCCTTGAAACGCGCCGGGATATCGCCGGCGGAGGTCGATTACATCAACGCCCATGGGACCTCGACGCCGTTGGGCGACGAGATCGAGATCGCGGCGGTGCACCGGCTCATCGGCAATAACGCCGAGCGCCTGAGCATGTCCTCCACCAAGTCCTCGATCGGGCACCTGCTCGGGGCCGCCGGCGCCGTCGAGGCGATTTTCTCCATTCTGGCGATTCGCGACGGCATCGTGCCGCCGACCCTCAACCTGGACAATCCGTCGGTCACCACCTCCATCGATCTGGTGCCTCACCAGGCGCGAAAGCGCGACATTGATGTCGTGCTGTCGAATTCGTTCGGATTCGGCGGCACCAACGCCTCCCTGGTGTTCCGCCGGTCGATGGATTAGGCCAGCGCGCTCCACCTTTTTGCCACAATCTGTCGCGCGCCCGCCCCGTTTCTTAACGTTGTCTGTTCCGGGCCCGTGGAATTCAGTGGGCAAACGGCAAAAAGTCTGCGAAATTCTAATGAGCCATAACGGGGTTGTACCGGGAAAGGAACCCGGCACTCATGGCGAGCGCTTTAGCGTTTGTGGGGTGGGGCGGGTGAGTTCGCAAAGCATGCCGCCGGGTGGTAGCGGAAGAGGGCCGGTGCGTCCGCGCACGTCCTCGCGCCCATCTATTTCAAGCCGCCCCGGCTGGCCCGCAGGTTCATCTCAGAATCGCCCACCGCCGCCGACAAAAAGCCTGGACTTCGAGCAGGTCTGGCCGGCCGATGCCGCCAAAACAAATGGATCGAAATCTTCGCCGGCCGCGGACCGGCAGCGCGCAGCCAAGCCGCTGCCGGGCTTGGGCGCGCGCGCCGGATCAGCCGAATTTCCGACGGAGCCACCGCCGTCCCGGCGCGATCGTGTGGAACCTTCGGCCGTGCGCCATCGATCCGCCTCAAGTTTGCCGCTGGATCCTCCGCCGTTCGAAATGCGAACCGGCGGGGGCAGGCCGGCGCTCCCGGGTCGGGGCGCTCCAGCGGCTCGCGCGCCCAGCCGACCTGCGCCGGGCTCGCCTTATCCGGCCGATGCCGAGCGCATCGCGCCCGGTGTTGAACCCAGCCCGTCCCGCTCCGGACGGCAGATCGAGGGAATTGGTGCACCGCTCATGGACCAAAAATTGGACCAGAAACGCATCACACCGCGCAGTCCGCGCGCGGCCCTGGAGCCGGAGCAGGTGGCGGTACCGACGCGGCGCTCCGGACGGGCGAGAAATCCTTTCGTCATCGCTGGCAATGCAGTTTTCACCCTCCTGATCCTCGCGGTGCTCGCCGGTGGGGCGGCCTTCGTGGCAGGCAAAGGCCGGTTCGAAGCGGCCGGCCCGCTCGAGGAGGACAAGGTCGTCAACATTCCGCCGCGCCTCGGCCTGATGGAGATTGCCGAGCTGCTGCGGCGCGAAGGCGTGATCAAAGAGAACAACGCGATCTTCATCGGCGGCGTTTTCGCCCTGAAGGCGCGCACCGAGCTCAAATTCGGCGAATACCGCTTTGCCAAGAATGCCAGCGTGCGCGACGTGGTGGAGACAATGGTGGAAGGCAAGGTGGTCCCGCACCTGGTTACGGTGCCGGAAGGCCTTACCTCCGAGCAGATCGTGCAGGTTCTGCTGGACAGCGATTTTCTCACCGGCAACATCAACACCATTCCGCGCGAAGGCAGCCTGCTGCCCGGGACCTATAGTGAAAACCGCGGCGCGACCCGCGATCAGGTGATCCAGCGCATGCAGGCCGCGCAGGCGCGAATGCTCAAGGATGTCTGGGAGCACCGCAATCCGGATCTGCCGCTGAAAACGCCGGAGCAACTCGTCATCCTGGCGTCGATCATCGAGAAGGAAACCGGCAAGCCGGAAGAGCGCACGCGCGTGGCTGCCGTGTTCGTCAATCGGCTGAAGCAGAAGATCAAGCTGCAATCGGACCCGACCATCATCTACGGCCTGGTTTACGGCAAGGGCAAGCTGGATCATCCGATCACCAAGAGCGAGAAAGAGCAGCCGACGGCCTACAACACCTACTTCATCGATGGGTTGCCGCCCGGGCCGATCACTAATCCGGGCCGTGCCTCGCTCGAGGCCGCCGCCAATCCGGCCCGCACCAAGGAGCTGTTCTTCGTGGCCGACGGCACCGGCGGCCATGCCTTTTCCGACAGCTACGACCAGCACCAGAAGAACGTCGGCAAATTGCGCACCATCGAGCAGGAGGC
>DASYFD010000296.1:0-13196 GCA_036498625.1 Xanthobacteraceae bacterium | reverse complement strand
GAACAGGTTCGCCAGAATGATCGGGAATATCTTGAGAACGCGGCCGAGCGGGTCGACGAAGAGTTGCGGAGCAAAGACCGCCGCAGCCGCCAGATAGGCAAAGGAAACCGCGAGCATGCCCAACAGGGCGGCGCGGCTCGCCCGGCGCAGCAACACGCCGACGCCCAGCATCATGTCGAGAACGGCGCCCGCCACAACCGCGGCGCCGGCGAGCCCGGCACCGGCGCCGGTTCCCCGCATGACCGCGACCGCCTCGTTCCAGCCCGGGCCGAGCGCAATGATGCCGGTTGCGATCCAGAACAATGCCAACACCCCGATGGCGAGCGGCTTGAGGAGATACAGCTGGGAGAACCAGCGGTCCTGGACCGTCGCTGGATGAAGGCTGAGAATTTCCTCGAAGCTCTGCGGCGCGATACCGGTCGCCACCACCCAGCGGGCCGGATCGCCGATTATTCCATCCGCCAGTTGCGCCAGCGCGGTGGAGCGCAGGGGGCTGCGCCACCCGAGCCACGCCAGCGCATCGGCGAACCGCGCCATCGCAATCGCGTACCATTGCGGCAGGGCCAGCGTCCGCTGCGGCCGCAATCCGAGCCAGCGCCGGTAGCCGGCGACGATGCCGGCGATCGTCAGCGGTTGCGGATGAACAAGATCCAGCCGCAGGCGCGCCGGAGCACCCGCGCGCAGCGCCCAAGCCACCGTCTCGGCCACGTCCTCGATCGCGACGATGTGGACCAGGCTAGTGGCCGCGACCACCGGGGTGACGAAAGGAATGCCGGCAACCCCGCGCAGCATGGCGGTGCCGCCATAGACGCCGCTCGCCAGCACCAGGCCGGGTCGCAGGATGACCCAATCGAGATTGCGCCCCGCGAGATCCTGCTCGGTCGAGCCCTTGGTGCGCGCGAACCTTGTGGGCCCTTCGCCATTGGCCCCGATGGCGGAGATGTGCACGACCCTTCGCACGCCCAGCGTTTCGCAGGCCGCGAACATCGCGGCCGGCGCGACAATATGGATACGATCCAGATCGTCACGCGCGCCGTCCTGCAGGGCACCGACGCAATTCACCACGGCGTCGATCCCCGCCAACAGCGCATGCCAGGATGCCGGCGTGGTCAGCTCGTGAAAATCCGCGGCGACCCAGCGCGCATAGGGGAATCGCCGCTGCGCCTGGCCGATGCTGCGTCCGGCGCCGACCAGGTCGTGCCCGTCGCGGCGCAGCCTTTCCAGGCATGCCGTGCCAATCAGACCGTAGCCACCGGTGATCAGCACACGCATGTTCGACTTTCCAAGATGGCCGAAGACCGACGACTTGCCCGTAGTCCCGCGAGCACGCCAGTTCCCAAGAAAACGCCGCCGGTCAAACCGGCGGCGTCATCGATTGCTCCGGTGCGAAGCCGCACCCTCTCGCGGCTGGTGGACTTAGATTCCGCGATTCCAGAAATCGTAGTAGCGCTCGATATTCATGGGCAGGAACGGGCCATAGCCGCCCCAGTTCTCGTATTTCGGCAGCTTGATCTCCTTCTCGGCGTCGGCGTAGCTCTTGCCCTCCGATACCGCCTTCTTCACCGCGGCTGAAAGGTCCTGCAGGTAGGCGAGCTGGTTGGTGGCGTCCTCCTTGCTACCGATCTGCTTGCCGCCGGGACCCGGATGACCGGGGATCAACCGGTCCCAATCCATTGCGATCACCTTCTTCAGTCCCGCCTCGATATCGGGCACGTAGGTATCGGCCATGCCGCGGAACTGCACCGCCTGCAGCGGAATCCAGTCGACCGTGAAGATGATCTTCTCCTTCGGGAGCCGCATGACCAAGGTGCTGTCGGAGTGGTTCTTGCCCACGTAGTTCAGCTCGAGCGTGGTGCCGCCGAGGGTGATGATCTTCTGGTTGTCGACCACCTCGTCGGGCATCACGACATCATCCGGCTTGAGCTCCTCGAGCCGCGCCTTCAAATTCTTGTGCGCGACGAAGGTCGCACCCAGTTCCTTGAACGGCTTGCCGCCGGCGATATGGTCGAAGTGGCTGTGGCTGTAGATCACGTATTTGATCGGCGCCTTGGTGACCGCCTGGATGGCGTCGATATAGGGCTTGGCCGGCCGCCGTTCGCTGATTGGGTCGGTGGCGATCACGCCGTCGGGCGTGACGATGAACATCGACTGGTGGCCCATATAACGGAAGATGTAGACGTTGTCGGTGCCCTCAACCTTGGTGGTGGCGGTGGGCGGCGGAGCCGGGGCCTGGGCCTGTGCGGTGGCGGTCAAAGCCGTCGTGACGCACACGACGGCCATCGCAAGCGAAAACCGGGACATGCTGATTTCTCCCTCTTATGTGCTCTGAAACGATGCTGTTATGTGACGATGCCGATCGGCGCCGTCAGCCGGCCGGCTTTGCCCGGAAATTGTTCCGGGGCCGCAGGCAATCCTAGCGGTTTTGCAGGGGGTTCGAAAGCCGGGCGCGGCCGGCCCGGGCCGTAAGGCAATGGGCGATCATGGATCCGTCTTGGTGAAATATTTCGTCGCCATGCTGGCGAAGGGCTCGGGCAGGTTGATGAGGCCCATGTTGGCCTGCACGATCGATTTCGAATCCGCGTCGATGCCCTGGTAGACGCCACCGACGAATGCCAGCGTTTCCGATTCGGTGCCATGCGCCGCGATGACGGTGGCTTCCTGCGCATAGTTTTGCGCGTGGGTCTGCAAGGTCACGATGCTGTCGTGCAATTTCTTGAAGCCGACGGCCTGCTCGATGCCGTCCGGCAGGTTCATGACGTTGAACTTGCGCTGCTGGTAGTATTGCAGGACTTGCGGCTCGCCGATGTCGAGGAACGGGCTGCGCGCCAGGTCGCTGTGCTGCTTGAAATAGGCCTGCGTCTTGAGCTCGACCTTGATCTGGTCGAGCACGAATTTCTTGGCATTCTGCCAGATCCAGGCCTGGGCCGCGTAGCTCACGAAGCGTCCGGTTTCGGTGTGCATCGCGTCGCTGGCGGCGAGCTCGGCGCTGCGCGCCTTGTCGGCGGCAGCTGCCGCCGTGAAAATCTGTCCGACCAGGTTGCTTTGCTGCACAATCGCCTGCCCGAGCCTTCGCCCGGCATTCTCGTAAGCCTGCTGTGCCGGCTGCGCTTGCGCCATCAGCTGGTTTCGCAGATCGAAGCTCGCCTGCAGGGTCCTGGCATCCTCTTCCAGATGCGCCGCGCGATCATCAAGCGAGCCGCTGAGCCCCGGCACCCCGGAATAGACCGGCTGCGCATTGGTGTCGGGCAATGCGGCGAGCGCCGGGACCGGCGTCACCGGATAAAGCGAGCGTCCGTTGCGATAGAGATCGACCACCGGCTCGGCCGGCACCCGTAATTTGTCCTGCGGCGGTGGCTCGACGATCTGGCCGTCGGATGCCGGCGCCGCGCCGGGGGGCAGCAAAACCATGAATGCCGCCACGGCGGCTTGCTGGTCCGCCTTAATGGCGGCACGCAGGCGCGCCGATTGCGCCTGCATCTCCCGGGTCGCCCTCTCGAGATTATCGATCTGCGCCTGGTACCACGGCCCATAGCCCTGGGCTTCCTTGAGCGCAGCAGTGAGCCGCGCGATATCCTGCTGCACCGCCGGCAGTTGCTGCAGCAGCGCGGGGGCGGCGCGGGTGCCGAGATCGATGATGGTGCGATACGCCGCCACCTGGCGCTGCAACGCGATGCTCTGCGCCGCCAGCGACGTGTGCAAATTGTCGGCATCGCTCATGAACTGTTCGGGCGTGCTCGGCAAGCTCGCCATCCACGAATTGCGGTCGAGAAACGGCCCGTTCGACATCGCCTCGATCACCGCGATCATGCGCGGACGGACGCGTTGAAACGCCAGTACCTCCGGCGAGGGAGCCGGGGGCTGGACAGCGGGCGGAAGCGCCGGACCGGCCGTGCCGGCACACCCGCAACCGTTCATGCATTTATATTCGGCTGTCCAGTATGGCTGGCAATGTTGCGCAAAGCCCTCCGAGGAGGGAAATACGACGAGACAGAGCGCCACCGCGCCAAGATAAATATTTCTGCGCATTCCCCTGCTCCCAGCCGCAGCCACGATCCGGATGCCGCTTCTAGCACATATTTCCCCGGCTTGATTCTCAAGGCCGGCAGACGGTCACGTCGAGGTCGTTCACCAGGCCGTTGGCCAGGGAATAAACCCAGCCATGGATGCAGAGGTCCTGACCCCGGGCCCAGGCCTCCTGCACAAAGACGTCGGTCGCGACGTTCCTCACCTGGCGCATGACGTTGAGCTCGCACAGGCGATCAAGGCGAGCGCGCAAATCCGGGATGGCCTCGAGCTCGTCGCGATGATCGTGGCAGATTTCGCGAATGGGGTGCAACCAGTGGTCCACCAGACCGCGCCGCTTGCCGTCCACCGCCGCGCTTACGCCACCGCAGCCGTAGTGGCCCACCACCATGATGTGCTTCACCTTGATGACGTCGACGGCGAATTGCAGCACGGAGAGGTAGTTGGCGTCCTGTGGCGGGGCCAGGTTGGCGACGTTTCGGTGCACGAACAGCTCGCCGGGGTCCAGATCCACGATCTCGTTGGCCGGCACCCGGCTATCGGAGCAGCCGATCCACAAATATTCCGGTGCTTGCTGGCGTTCGAGCCGCTTGAAGAAGCCGGCGTCGGCGGCAACCATCCGCTTCGCCCAGGCGCGGTTCTTGTCCTTCAGATGATCGAGCATCATCAACCTCATAGCGCCAACCGCCATTGGCTACAAGCGGTCGCGCAGCAGCACGGCGAGGGGGAAAGTCTTACGCAGCGGCGCGGTCCCGGCGGGAGCCCATCAAGCATGGCTCTCGTAGGTGCCGATCAGCCGGACGATGCGCGCCACGTGGCTCTGGAATTCCGGCGATTGCTTGATGCCGGGCGGACGCGGCCGCGGCAGGTCGATCGGAATGATCTCCTGCAGCCGGCCCGGCCGGGTCGCGAACACCGCCACGCGGTCGCCCAGGAACACCGATTCATCGATCTGATGGGTGATGAAGATCACGGTGGTGCCGGCGGCCGCCGCAATGCGCAGGAGCTCGTGCTGCATGGTCTCGCGGGTGAGCGCATCGAGCGCCGCGAACGGCTCGTCCATCAGCAGGATGGCGGGCTCGATCGCCAAGGCGCGCGCCAGGTTGACGCGCTGGCGCATGCCGCCCGACAATTCATGGGGATAATGGCTCTCGAAGCCGTTGAGGCCGACCAAGTCGATCATCGCCCGCGCGCGCGTGCGAGCCTCTGCCTTGGCGACGCCTTGCAGCTCGAGCCCGAAGCCGACATTGCGCAACACGCTGCGCCACGGATAGAGGGCGTCCTGCTGGAACACGAAGCCGCGGTCGGTGCCGGGGCCGGTGACCGGCTTGCCGCCCACCAGGATGCGTCCGCGGGTCGGGCTCGCGAGCCCCTGCAGGATGCGCAGGAGCGTGGTCTTGCCGCAGCCGGAGGGACCGACGATCACGAAGAGCTCGCCCGGCGCGATGTCGAGATCGATATTCTGCAGCGCCACCAGCCGCTGGCCGCGGCTGATGAACTCCATGCTGAGATCCTCGATCGCGACGCCGGCCGCGCGCGCGCTGGCGGTCATGGGGATTCAGTCCACCCGTATGGTGCGGCGCCAGCGCAGCGCATAGCGCTCCACGAGCTCGGCCGCAAAGGTGAGGCCCACGCCCGCAAGCGCCAGCGTGACGATGCCGACGAAGAGTGTCGGCACGTCGAAGGTCTGGCCGGACGTGTAGATCAGAAATCCCAGGCCCGCCTGCGATCCGAACAGCTCGCCGACCACCACGCCGACGATGCCGCGGCCGATGCCGAGGCGAATTCCGGTCAGGATATAGGGCAGCGCCGACGGCAGCGTGACCTTCATGATGATCTGCTGCCGGGTCGCGCAAAAGCTCTGGGCCACCTCGATCAGCAAGGCCTCGGTGGCGCGCACCCCCGAGATGGTGTTGATGAGAACCGGAAACACCGCGGTCAGGAACACGACCGCGATCTTCGAGCCGATGCCGATGCCGAGCCACAGGATGAGCAGCGGCGTCACCGCCACCAGCGGCGTGGCATAGAGCGCCGTGATGTAGATCTCGGTGTAGTCCCGCACCCGCTGGCTGATGCCGACGACGATGCCGAGAGCAGTGCCGACCACGATCGCCAGCAGTACCCCATAGATCAGCTCGCTGAAGCTCACCCAGATGTGCTTTTGCAGCTCGCCGGTTTCCCACAGCCGCATGGCCGCCAGGGCGACTTCCGAAGGCGGCGCGAAGAACAACCGGTTGGTGAGGACGGTGCGCGCCAATATCTCCCAGCCCGCCACCACAACCACCAAGGTGGTGAGCGGACGGCGGATCGCGATCATGCGCTCGCGCGTGAACCAGGGCGCACGTGCAGGCCGGGCCGGATCAGCGCTCGCCGCAACCGTCATGGTCGGATGGAATCCTTTTCCAGTCGCGGAACGTAACAACCTTGTGGTGGCAGGCCAATGGATAAAGCGACACGGCGGGTAACGGGCCGTAGCCCGCATGGAGCGCAGCGCAATGCGGGAGCGGCGTTCCCGGATTGCGCTTCGCTTCATCCGGGCTATGGAGCAAGTTTTTTCGCCTCCCTGATCAGCTGCCATATCCGCGGCGGGGTCAGTGGCAACGCCCGCGGCTCGGCGCCCAACGGGCGTAACGCCGCCGCCACCGCGTTCGCCAAGGCGCCGCCGACCGGAATGATGCCGCCCTCACCCGCCCCCTTGGCGCCGAGCGGATTGTTGGGTGAAGGGTGGAGCTCGAGCGAGATCGCACGCAGCTGCGGATAGTCGGTCGCCACAGGAATCATGTAGTCGGCCAGCGATCCGACCAGCAGCTGCCCGTTCTGGTCGTAGGATATCTCTTCGGAGAAGACGCTGCCCAAGCCCTGCACGGCCGCGCCGATCACCTGGCCATGCAGGGTGAGCGGATTGATGATCCGGCCCACGTCGTCGACCACCATATAGTCGATGACGTCGACCTGCCCGGTCTTGGGATCGACCGCCACGTGCGCGATCGCGGTGCCATAGGTGTAGGTCGCCTTGGAATTGGAGAACGTGCCGTCGGCGGAGAGCGCGATGTCCGCGGCTTCGCTCAAGGCCATGCTCCGCCCATCGGGCGCGCGCGCGACGCCATCCACGACCTCGAGCCCGGCTGCGGCGACGCCGAGCCGATGCGCCGCCGTGGCGCGGAACTTCTCGATGAGCGCGGCGGCGGCGAGCACGATCGCGCAGCCACCCATCACCGTCGAACGCGACCCATAGGAACCGAAGCCCTCCGGCAGGTAGGTGGTCGAGCCGTGATAGATGCGGATGCGCGCGAGCGGCAGTTCCAGCGCGTCGGCGGCGATCTGCGCCAGAATAGTTTCGATCCCCTGCCCGACCGCGGAGGAGCCGACATAAACCGATACGCCACCGTCGGGCTCGACCGCCATGCGGGCACTCTCGCGCGGCCCCGACGCACCGCCCTCGATGAAGCAGGCAATGCCCAGGCCATGATAGCGCCCGTCGATCAGCTGGCCCTGCAAGGGCGCCTTTTCGCTCCAGCGCGCTTCGCTCACGCAGCGATCGAAGGTGCTGGCGTAATCGCCACTGTCGCATTGCGTCTCGCCGAACCCGTCGTTGGGGCTTACGCTCGCCAAAACGTAGGGCATCTCGCCGACCGAGATCAGGTTGCGGCGGCGAATGGCGAGCGGGTCGAGCCGCAATTCCTGCGCCGCCATGTCGAGCAATCGTTCGCAGAAGAAGCAGCCCTCGAACCGGCCGGGTCCCCGATAGGTGCCGGCCGGGGTCTTGTTGCTCAACAGCGCATGGGCGTCGAGATGAATGTTGGGAATCCGATAGGGACCGGAAGTGAACTGCGCGGCATTGCGCACCGGCGTCATGCCGTTGGGGCGCACATAGGCGCCGATGTCCACGTAGATGTCGCCGCGCAGGCCGAGGATCATGCCATCGCGGTCGAACGCCATCTCGATCTCGCAGTCGGTCTCGCGCGAATGGGCGATCGCCATGAAGTGCTCGCGCCGGTCCTCCACCCATTTGATCGGCCGGCCGAACTTGCGGGCCGCAAACGCGACCAGGAAATCCTCCGGATAGAACTCCCCGCGCGCCCCGAAGCCGCCGCCGACGTCGAATTCGAGGTAATCGACCGCTTCCTCGGCCAACCCCATCATCTGCGCCATGGCGCGGCGATTGAAGAACGGCAGCTTGGCGGCGCCGGAAACCTGCAGCTTGCCGCGCGCGGCATCCCATTCGGCCAGCAGGCCCCGCGTCTCCATCGGCATGGCGGAGAGCCGCTGGGTGCGAAATTTTTCGCGACGCGTGTAGGCGGCGGCGCAAAACGCCGAGTCCACGTCGCCCTTGCTGGCCGTGATCAGCGCGGCGCGATTGCTGCCGGTGCTTTCGAACAACAGCACATCGGCTTGCCGGGATTGTCGCCAATCCGTCACCGCCGGCAAATGATCGATGCCGAAGGTAACAGCCGCGGCCGCATCCTCGGCAAGCGCCGCGGAGTCGGCCAGCACCACCGCCAGCGGCTCGCCCACATAGCGCACGACCTCATGCGCGATCACCGGCTGCGCGTAGGGAGCAATGGTGGGATTGGGTCGACGAAACGGAATGGTCGGGAGCGGCGCCCCGATATCGGCCGCGGTCAGGAGGGCATTCACCCCCGGCATCGCCCGAGCCGCCGCCATCTCGACCGAGCGGAGCCTGCCATGGGCGACCGGGCTGCGCACGATGGCGGCATGCCATTCCCCGGCACGGGCGAGATCATCGAGATATTGCCCGCGGCCGCGCAGGAAGCGAAGATCCTCGACCCGCTCGACCGGGCTGCCGATGAACGTGTTCACGCGACGCATTGGGTCGTCCGCAGATTTTTTAGCAGGAGGTGTTGACACTGAGTTAGCTGTTGCTTACGGTAAGCGCATTCTAACGCATCGCACCCTTAATCCCTGGGGCAAGGGTCGGTCGCGCTGATGAAAGGCTTCTGTAGTGACGCAACCCCGACCCGACAAGGAGTTCACGATGCCTGAGCTGGAGCTGATCGGCGCCGCGCCGAGCAACTACGTCTGGATGTGCCGCATTGCGCTCGCCGAAAAAGGCGTGCCCTACCGGTTGAGCGAGCTGCGGCCGCATTCGCCCGAGGTCGATGCGATTCATCCCTTCGGCAAGATTCCCGTGCTGCGCCACGGTGAGGTCGAGCTGTGCGAATCGCGGGCGATCTGCGGCTACATCGACAACGTGTTCGACGGCCGCAAGCTCGCGCCCTCCGATCCCGTCCGGGCCGCGCAGGTCGAGCAATGGGTATCCATCATCAATACCCATATCGATCCGGTGTGGGTGCGGCAGTATCTGCGCGCGCATTTCTTTCCGCAGACGCCCGACGGCAGCCCCGAACGGGAGACGATCGATGCGGCCTTGCCCAAGATGGAGCAGCAATTCGCCACCATGGATCGTGCGGTCGCCAAGACCGGTCATCTGGTCGGCGACACGTTCACGCTCGCCGACATGAATTTCATGCCGATCCTGTTCTACATGCGCGCGAAGCCGGAAAGCAGCGCGCTCCTCGAACGCAGCCTGAACCTCAAGACCTACCTGGACCGCCACATGGCCCGCAAAAGCGTGCAGGAGACGATCCCGACCTGGGTCCCCGGACAGAAGGCGTCGGAGCGGGCGGCTTGACCGCAGCCATGACCAACGCGGCGGCCGCGCTCGCCGCGCTCGCCGATCCGACCCGGCGGCAGATTTTCGAGCGGCTCGCCGCCGGGCCGCGCGCGGTCGGCGACATCGCACGCGGCCTGCCGGTCACGCGCCCGGCGGTCTCGCAGCATCTCGCGGTCCTCAAATCCGCCGGCCTGGTCAGGGACCAGGCCGCCGGAACACGCCGCATCTACGAGATCGATCCCCGAGGCCTCGGCACCATCCGGGCCTGGCTCGATCAGTTCTGGGACACTGCGCTGGCTTCGTTCAAGAACGAAGTGGAAGGTACGAAAGGCAAATCATGAGCTCGCTGACGATCCGCCCTGCCCCGGTCCGCAAGAGCATCACCGTGAAGGCCGACGCGGCCCACGCCTTCGAGGTCTTCACGGGCCGGATCGGGAGCTGGTGGCCGCGCACCCATTGCATCGGGTCATCCCCGCAGAAGAGCGTGGTGGTGGAGCCGAGAGCCGGCGGACGCTGGTACGAGATCGGCGAGGACGGCTCGCAGTGCAGTTGGGGCAAGGTGCTGGCCTGGGAGCCGCCGCGGCGCCTTCTGCTGGCATGGCAGATCAACGCCAACTGGAAATACGATCCGGATCTGGTCACCGAGGTCGAGGTCACGTTCACGCCGCTGGCGGGCGGCGCCACCCGCGTCGACCTCGAGCACCGCAACCTCGAGCGCTTCGGCGACAAGATCGAGACCGTCCGTACCGCAATCGATTCCGAGCGCGGCTGGAGCACAATTCTCAAGGTGTATGCGCAGACCGCGGAAGCGGGCTTGTAGGAAGATCCGAGCTCAAGGCGTTTACGCTTGTCTTCTCGAGCGATGCGAAATCCATCGGCGGCGGCTGATGGGTTTCGCGAGAGCCCAACCCATCCTGCAATCGGCAAAAATGATGTCCGTTGCCTGTTCCGGCAGCATGCTCCCCTGATTCGAAATCGGGAACCTGCTGACCCCTCCAATCGTGATCTCAATCCAGCGGGCTCGCTGTCGTCGAGCAGCGTCCCCTATTTACGAGCAACATAAACGCATTCATCCTCATTCAGTCCAAACATATTTTTATGGCCACCGAAGCTCTCAGCTTCTTCAATCCATTTGAAAACATTCACCTTGAAACCGGCACTCGAAAGTCTCGCCTCATAGTCCACAGCATAGATTCTCACATGATCGTGCTGACCGAAAGCTTCTTCTCTGCCTTTTGCGGTTGTTATCGAGAAGTCTTCAAAGGTTCGGTCCAACGACAGGGACATGGGAACTTGCAGGATCGCCCATCCTTCCGGTTTCAAGACGCGGTGCAATTCCGCTATCGCCTTACGATCATCGATAATATGCTCCAATACGTGATTGCATATGATCGCGTCGAAGGAATTGTCGGAGAATTGGATATCCGTTATATCCATCTTGATCCGGACGTTCTTTGAATGCAAATCAGCCGTCAGGTAGTCCAAATTTTTTTTGGAACTCAAAATCTCCTTGACCCTTTCTTCCGGAGCAACGTGCAACAGCTTCGTCGAATTCATGAAGATATCGGTTTTATGCAGGAGATAGAGATAGAGCAGCCGCTCTCTGTCGAGAGAGCCGCAAATCGGGCAAAGAGAATTCAGCCGACAGCCGCCCCCAACGACCCTTTTGTCCTTGAGAGCCGGAAGGTCAAGGCCAAATGGCAGGAATGCTCGAAGACGCGATCTGCAGAACGGACATTTATATCTGAATCCAAAAAGCACCGCTTTTGCGTATGCGAGCCCAAATCTCGCTCGAAGCACGACCGGGATAAACATTTTCACGCATGCTTTGACGGCGGTTTTCATAATTGATCAGTCCGCGAGAGCCGAAATGTTCTGGGCGCGTCGCTCCCTTTTTAGCTCGCAAGCTTCGCTAAGGGCGTGGAAAATGAATCTGACGGGGCCCGCGACGGGACAGTTCTGGCCCGCTCCGTCCTTGGCGAGCCATGCAATCACCCTACTCCGCCGCCCGTTTGCTCACCAGCGCGGCCGCCGCCCGGTCATAGCCCTCCTCGCGTGTAAGCTGAGCCTTGAGGCCGATCAGCTCGTAATAGTCCGGCAGCGGCATGAGGGCATCGCCCAATGCCGCGAGCGAGTGGTCGCGCTTGAGCGCCGCCATCGCCTGACGCACCGCCTGCGCGGCGGCAAACAGCGCCACCGACGGGAAGGTCACCGCCGCGACGCCGGCCGCTTCGAGCTCGCCGAGGTCGCGGTGCTTGGCGCCGGCCGCTTGCGAGATGGTCGCCATATGCGGGCCCGGCACCTCGCGCAGCACCCGCTTGATCTCATCGACGGTGTCGGCTCCCATGGGCTTGGCCATGTCGGCGCCAGCCTCCATGAACAGCTGGCAACGCTCGATGGCGGCATTGAGCCCTTCGACCGCCACCGCGTCGGTGCGCGCGCAGATGAGCAGGTCGGGATCGCGTCTGGCATCGAGCATGGCCTTGATCTTGGCCAGCATCTGCTCGACCGGCACCACCTGCTTGCCGGGCAGGTAGCCGCAGCGGTTGGGAAAGGTCTGATCGCTGATGAAGAATCCGGCCACCCCGGCCGCCTCGAAGCCGCGCACCATCTGGCGCGCATTGTTAACGCCGCCGAACCCGGTATCGCCGTCCACATAGACCGGCAGCTCGATGGCGGCGCAGATGCGGGCATAATGATCCGCATAATCGCGCATGTTGGATTGGCCGGTATCGGGCTGCGCCAGCATGCTGCCGACCGCCGCATAGCCGCCGGCCACGACCGCCTCGAAACCCTGCGCCTCGATGATGCGGGCCGACATCGCGTCATAGGCCCCGGGCATGAGCGTGAGACCCGGCTGCGCCATCAGGGCGCGCAGCTTCTTCCTGACATTCATGATTCCTCCTCCATTGTGTCTATGCCGCCTCGGCGAAGAGGCTGCGTCAGCGCCGCGAATCCGATGCGGTCTGCAGCCAGGGAAATTCGCCGCTCATGCGCTTCTCCCAAGCCGCGATGTCCGGCGCATGCTTGAGGGTAAGCCCGATATCGTCGAGACCCTCCAGCAGACGCATGCGGTCGGCCGGCAGTATCTCGAAGGCGAGATCGGGACCGCCCGGGCCGCCGATGCTCTGGGCTTGCAGGTCGACCCGGAATGGCGCGGCGCCGTCGGCCGCCAGCACGCGCGCCTCGAACGCCGCCCCGTCGGCTGCCGAAAGCTCGACCGGCAGAAGGCCATTCTGCAGGCAATTCTCCCGGTAGATGTCGGCGAAGCTGCGCGCCACGATGCAGCGGATGCCGGTCGCGAGCATCGCCCACACGGCGCCCTCGCGCGAGGAGCCGCAGCCGAAATTGCGGCCGGTCACCAGGATGCCGGGCCGGCGGAACTGCGGTTTGTTGAGCGGAAAGTCCGGATCGACGCTGCCGTCGGCCAGCTTGCGGGCGTTCGCAAACAGGAGCGCGGCCCAATCCGGATTCATATTGCGATTGATGGGTGTGATCTGATCGGTGTTGATGTCGTCCTGCAGGAGCGGAACGGCGA
>DASYFD010000295.1:0-6719 GCA_036498625.1 Xanthobacteraceae bacterium | reverse complement strand
CAGCCCACGCTCGCGCTCTCCACCTGCCCGACCTGCGTGGAGGAAGGCGTCGCCCCGCGCCATGTCGATCTGCGCCCGTTCGTGCTGACCGGGCGCGACCGCATCCGCATCGTGCCGGGCGGGCTCACCCGGGTGGCCCTGAAGAAGGGCTCGCTGGTGGTCAATTCGAGCCAGGGCGGCGGCACCAAGGATACCTGGGTGTTGGATACCTGAAACATGCTTTCCCGCACCGCCGACAACCTGTTCTGGCTCGCCCGCTACGTCGAGCGCGCGGAGTGTCTCGCCCGCCTCCTCGAGGTGACGCAGCGCGTCACCACGCTGCCGCTCGCCTATGTGGGCTCGACCAATGAATGGGAGTCGGCGATCGAGACCGCCGGCTGCGCCGCCGCCTTCGCCAGCAATTATCCCGAGGCGAACGAGGAGACGGTGATCGATTTCCTGTGCTTCTCCTCCGCCAATCCCTCCTCGATCCGCAGCTGCTTCGAGATGGCGCGCTCCAATGCGCGCGCGGTGCGCACCGCGCTGACGGTAGAGATGTGGGATGCCATCAACGGCACCTGGCTCGAGCTCAAGCGTTTCGGCAATGGTCCCACCTCGCGCGAGGAATTCATGCGTTTCCTGCGTTGGGTGCAGGAGAACTCGCTGCGCTTCGACGGCTCGGCCTACCGCACTATGCTGCGCAACGACGCCTATTGGTTCTCGCGCCTGGGCGTCTATATCGAGCGCGCCGACAACACCGCCCGCATTCTCGACGTCAAATATCATCTGCTGCTGCCCGCCAACGAGCGCGTCGGCGGTCCGCTCGACTACTTCCAGTGGGCCGCGATCCTGCGCTCGGTCTCCGCGCTCACCGCCTACCATTGGGTCTATCGCGAGAGCGTCAAGCCCTGGCTGATCGCCGATCTGCTCATCCTCAAGGACGAGATGCCGCGTTCGCTCGCCAGTTGCTACAGCGCCATGGTGCAGAATCTCGACAACATCGCCCGCGCCTATGGCCGCCAGGGCGCCGCCCAGCGCAAGGCGCGCGCCATCCGGGCGCGCATCGAGAACAGCCGGATGGAGGAGATATTCAAGGAAGGGCTGCACGAATTCATCGATGGGTTCATCAATGACAACAACGAGCTCGGCGCCGTCATCAGCGAGCAATATCTGATGTGAGGATCACTGCGGCGGGAGCAGAATGTCGGTCGCCGCGCGCAGGAAAGCTTGCGTCGCAGCCCTCTGATCGCCCGCTTCCAGGATGCGATCGGCAATCGCGACCGCAGCCGTGAAATGGTGCGTGTGCCAATGTCCGACCGGCGGCAGATGAGGCAGAGCGGCCACGTCCGGCCGCGGATGGCAACTGACGTAGAAATACGGCTGATCGTAGTACTCGTCGCCGGGGCAGAAGCCGAGGCCGACCGTGCGGGCTGGCGCTGCAGCAAGCGCGATCAGGCTGTCGAGATCGAAGTGATGCGGCCAGCAGCGGACGAGCGGAGCATCGATGCCACGCGCGAGGATGTCTTGCCGGGTCTTGTCCAGAACCTGATTGGCGTTCGCAAACCAGGCGGCCAGGGCCGCCAGCGCGGCAGGCCCCGCCGCCCCATAGGGAGCGCCATGGGCGAGCGGATGCTCGGGCATCTGGTACGGCGACGGCGCATCGAGAGCGGCCGCATCGAGGCCTTGGGCGCTCAAGTGCCCACCGAGCCACGCGCGGATATCAGTGTCGCGACGCCCCGCGAGGCCGATGGCTCGCGCTTCGGCCCGCACGCTCGCCGGGTTGGACGGGCTGTCCCTCCAGGTGAGGGTCAAATCGGCGACATCCAGTCCAAGCACGGCGCCGCGGGAAAACGCATGGGTGGTCAAGCCGCCAATGGCATCGTCCCAACCCAGATTGGTGTGGTGGTCGTTGGGGCTCATCGGCACATAGGCGCGCGCCGCACGGGCGAGCCACTGCACCGCATAATGGGCTTGCAGCCGGGCCGCGCGCAGAGCGCTCCAGTCGACGCCATCGACCTTGCGCCAGGCTGCGCCCACCGGCCATCCTCCTTCTTGCCATCGCGCCCGCACGAATCCACGATGATGCCGATGCGGCCGGGACGCCGCGCATTGCGGACGCCCGCGATCATACCGGCCGGCCCGGGCGCAAGGAAGGCATGAGCAGGATTGCCATGGACGGGGTCGCCCGGAGCACCCCGCCATCGGGCCGCGCGGCGGGCCTCTCGCGGCCGGGAGCATTTTGCGCAACAATGGCCTGCGGCAATCCCCTCGAGACTGCCGCAACGTTCTCAGGTGCCGCCGGCCATGCGTCTTAGCATCTCGCACAAGACCACCTATAACTACGTGCCGCCCGCCACCCGGGTGATCCAGGTGCTACGGCTCACGCCGCGCAATCACGACGGCCAGTACGTGGTGAACTGGCGCATCGACGTCTCGGCCGATTGCCGGCTCGACCAGCATGAGGATGCTTTCGGCAACATCACCCATGCATTTGCGGCCGAGGGTCCCCTCCCCGAGCTTTCGCTGCTGGTCGAGGGCGAGGTCGAGACGCGCGACGCCCACGGGCTGGTGCGCGACGCGGTCGAGCGGTTTCCGCCGAGCCTGTTCCTGCGGGAGACCGAGCTGACGGCCTGCGACGCCGGCATCGCCGCTTTCGCGGCGGCGGCGCGTCAAGCCGACGGCGACACCCTGCAGGTGCTGCATCGGCTGCTCGAGCGCCTGCACGACCACATGCAGCTCGACGCCGATCCGACCTATGTGGCCACCAAGGCGGCCGAAGCCTTTGCGCTCAAGCACGGCATCTGCCAGGACTTCGCGCACATCTTCATCACCGCCTCCCGCAGCCTCGGCATCCCGGCCCGCTATGTGGGGGGTTATTTCTGCCGCGAGGACGAGACTGCGCAGGACGCCGGCCACGCCTGGGCGGAAGCCTTCGTGCCCGATCTCGGCTGGATCGCGTTCGATCCGACCAATGGCATTTGCGCGACCGATGCGCATGCCCGCGTGGCGGTCGGCCTCGACCATCTCGGCGCCGCGCCCGGGCGGGGAATGCGCTACGGCGGCGGCACCGAAACCTTGGCGGTCAATATCCATGTCGACCAGGCTGCCCGCCAGACGCAGAGCTGACCCGGCATTGCTCCCCCACGGTCGGCCTCGCTATAAGGGCGTGCCGGGAAGCCAGCCAGCGGGGGCGCTTGCAAGACCATGACCTATTGCTGCGGAATTCTCGTGCGCGATGGCCTGGTCATGTTCGCGGATACGCGTACCAATGCCGGCGTCGACAACATATCGACGTTCCGCAAGCTGCATGTCTTCACGCAGCCGGGCGAGCGCATCCTGGCGATCGCAACCGCCGGCAATCTGTCGATCAGCCAATCGGTGGTGAGCATGCTGCGGGAGGGATTCGAGAATCCCAACACCGGCGAGGTCGAAACCCTGATGAACGCGCCCACCATGTTCCAGGCAGCGCAGCGCGTCGGCCGCACCGTTCGCGAGATCTTCAACGAGGAAGGCAAGACGCTCGAAGCCTCCGACGTCAAGTTCGACGTCTCGTTCCTGCTGGGCGGGCAGATCAAGGGCGAGCGCCCCCGGCTGTTCATGCTCTACTCCGCCGGCAACTTCATCGAGTGTACCCAGGACACGCCATACCTTCAGATCGGCGAGCACAAATACGGCAAGCCGGTGCTCGACCGCGCCATCACCTTCGATTCCGATCTCTACGACGCGCTCAAGATCGGTCTGGTCTCGGTCGACTCGACTATGCGCTCGAACCTCAGCGTCGGCCTGCCGCTCGATGTCCTGGTGGCGCGGCGCGATGCCTGCGACGCCGAACTCAACTACCGCATCGAGCCCGGCGAGCCCTATTTTCACGATCTGCGCGAACGCTGGTCGGCGGCGCTACGCGCCGCCCATGCCGGCATCCCGCGGCCGCCCTACAAGAGCAATCGCTGACCGGCCATGCCGGAGAGTTGAACCCGCCCCAAGCAGGTCGATTCACCGCCGCTCTTTACCAATGATTAACGGCACGGGGCAAAAGGCCGCCTCGGGCGCGGGCAAATTGCGGCTCGCCGCCATGTGCAAGCCAATTGAAATCATTCTCTCCTAGCTTCCCGCCACGAAAAACCCTTGGACGGTGGGACACTTGACCGGAGATCGGTCCAACATCGGCGGCACCCGCAGGTACCTTGGTTGGAGCCACATTCGACCGAGCGTGGTGGGTCCGATCGGTGTCATCGTGGCAGTTGCGATCGTGTGCGTGGTGGTGGCGGCGCTGAGCTCTGCCCAGCGCGCCGACGACGTCGCCCTCGACAACGAGCGGCAGCTGTTCTCGCGTGCCCTGACCAATCAAGGCGAACGCGTCCTGCGCGACATTGCGGCGGTGGCCACCTCGGAGGCGGCCTATCGCCGGATTCGCGTGAGTTTCGATTCCGATTGGGTCCAGATCTCGGTGGGCTTGCGGCTGCAATCGTTCTTCGACCACGATTTCGTTTTCGTTACCGACCCGTCCGATCATCTTCTCTATGCCTCGCTCGGCCGCCGCAGCGTCGATCCGAACTGGTTCAACTCGGTCCAACCCGAGCTGCAGCCGGTGCTCGATGCCATGCGGGGCTACGGCGACCGCAGCGAGGGCATCACCATCGACGTGACCGGCTTGGGCAATCATCGCGCCGCCCGCCTGCAGACGTTTCTCGGCCACACCGCGATCGTCGCCGCGGTCGCGGTCGCCAACAGCGATGAAGCCGCCGCCGACGTGGATGCCAAAGCCCCCGTCATCCTGAGCGTGAAGTTCATCGATGACGACATGCTGCGAGAGATCGCCTCGCGGCTACGGTTGAACAATCTGCATAATGTCGCCGATCGGGCGCCCGACCCGGGCGACTATCGGTTCGATCTGACCGACCAGCAGGGCAAGTCGGTCGCCCGCTTCGCCTGGAAGCCGAACCAGCCGGGCGCCGAGATCCTCAACAGCGTCACCCCATTCATCAGCATCGCGCTGGGCGGCTTCGTGCTGCTGGCCGGCCTGGTGCTGCGGCACATGCGCAAGACCGCGGCCACCATCGCGGCCGGCGAGACCCGGCTGCGCCATCTGGCGCTGCACGATCCGCTTTGCGGCCTGCCGAACCGCATTTTCTTCAGCGAGCGGCTGGAGGCGATGATCGAGAGCGTGAAGGACGGCGCCCCGCCGGCGGCCATCTTCTATATCGATCTCGATCATTTCAAGGACGTCAACGACACGCTCGGGCACCCGATCGGTGATGAATTGATCCGCAACGTGACCCAGCGCCTCACCCAGACCCTGCGTGGCGACGACCTGGTGGCACGGCTGGGCGGCGACGAGTTCGCCGTCATTACCTCGGCCGGATACGACCAGGCCACCTTGGAGGCGATCGGCACACGCATCATTGCCTCACTCTGCGCGCCCTACTCCATCGGCGACCAGACCATCGTCATCGGCGCCAGCATCGGGGTTGCGGTCATCAACCAGCACGTCGGGGCCGTGTCGGACGTCATGCGGCACGCCGACATGGCGCTTTATCGCGCCAAGAACGAAGGCCGCAACCGCGCCTGCATCTACGACACCGCGATGGACGACAATATCCTCAAGCGCAAGCTGGTGGAGAACGACCTGCGCGCCACTATCCAGAAGGGCGAGCTAACGGTCGCCTATCAGCCGATCGTCAACAACAGCGGCGAGACGGTGGTCGGCGTCGAGGCGCTTTGCCGCTGGACCCATCCCGAGCGCGGCGAGATCCCGCCGTCCGAGTTCATCCCGATCGCCGAGCACAGCGGCCTCATTATATCGCTCGGCGAATGGGTGCTGCGGCAGGCCTGCCTCGACGGCAAGGCCTGGCCGCACATCTCGGTCTCCGTCAACGTCTCGCCGCTGCAGTTCCGGCGGGCCGATTTCGTGGACGTGGTCGAGCGCATCCTGCACGAAACCGGTTTCGATCCCACCCGGCTCGAGCTGGAGGTCACCGAGAGCACGCTCTTGGGCAATGTCGACACCGCCGAGCTCGCCATGTTCCGGCTCAAGGCGCTCGGCGTGCGACTCGCACTCGACGATTTCGGCACCGGCTATTCGAGCCTGCTCTACCTGCGGCGCTTTCCGTTCGACAAGCTCAAGATCGATCGCAGCTTCGTGCACAGTATCGAGCGGGCGGCCGACGCCGCCGCCATCGTTCACGCGGTCGTCAGCCTCGGCCGCGGTCTCGGCATGAAGGTGACGGCGGAAGGCGTGGAGACCGCCGAGCAGCAGCTGTTCCTGCGTGCCGCCGGCGTCCACATGATGCAGGGCTACCGCTTCGGCCGCCCCGGCACCGCCGCCGATATCAACATGCGGCTGTCGGTTCCGGCCTCCTTCACTATCATCGATACGCCGGCCGATCTGGCGATGGCGGGCTGATCCGGGCGACCAACGTCGCGCCGCCGCAGGATTGCGGCCGCCGCGCCGGTCCGTCAGGATGGCACGTAACGCCAATCGCTGCAGGAAGCCATCCCATGTCCAAGATCGCCCTCGTCACCGGTGCCGGCACCGGGATCGGCAAAGCCGTCGCCCTGGCCCTGATGCGGGAGGGCTACGCGGTCGTGCTGGCGGGCCGGCGGCAGGACAAGCTCGACGAGACCGCGGCTGCCGGCAACGCGATCGGGGCGCAAAGCCTATCGGTCGCGACCGACGTGAGCGACCCGGAGTCCGTCAAGGCGCTGTTCGCCAAGACCAAGACGACGTTCGGGCGCCTCGA
>DASYFD010000294.1:0-9698 GCA_036498625.1 Xanthobacteraceae bacterium | reverse complement strand
CGCCGGGTGGGGGTCCCGCCTCTCCGTAGATTCGGAGCTTGGGCGGGACCCCGACCCGGATCGCTTACGCGATCCGACCTCCCCCTTGCAGGGGGAGGGAAAGGAGAGGCGGCGCAGCGTGGACTGGGTCAACGTGATCGTGCAGGGCGTGCTGGTGGGCGGCCTCTACGCCATGTTCGCGGCCGGGCTCTCGCTGATCTTCGGCATCATGCGGCTGGTCAACATCGCCCATGGCGATCTGATCGTGCTCGCCGCTTATCTGGCTCTGGTCGCGACCGAGACGCTCGGCATCGGGCCCTTGGCGGCGCTGCTCATCGTGGCGCCCGCCATGGCGCTGATCGGCTACGCGTTGCAGCGGCTGGTGCTCAACCGCACGCTCGGCGACGATCTGTTGCCGCCGCTGCTGGTCACCTTCGGTCTGTCGGTGATCATCCAGAACGGACTGCTGGAGCTGTTCAGTGCCGACAGCCGCAAGCTGCAGGCCGGCGCCATCGAGGTGGCGAGCTTTCCCCTGGGCGGCATCTCGATCGGGCTGCTGCCGCTCCTGTCCTTTGCGGTCGCGGTCGCCGTCATCGCGGCGCTGCAATTCGTGCTCTACCGCACCGCGCTCGGGCGCGCCTTCCGGGCCACCGCCGACGATCCGTCGGTGGCGCAGCTCATGGGGCTCGACAACCGGCACATCTTCGGCCTCGCCATGGCGCTGTCGCTCGCCGTGGTGGCGGTGGCGGGCGTGCTGCTTGCCGTGCGCGCCAACTTCGATCCGGCGATCGGGCCGGCGCGCCTGATCTTCGGATTTGAATCCGTCATCATCGGCGGCCTCGGCAGCCTGTGGGGCACCCTCCTGGGCGGCATCCTGCTCGGTGTGGCGCAGGCGATCGGGGCACAGATCGATCCGGGCTGGCAGACGCTCGCCGGCCATCTGGTGTTCCTGCTGGTGCTGGCGGTGCGGCCCGAAGGGCTGTTCCCGAAGGTGCGCGGATGAACCTGCGGGTCGAATACGCGGATCGGGCGGGCCGCATCGGCATCGGGCTCATGGCCCTCGTCCTGGTCGTGCTGGCCGCCGCGCCGGCCTGGGGCGGCCGCGACGACCTGCGGCTGCTGACCGAAATCTATGCCTATGTGGGGCTCGCCAGCCTGTGGAACCTGCTGGCCGGCTATGCCGGCCTCGTCTCGGTCGGCCAGCAGGCCTATGTGGGGCTCGGCGCCTATCTTTTATTCGCCCTGACCCTGCGGGCCGGGCTGCCGCCCCTGTGGGCCATCCCGGTCGCAGGCGTCATTTCGGCCGTGGTGGCGATCCCGGCCGCCGGGCTGCTGTTCCGGTTGCGCGGCCACTATTTCGCGATCGGGACCTGGATCGTGGCCGAGGTGTTCCGGCTCTTGGCCTCGCAGGTCTCGGTGCTCGGCGGCGGCTCCGGCCTGAGCCTTCCGGCCGGCATCGTGACCTCGATCGCCACCACCCGGCAGGCGCGCGAATTCCTGATCTATTGGGTGGCGCTCGCTTTGGTGATCCTGGTGGTGCTGCTGATCGTATGCCTGTTGCGCTCGCGCTACGGCCTGGCGCTCAAGGCCATCCGCGACAACGAGCTGGCGGCGCGCAGCAACGGCATCGACGTCATCCGTATCAAGGTCGTGGTCTATATCATCACGGCGTTCGCCACCGCCATGATCGGCGCCCTCATCTTTCTGCAGAAGCTGCGGATCAGCCCCGATGCGGCCTTCAGCGTCAACGACTGGACCGCCTTCGTGATCTTCATGACCGTGATCGGCGGGATCGGGCGCATCGAGGGGCCGATCGTGGGCGCCGTGGTGTTCTTCCTGTTGCGCCAGACCCTGGCGGATCTCGGCACGCTTTACCTGCTGCTGCTCGGCGCGGTCGCCATCGTGGTCATGCTGTTCGCCCCGAAGGGAATTTGGGGCTTGATCGTGGAGCGGTTCGGCTGGCAGTTGTTCCCCCTTGAACGGCGCGTCGTCCTCGATGATCGTGGGGCGCCCGCGGCAGGCCAAAAATAGCCCGCAAGAATAACCCGGAGGACTCCCGACCCCATGGCGCAAAAATCCAACAAGGTGATCATCACCTGCGCGATCACCGGCTCGATCCACACCCCGACCATGTCGGACGCCCTGCCGGTCACGCCGGACCAGATCGCGACGCAAGCGATCGACGCCGCCAAGGCGGGCGCCGCCATCCTGCATCTGCATGCGCGCGATCCCAAGGATGGCCGCCCCTCGCCCGACCCGGAAGTGTTCCGGCAGTTCCTGCCGCGCATCAAGCAGGCCTGCGACAGCGTGATCAACATCACCACGGGCGGCAGCGTGACCATGACGGTGGAGGAGCGCATCGCCGCCGCCAGCACGTTCTCGCCGGAAATGTGCTCGCTCAACATGGGCTCGATGAACTTCGCGCTCTACCCGATGGCGGCGCGCTTCAAGACCTGGAAGCACGACTGGGAGGAGCAATATCTGCTGCAGTCGGACCAGAACATCTTCCGCAACACCTTTCGCGACATCGAGCGGATCGCCAAGCTCCTGGGCGACGAGCACGGCGTCAAGTTCGAGCACGAATGCTACGACACCGGCCATCTCTACAACCTGGCCCATTGCGTGGATCGCGGGCTGTTCAAGCCGCCGATCTTCCTGCAGCTGATCTACGGCATCCTGGGCGGCATCGGGCCGGAATTCGACAACCTCCTGTTCATGAAGCGCACCGCCGACCGCCTGTTCGGCGACCAGTACGAGTGGTCGGTGCTGGCGGGCGGGCGGCACCAGATTCCGTTTGCCACCATGGCCACCATGATCGGCGGCAATGTGCGGGTCGGGCTCGAGGACAGCCTCTATATCGGCCGTGGCAAGCTCGCCGCCAGCAATGCCGAGCAGGTGGCGAAGATCCGCCGCATCATCGAGGAGCTCGGCTACGAGGTGGCGACCCCCAAGGAGGCGCGCACCATGCTGGGCCTCAAGGGCCCCGACCGGGTGAAGTTCTGATGTCGATTTGTTTGACTCGAGCGACTCCCCCAGTTGTCATGGCCGGGTTGACGCCTCAGTTTGTCATGGCCGGACTTGTTCCGGCCATCTCGATGAGGGACGCACTGTGCCCACCTAATCGAGATCGCCTGGACATAAGGGCGTCACGCCCGTCTTCGCGGGCTATGCCCGGCGATGACAATAAGAGCAGCACATGACCACCCAAGACACCAGGCTGGCCGCGACCGCGCGCTATCTCGCCAGAGCGGGGCTCGACGGCCTGATCGCGTTCAACGGCGGGCAGAACTCGTTCCTGGAAGCGCACGCGGTGTTCGTGCTCGCCGGCGTGCGTCCGATCGGCGAAAGCGCCGTCGTGGTGGACCACTCCGGCGCCGCCACCTTGATCGTGACCCCGGCCTGGGAGGCGGAGCGCGCGGCCGCGCTGTCGCGCACCGGCAAGACCATCGGCACCGACGACCTGCCGCAGGCGCTCACGACAGCGCTCGCCGCCCATGGCATCGACCCGCGCAAGACCGTTACGGTGGCGCTGTCGACGCTCGGGCTCGGCCTGGTCGGCCACATCGAGGCGGTGTTTGGCGGAAAAGTCAAAGCCGACGACAGATATGCGCGCGAGCTCGCCCGCATCCGCACGCCGCAGGAGCTGGCGGCGGCCCGCAAGGCGACCTGGATCGCGGAGCGCGGCTACGAGCGATTCCTCGAGTTCGCACGCCCGGGCGTGCGCGAGTTCGAGCTCGCGGCCGAGCTCTACGGCTTCATGAAGGGGCTCGGCGCCGAGGACAACTTCCTGCTGCTGAGCGCGTCGCAGCATAATCTCGCTGTTACCGCCGCCGGCGCCCGCGTGCTCGACGTCGGCGACATCATCCTGTCGGAGATCACGCCCTGCTATCAGGGCCAGTTCGCCCAGATCTGCCGCACCACCGTGATCGGCGAGACCACGCCGCTCCTGCATGAGAAATACGCAGTGCTGCAGCAGGCCATGCTGGCCGGCCAGGCCGCCGCGGTGCCGGGCGCCGGCGTGCGCGAGGTGACGGCGCGCATGGACGATTGCTTCCGCGCCGCCGGCTACGGGGATTATTGCCGGCCGCCCTATATGCGGGTGCGCGGCCACGGGCTCGGCATCACCTCGGATGCTCCGGGCGATCTCACCATCGACAGCGAGGCGCGGCTTGAGGACGGCATGGTGTTCGTGATGCACCCCAACCAGTACCTGCCGGAAACCGGATACCTGATGTGCGGGGAGCCGGTGGTGGTCACCGCTGCCGGCGCCGAAGCCTTGTCGGCCCGCACCGCCCAGCTCGACAGCATTGCGGTCTGATATGCGCACCGTACATCCCTGCACCATGATCGGCGCCTACAGGTTCGAGCAGGACCGCGTCCCGCGCGATGAATTCCAGATTCGCCTGCGCGCGCTGCACGGTGTCATGGACGCCAAGGGCTGCGGCGCCATGCTCATTTATGGCGACGCGCGCGAGCATTCAGAGCTCGCCTGGTTCACCAACTTCATTCCGCGTCACCGCTGGGCGCTAGCTTTGCTGCCGCGCCAGGGCGAGCCGCGGCTGCTGGTCTCCATGAGCTCCCGCGACATGCCGGCGCAGCGGCTGATGACCTGGATTCCCGAAGTGATGTCGGCCTGGACCTGGGAGAGCGCGTTCGATCCCTGGCTCGCAGGCCTCGGCGCGGATGCAACCGCCGATATCGGCACGCTGCGGTTCGATTTGATGCGGCCAGCCCTCATGGCGTCGATTGAGAAAAGCCTGGGTAACCGGTTTCGCATGGTCGCAGCCGACAGTGAGGTGCACGCGCTGCGTTCGACGCGGCCGCGCGAGCTGTCCCTGATCCGCGACGCCTGCGCCGTCGTGCGGGCGGGCGCCACCGCCTTCATGCAGGCCTGGCGCGACGGCATGGGGGTCGAGGCGGCGGCACTCGCGGGCGAGCGCAAGGCGCGCGCGCTGGCGGCGCAGGACGTTCGCACCTTGGTGAGCCACGATGGCGGGCGCACCCTGGCGCCGCTCGCGGGCGCGTTCGCGCCGCAACCCAAAGACACGCCGCTCCTCGGTTATATCGCGGTCAAGCACCGGGGCTACTGGGCCGAGGCTTTCGTGAGCGCGGCCGATCCGCCGCGCGACGTCCACCAATGCGCGCAGGCCGGCCTTGCCGCCGTGCTGGGCATCGCGGCTGCGGGCATCACCGCATCCGAGCTGCATGCCAAAGCCATGGCATCGCTTGGCATGCCACTGCATCCCGCCCTCAGCGGCAGCATCGGCCGGCGCATCGGATTCTCGCCCAACGAAGGCGGCGAGTTGCGCCCCGACGCCAGCCACATCCTCGCGGCCGGCGACGTCTATGCCCTGCATGTGGGCGCGCGCGATCCGCAAGCCGGCGCCGTCGCCTCCGCGATGGTGGCGATCACTCCGAACGGCTGCGAGGTGCTGGCGCGGCCCGACGCCGCATAGCTGTAGCCCGCAGGGAGCGCAGCGCAATGCGGGAGCGGCGTTCCCGGATTATGCAAGTGCTCCATCCGGGCTGCGGGGCCAAGCCGGATTGACGGCTGATCGGATTTGCGCACAAGACTGCATCCATAAACACCGGGGGAGACGGCGCGATGGCGAAAAAGCAACAAGCTCGGAAGATCGCAAAAAAGAGCGGCGGCGCCGCCAAGGCACGCCCGAGCGCCGAATTGAATACGGTGATCGAGGATCTGGTGATCGGCAACCGCGTCCTCTACGTGCAGGACGTGGTCGACGGCTATGGCCATATCAGCGCCCGCCACCCGCACCACCCCGATCGTTTCCTGATGTCGCGGGCGCGCGCCCCCGGCCTGGTGGTGGCCTCCGACATCATGGAGTTCGGCCTCGACGGCGAGCTCATCGCGCCCGACGAGCGCCCGGTCTATTCGGAGCGATTCATTCATTCCGAGGTCTACAAGGCGCGCCCCGACGTCAATGCGGTCGTGCACAGCCACTCCCCGACCGTGGTTCCGTTCAGCGTCACGCAAGTGCCGTTGCGGCCGATCCGGGCGGCGTTCTTCTATCCCGAGGTCCCCGTGTTCGATACACGCTCGGCCGCCGGCTGGACCAATCTCTTGATCTCCAACAGCGCGCTCGGCAAGGCGCTGGCGCAGACGCTCGGCAAGAACTCGGTCGCGCTCCTGCGCGGGCACGGCAATCTCGTGGTGGCGCCGAGCGTGCGGGTGGTGGTGTACCGGGCGATCTACACCGAGGCCAATGCCAAGCTGCTGCTGCAGGCCAAGATGCTGGGTGGCCCGATCACCTATCTGGCGCCGGAGGAAGCCGCCCTGATGGACAAGGAGCAAAGCCGCCACCGGCCCGGCCACGGCTCCGACCGCACCTGGGAGATGTGGAAGCAGGAAGCGCTGGCGCGCACCGGCAGCAAGCTGAAGTGAGCGCGCCCTATTTGGCCCGCCGCCAAGTCGCCTCGTCCACGGTGCCGGACACCGACGCGCCATTGACGTAGCGCAGCTCGTCCGCGGTGAGCGCGCTGATGACGCGCGTCTGGGTTTGCCCGTTCAGGTTGGGAAAAGAGCCGGCCTCGACATTGGTGGTGATGGTCTTGGTCGCTTCGTCGACCGACCAGGTTCCGACATTGGCGATCATGCCGGTCATCACCGCCTTGTTCTCCTCGGCCGTCCCTTGGTTCACGTTGTCGATCTTGAAGTTCGGGAGGTCGGAGCGCGAGGTCAGGATCGAGTAGTGGCCGTCGGCGCCGAAGATGAGGAGGCCCTTCGGGTTCGGGCCGCGGCGGTCGGATTTGCCGCCCGCCTTGTCGGTCGCGATGATCGATACCAGCGTCCAGCTGCCGACCAGTTGCTCCTTGAGGCTGCGCTGCTGGCTGACCGCACCGGTCGGCCCCATGATCAGCCCGAGCGCCGCGACTGCAAACAAGCCCAAGATGGTACCCCGGTTCATGGCATTCCTCTCTTCGGTGCGACGCCGCGCGCTTGCGATTTCAGCAGCCTACTAGGTTCGCGGGCGCGCCGAAAGATGGCGGCGGGCACAGTGCAGACGGGTTCCCAGCCCGCGACATTTGACGCCGACGTCAAAAAAATCCCGGGGCGGGCCCCGGGGAGAAATCCGTCAGGTCGTCTTCGAGTTTCTTGTTGGGGGAGGATGCTTGCCGGCGGCTCATCAAATGCCGGGATTTGCGTTCGCTAGTGCCCGGCACCCAGCTTCCTGGCGTTGACGTCCTGCAGCCACGCATTCCAGCCGTTGCACTGCGGATCGAGGTCGCACCAGGTCTCGTGGTTGCCACCTTGATTATGACGAGGATCGGCGACACTCCCAGCAGTCGCGGACGCATAGGCGGCACGGGCATCACCGTGCTTCTTGCCGGCCGCCATGGCACCCGAGGCGCCGCCGAAAGCGATGGCGAGGGAGAGGGCTGTGAAAGCGATTTTGCGATTCATGGTCGTTTCCTCTGTTGCCGAGCTGTCAACAGCGACGTCTGATGCGTCTTGTCTTGCAGGCTGATCCGCGAAGCTTTCCGGCAGTTCTGCGGGGCAATACGTTTCTGTAAAATACGATGTTACGGTTTTGTATAGTTCGACGCGACGCGCGCCGGCCCGGCGGGCCAAATTCAAAATCGGGCGCGTCGTTTGCTCCAAAAATTCCGCGCGTCAAAGCGGCTTGAACCGGCCGCTGGCGGCCGCGCGGTCATACAACAAGGATGCGATCGCCAGATCCTCAAGGCCGACACCGAGCGATTTGAACAGCGTGATGGCGTCGGGATCCCGCCGAAAGCCCGGCGCTCCGATGACCCGATGCAGCGGTATCAGATCATTCCAATCGAGCCGGCCGGCACGCGCGAGATCGATGAATTCGCCGGCCTCCGTCCTGGCCTGCTCGACATCGTCGGTGACCACCAGGGCGGCGCGCAGCACGATCTGCGGATCGAGTTCGCGGCGCGACGCCGCGTTGGCCCCCATCGCGTTCACATGGGCGCCGGACGAGAGCCATTCGCTCATCACCACCGGGGTGGATGAATTGGTGGCGGTGACCACGATGTCGGCGCCGGCGACCGCCTCCTGCGCCGACGACGCGGCACGCACCGGCAGCGCCAGCTCCGATGCAAGCTGCACGCAGAACGCCGTCTGCTTGGCGCGATTGCGGGCAAAGACCGCGACCTCGCGGGCGCGGCCGACGCTGTGCAGTGCATGAATCTGCGTGCGCGCCTGCCGGCCGGCGCCGATCAGCCCGACCTTGCCGGCATCGGGACGCGCCAGCGCCTGCGTGGCGACCGCGCTCGCGGCGCCGGTGCGGATCTGGCCGAGCAGGTTCGCCTCCATGATGGCGAGCAAGCCCTGCTGCGCCGAATACAGCAGGATGTGATAGGTCGCCGAGCCGTAGGACTTGAGCGCGTAGCGGTCGGGAGCGCGGCCGCCGCCGGCCATTACATTGAGCCTGCGCTCGCCGAACTCGAGCCGCGTGCGCGGAATGTTGACCGCCTCGCCGCGCGCCTGCGCCAGGAAGGCGTCCCGCACGGCCGCGACCGCGGACGGCATATCGACGAATTCGGCGGCGTGCTGCTCGTTGAGATAGATCGGCACTGCGGCATCTCCGGTTTTCGATCACGTCGCGAAATGAGATATCATCAAACGCAGCGGGCAAGAAACGATCGGGGATCGACGAGCAGATTGATTCAGCTCGGCTGCGCCCGTCGGCTTTGTGACCGCCTCGTGGCAGCCGCCAATCGATTTTTTCCAGCCCGGTATTCGGGGTGATGTTGCCGCCCCCCGGCGGATGCTCTATATTGCGCATACCGGCGACGATCTGTGACGTTCGGCACTTTGCCGTTGACCTCGCCGCCCGATTCAAAAGCTCGTCAGTCAGGATCGAACATCATGGCCCTTGATCCAAGAGGGGCGGCGCTCGCCCTGCATCGATTCGGCTTCGGCCCCAAGGCGGGCTCGATCGCGGCGCTCGCGCCCGATCCGCTGGGCGCGCTCATCGCCGATCTGGACGTCCCCAATGCGGGACAGATCGTCAATGCCGACCTGCCGACCAGCGGCAGCGAGAACCGCGCCCTCTACGAGAGCAACGCCCAGCGTCTCGCCGACCAGAAGCTCGAGCAAAAGCGCAAGCAGGCCGCAGCCGCGGCGGTAGCCGGTGCGGCGGCAGGCGCCGGGGCCGTGGAGAATCCAGCGCCGGAAAACACCATGGCGATGGAGCAGAAGCCGGATGCGGCGGCGGCCGAACCGGCGACGGCAGCCAAGCCGGCCGCCGCCCCGCCCAAGACAGTGCCGCTGCGCCGGCAAATCTTTCTCGACGAGGCCAAGGCGCGTTATCGCGCCGCCATCAACGCCGAGATCGGGCTGGTCGAGCGGCTGGTGTGGTTCTGGTCGAATCATTTCTGCGTCAACTTCGATTCGACCGTGATGGCGGGCGCCTACGAGCGCGAGGCGATCCGCCCGCATGTGCTCGGCCGGTTCGCCGACATGCTGCTGGCGGCCGAGAGCCATCCCGCCATGCTGATCTATCTCGACAACGCCTCGTCGATCGGCCCCACCTCGGTCGCCGGCATCAACCGCGACCGCGGCCTCAACGAGAATCTGGCGCGCGAGATCCTCGAGCTGCATACGCTCGGGGTGCGGACCGTCTATGCGCAGGCCGACGTCACCAATTTCGCCAAGGTGATCACCGGCTGGACCATCCTGCCGACCGTCGACAATCCGGATCACGGCGGCGAGTTCGTGTTCAACA
>DASYFD010000293.1:0-2536 GCA_036498625.1 Xanthobacteraceae bacterium | reverse complement strand
GCGAGCACCCGCGGCGGGCGGGCGAGCTCGCCGGGCAGCGCGGCATCGCCCAGCAGGGTGCCGAGCAGAGTTTCGGTTTCGGTGGCGACGTCGGCCAGCCGGGCGGTGAAGTCTTGGGAGGGAACTGCGTGCATGCGCCTTTACTAACCCTGGCGCGGCGTTGACCGCAATCGGGTCGGCATGGGGTAAGGTCGAGCCATGCAGCGGTCCCGCAAAGGCATGAGCGTTACACACGACATTTTGCGCCTGCCGCGGGTGCCGCGCCCGTTCCGGGCCGTCCTTTTCCTCGTCTTGGCGCTGATTCTGCTGCCGTATCTGCTGACGCCGCTCTACGCGGTGGTGGAACCCGTCTCCACGGTGATGCTCTGGCGGCGCATCACCGGCCAGCGGGTCGAGCGCGTCTATGTGCCCCTGTCGCGGGTCTCGCCGGCGCTGGCGCTGGCCGTGATCGTGGCCGAGGATGGCCGTTTCTGCACCCATCACGGGGTCGATCTCACGGAAATCCGCGACGCCATCTCCGAGGCTGATGACCTCGGCGACGCGCGGGGCGGCTCGACCATCACCCAGCAGGTGGCCAAGAACCTGTTTCTCTGGCCCGGCCGCAGCTTCGTCCGCAAGGCACTGGAATTCCCGCTCGCCCTGTGGATCGACCTTGTCCTGTCCAAGCGGCGGACCCTGGAGATTTACCTGAATATTGCCGAATGGGGCCCGAATGGGCAGTTCGGGGTCGAGGCCGGGAGCCGCTACGCCTTCGGCAAGTCAGCCCGCGAGTTGAGCCACTATCAGGCGGCCCTTCTGGCCGCCGTGCTGCCCAATCCGGCCGCCCGCAACGCCCATTCTCCCGGTCCGGGCCTGCGGCGGCTGGCCGGCCTCTACGTCGGCCGCTCCAACCGGGCGCCCGGCGCCGCCAGTTGCGTCCGTTAAGGCTGTTTGGACGCCTTTCCCCTAGCCTTGCGCGCACCCATCCTCTATAAGCCCGGCCAAACCGATATTCGTGAATTTTGGAGTTCCTTCCCATGGCTGTGCCAAAGAGAAAAACCTCGCCGTCGCGCCGCGGCATGCGCCGTTCGGCCGATGCGCTCAAGCGCCCGACCTATATCGAGGACAAGGATACGGGCGAGCTCCGCCGTCCGCACCACATCGACCTGAAGACCGGCATGTACAAAGGCCGCCAGGTTCTGAAGGTGAAGACCGAGGCCTGATCGTTTGCGGCCCCGGCCCGGAGGAAAGCGCATGTTCGCCCTCGGCTTTCCTCTGCTGCTGATCACGTTCGCGATCTACAACATCATCGCCTTCCTGATGCCGGGCGTGAGCTGGACCGGCACCCTCACGGACGTGCACATGATGTCCGGCGCCGACTGGACCATGTCGGCCGGCGACATGCTGATCGCGCTGGCCGTCATCCTGCTGTTCGGCGAGCTGATGAAGTCGACCCGCATCGGCATGCGCAGCGTGGTCGATCACGCGCTGTCGCTGATCCTTTTCCTCGCCATGCTCGTCGAGTTCATCTTGGTCAGGCAGGCCGGCACCTCGACCTTCTTCCTGCTGCTCGTCATCAGCTTCGTCGACGTTCTCGGCGGATTCGCGGTGTCGCTGCGCTCCGCCCAACGCGACCTCACGGTCGAGAGCAGCCTTCCCACCTGACCGCTCCCAACGTTCCGGAACAGCCATGAGCCGAGATTTTGCACTGCCGGGCCGCTCGCCCGTGATCGCCTGCGACGGCATGGCGGCGACCTCGCATCCGCTGGCCACGCTCGCGGCCATCGACGCGCTGCGCGCCGGCGGCACCGCGGCCGACGCGGCGGTGGCGGCTTGCGCGACGCTCTGCGTGGTCGAGCCGCACATGACCGGCATTGGCGGCGACTGCTACGCGCTCGTCTCGCAGCCCGGCAAGAAAGTGTGGGGCTATAACGGCTCCGGCCGCTCCGGCGCCAAGGCGTCGTACGAGGCGCTGATTGCCAAGGGCATGACCGAGATCGGCAACTCGATCCATGCGGTCACCATTGGCGGTTCGATCGACGCCTGGGAGGTGATCCTCAACACGCATGGCCGTCTCGGCATCGACCGCGCGCTCGAGCGCGCGATCCATTACGCTGAAAACGGTTTCCCGGTCGCGCCGCGCGTTGCCTGGGATTGGCAGCGTCACGTGGGCAAGCTCAAGGCCGATCCCGGCGCGACAAAGCACTATCTGTTCAACGGCGCCGCGCCGAAGGAAGGCGATGTCATCCGCTTTCCCGCGCTCGCTCAGACGTTGCGCACCATCGCCGCCACGGGCGCGCGTGGCTTCTACGAAGGCGAGGTCGCCGAGGACATCGCGCAGACACTCGCTGCGCGCGGCTCGTTCCTCACTGCGGAAGACTACGCCAGCCATCGCGGCGACGTGGTCGAGCCGATCTCGACCAATTATCGCGGGCTCGATCTGGTCGAGATCCCGCCGAACGGGCAGGGGCTCACCGCGCTGGTGATGCTCAACATCCTCGAGAACTTCGATCTCAAGTCGCTCGATCCGTTCGGACCCGAACGCTTCCACTTGGTT
>DASYFD010000292.1:0-17315 GCA_036498625.1 Xanthobacteraceae bacterium | reverse complement strand
AAATAGGTGCCCGGATAGATCGGTCGCGCCGGCGGCTGCGCCACCTGGATCGGATCGTTGCGGTGATAGATCGCCTTGACCTGCAGCACCGGCTCCGGCCCGCTCGAGGCGTAATAGCCCGGCCATTCGCCGAACGGCCCCTCCACCATGGATACTTCCTGCGGCGAGGGCATGAAGCCCTCGTAGACGATCTCGGCGTCGTTGGGGAACGGCAGTGCGGTGACGCGGCCCTTGACCACCCGGATGGCGCGCCCGATGCGGCCGCCCGCGGTGTCGAACTCGCAAACGTTCTCGGCCTGGGTTGAGGCCGCGGCGGCGCCGAGCGCCGGCGCCTGCCCGACCGTCACCACCATCGGGCAGTGCTCGCCGCGCGCCCACCATTTCTTGCGGATGGTGTCGGCGTGCTTGCCGGGCTCGATGAAGATGCTCAGCGTCTTCTTGTCGCGCACCGAGACCCGATAGGTGCCGGCATTGACCCAATCGCTGTCCGGGTCCTTGGCGATCACCATGCATTCGGTGCCGATATAGGAGCCGCCGTCGTGGCCGTGCCACTTGGGGGCCGGGAACGCGAGAATGTCGACTTGATTGTCCATCAGCACGTTCTCAAGCACCGGCCCCTGCCCCACCACCTCGTGCGGGATCGGGTCGGTATTCTTGCGGCGGTGCTTGCGGTAGGCCTGCACGAGCTCGAGCCCGAACCCTTCGTTGAGCACCTTGGAGGAGCGCACATTGACCGCCACCCGGTAGTCATCCGGGAATCCCTTGATCTTTCGGAACAGGAGGATGGGGGGAATCGATTTCTGCAGGCTGAGCTCGTAGAGCGCGCCCATCTCGAGATGCGGGTCGGCGCCTTCGATCACCTCGATCTCACCGATCTCTTCGGCCACCTTCAGGCACTTGCGCAGGTCGGCCTGCGCCGCGAGGCGGGTCGCCGGGTCGACGGACTTGCTTACCATTGAGGATCCAGTTTGTTGGGGGCTGCGGGACTAATTGGGTCTCGGTTTCCAATCGCGCGCGAGCTTCTGTGCGTCCGCGATTTGTGCCGGGGTCATCCGGCGCGCGATCCCGTCGAGATCCTGTAACGCGTCCTGATTGCCGGCACCTGCCGCCAGGTTAAGCCACATGTGCGCCATCACATAGTCCTGCGGCACGCCCTTGCCCCTGCCATACAGGGTCCCGAGATTGTATTGGGCGTCGGCGAATCCCATTTCGGCGGCTTGGCGATACCATGTCACCGCCGCGGTGAAGTCCTGTGGCACGCCCTCGCCATTGGCGTACATGAGCCCGAGCGTGAACGCGGCGGCAGCGTCGCGGTGGTCGGCGGCCTTGCGCAGCCAGGTCACCGCCGCGGTGGAGTCTTTCGCCACGCCCTTGCCGTTGGCATACATGAGCCCGAGATTGTACTCGGCGCCGGCGAAGCCCTGGGCCGCCGCCTTGCGATACCAGGTCAGCGCCGCCGCGTAGTCCTGCTTCACGCCAAAGCCCTGGTCGTACATGGACGCCAGGTCGGACTGGGCGCTGGCGAAGCCCTGATCGGCGGCCTTGCGGTACCACGTCAGCGCCGCCGCATAGTCCTGCTTCACGCCCCGGCCCAGCACGTACATGAGCCCCAGCAGGGCTTGAGCGGATGGGTTGCCCTGGTCGGCCAGCGGACGGGCGAGACGGAGCGCGGTCGCGTAGTCGCCGCGCCCGAAAGCGCTGACGCTGTCCTCGATCGGTCCTGCGGCCACCGGGCCGGCGAGGCCAAGCCACAGGGAAACAGCGACAAGCCCCGCCGCGGACAGGCTTTTGATGGTTTCCAGCCGCACCCGAAGTCCACACCGCAAGCCAGGCCGGTCGTCCGTGGATCGACCACTGTCAGGTCGAGCTGGCATTGGGAGGAATCGCGTGAAGCACATGTTTCGCCCCGATCTTGTCGGCAGCCTTGCCGCGCGTCGTCTTGGCGACTTCCCCGGCGGGTTGCTTGGTCCCGGCGGATTTGGATTCTGCCCGAGCAGCCAGACGGCTCCGTGCTTTCGGGTGCGATTTGTTCCCTGCGCTCGCCGGTTTTCCCAGACCGCGTGCCAAGGTGGCCACCTTGACGGGCGCAAGGATCGGTAGCGCGGTTACCGCCTGAATGGGGTCGGCCCGGTGGTGATGCAGGCCGATGCAGAGCATGTCCTCTTCGCTCGGAGGGACGCCGTCGAGGCGATCCGGCTCGGTCGCGACCGTCTCAGAACCCGTCTCCTTGCCGAGCCGCTCACTGCGCAGTGCGGCCGCTGCCTGATGCCATGGTCCGCGTGGCTGCACATGTGCCGGGTCGATTCCGGGCAATGGTCGGTCGAGATGAAGCTGGGCACTGTTGGCATCCAGCCAGGTCCAGAGCGGGCGCGAGTCGCTATCGGCAAGCTTTATGTCGACCGCGCAGCCATGCCCATAGCCGCCGGTCGTGGCACTTCCCCCATGCAGCGAATCGCCGATGCGGGCCTTGTAACCGGTGGCGAGAAACTGGCGATAGTCATCGCGGAAGGCGCTCAGGATGGTCCAACGAATACCGGCCGCGTCCATGGCAAGGCCGGCCCGGTACAGCACCTCGCGAAAATCGCGATCCATGCCTCGAATTACATAATCTCCGAGTGACATTCCCAGACGTGCCGCCGCCGCAACGTCCTTCCAGGTGAAATTTCCGCTGCCGTCCTTTTTTGTTTCCGTTCGCTCGTACACATTCCAAAGGTACTGATTGACTTCATCCATCTCCGGCTCGGGCGTGGGCGCCGCGCTCGGCAGAACCTCGGATGCGGTCCACAGGCCGGCGATATCTGCTGGCGAAAGGACGTCTTCGGATGGAACTTCGCCCGGGACCTTGATTTCGGTCAACTCGCTCAGCCTTTCGGCCGGAACCTCGATCGCTCGCAATGACGCGGGGGCAAAACCACGCTCGGCCGAGCCGGTTGCTGAGATCGATGGCTCGGGCACCACGGCAGCCGGCAAAGCCGAGAGCAGGCAAGCCAATACCCCAAGCGAGACGCCGACAGACGCCTGCCTCCGCCCGATGCGGCCTAAATTACGGAACCGCGACGTCATTAGTTAATCTGTAGTAAATCTGTGCCATTGCATGGGTCTCGCCAGCCAAGCACCCCGCGCTGTGCTAAGACACCGGCGAGACCACGTCAAATCGGGCGAACGGCCGGAACCACCTGCTGCGTTCCCGAGTTGCCCGGTGCGATGCACAATCGCGTAACGATTTCCCCGGTCAAGCCGGGTACCGGAGAGGGCGGGCATGACATCTTATTTCGCGAAGCTGCGGTCGGCGGAAGCGATGCGGCTGGCCGCGGGCTCGACCCTGGTCGCGACGGCCGCCCTCGCCGTGGTGGCGGTGGCGCCCGGTCCCGTAAGTGCCGCAAGCAAGGCCGAACACGCCATCGAGGCGGCGGCGCCGCGGGTCGCCGGCGCGCCGATCATGGCGGTGGTATCGCTGAAGAGCCAGCAGATCACGATCTATGACGCCGACGGCTGGATCCTGCGGGCTCCGGTGTCGAGCGGCCAGAAGGGACGCGAAACGCCCGCCGGCGTCTTCAGCGTCATTGAGAAGGAAGCGGAGCATCACTCGAACCTCTACGACGATGCCTCCATGCCTCACATGCAGCGCATCACCTGGTCGGGCATCGCGCTGCACGGCGGCCCCCTCCCGGGATATGCGGCATCGCACGGTTGCGTACGCATGCCCTACGGCTTCGCCGAGCGCCTGTTCGACAAGACGCGGCTCGGCATGCGCGTGATCATCGCGCCGAGCGACGCGGCTCCGGTCGAGATTGCCCACCCGGCCCTGTTTTCGCCGAACCCGGATGCTTTCGCCCACGCCGCAGCACTCGCCGCAGAGGCGGCCGCAGCGGCGAAGAAGGCGGACGAGACGAGGACTGCGGCCGTGATCGCCGCCAGAGAGGCGGCGCGCGCCACAGTGCCGATGCGCAGGCTGGAAGATCTCAAAACGAGGGCGGAGGCGCAGCTCGCGGCCGCCGACGCGGCGCTGGGCGCGGCCGTCTCGGAGGAGGCGAAAGCGCGGGCCGAGGACGCCAAGGCGAAAGCCGCCGCCAAAGCCACCGAGCTGCGGGCGCAATGGGAGGCCGCCAAGGCCGAGCTGCAGCCGAAGCTCGATGCGGTTGCACCGGCCCGCGAAGCCGTCGCCGCCGCGGAGAACGCGCGGGCCGCGGCAGCCAAGGCAGCGAGCGAGGCAGCGCTCGATCCGGTCTCGGTCTTCATCAGCCGCAAGACGCAGCGGCTGTACGTGCGGCGGGGCTTCGAGCCCATCCTTGAGAGTCCGGTCACGATCGCCGATCCCGACCGTCCGATCGGCACGCATGTGTTCACCGCGGTGGCGCGAACGGACACCGGCCTGCGCTGGAACGTCGTCGCGGTGGACGACGGACAATCGCGCGCGCTCGTGGAGGCGCACGCGCGGCCACCAGCAGGCGGCGGCCGCGACCTCGAGCCGGTCGCAGCTCAGGCGAGCGGCGCAAAAAGCGCGCTCGATCGCATCGTTATTCCGCAGGAGGTGCGGGACCGCATCGCCGCGACGGCGTCGCCGCGATCTTCGCTGATCATCTCGGACGAGCCCCTGAGCGCCGAAACCGGCAAGGGCACCGAGTTCGTGGCCGTGCTCAGCAACGAGCCGCAAGGCGGCATCGCCATGCGGCGGCACGCGCCGGCGCCGGAGGCGCGCTATGCGCGCCAGCGCGACCGCCAGTTCTTCTATTCGCGTTCGCCATTCGGCGTTCCGTTTTCCACTTGGTGAGCTCGGCGCGTATTTCTCGACCGGCCCACCCCGATAGTGGACACGCCCAGCCGTGACCGGCTGAGCCTTGCCTGAAAGCGGACATCGCTGCCCCGTCCGGCGAGCCCGGCAACCGGGGTATTTTGGCTCGTGCGCTGCTGCGGGCCCGCCTGCGGCCACTAGGCAATCCCATGCACACTATGTTAAATGGCACCGAAGCAGGTTTTCCCTGCTTATGGAGACCGTCAATGGCGCCCAGATCATTCGTCGCGGCCACTGTGGCCGTCCTTGCCGTTGCGTCGCAGGCTTCGGCGCACGCTCCCGCACCCCTGGTCCCGACCGCGTTGGTGGAGGATGTCAAAAGCGCCACCTCCGAGGTTGAGTTCATGGACTATGTCGGCAGCGGCCAGCTGATCAAGCTCGCGCCCGGCGACGTCCTGGTTCTCAGCTATCTCAAGTCCTGTGAGCATGAGACCATCACCGGCGGCACGGTGCTGGTGGGGGCGGACCACAGCGATGTGCGGGACGGCCAGATCGTGCGGGCCAAGGTGCCCTGCGATGGCGGCAAGATGAAGCTGAGCTCCCAGCAAGCCAGCAAAAGCGCCGCCAGCGCGTTCCGGCTTCAGAGTGCCGACATCCAACCGGACCTCTTTGCGCGCACACCGGTGGTCCAGCTCCCCAGGGTCCTGGCAATCGGAGACCGCACGCTGCTTATCGAGCGGACCGATCGCCGGGGCGAGCGCCACGAGGTCAAGATCGATGACACCGCCGCGGCCGCCGGCTTCTACGATCTGGCCAGGATCAACGTCAGCCTTGCCCGAGGTGCGATCTACGATGCGAGCATCGGTGGGCACAAAATGACGTTCCAGATCGATCCCAAGGCCAAGTCCGGTCCGGCGCCGATCGTCAGCCGCCTGCTGCGCTTCCAGTAGCCCCGGCCACCGCGTCGATGGATCCGGTTCGCCTGCGCGCAGCAGCAGCAGGCGTCCTGATCGCACTCTGCGCGGCCCTCCTCGCCGCCTCCCCCGCTCTCGACGGGTTGCGGGGATTCTCGATCGACTTGCTGACCATGCTGCGCTGGTACGCCTTCGGTGCCGTGCACCCGCCGGCGTCCTCGCAGGCGGTCGTGCTCGCGCTCGATGAGGAAACCTTCAGGACCCCGCCGTTCGAAGGCAGCCCGAGCGTCACCTGGACGCCCGAGATCGGCCGGGTGCTGACCGCGATCATCGACGGCGGCGCCAAGGTCGTGGGGTTCGACATCGTATTCCCGACCACCATCGAGCAGTCAGCGGTGCCGTTCGGCGATGAAACCCTGGGCGCCCGGCTGCGCGGCTTCGACCGGGATTATCTGCGTGCGCTGGCGCTCGGCGCGCGCGCCGGCAAGGTCGTGCTGGGCGAGGTCCAGCATCAGGACGATCCGGTCATGCCCTCGCCCGGCCAGCGCGCGGCGGTCGGATTCGGACGCAATATCAGGTCGTTGAACGCGTACAATGACCCCGACGGCGTAATCCGTCGCATGCCGCTCGTATTCATGGTCGATGGCGAGCCGGTCCCCTCCATGGCAGCGGAGCTGGCCGCGCGTGCCAGCGGTGCGCCGGCGTCCGCCAAGGTCGCGGCCGCGGGCGCCGTGCCCGACACGATCACGCTCAACTTCGTGGGCGGCGCCGACGACATACCGACCTTCTCGCTCGCCGATCTGCGCGCCTGCGTCGAGAAGGACGACAAGGACTTCTTCCGTCGCCATTTCGACGGCAAGGTCGTGCTGATCGGCACGGTGCTCGACGTCGAGGACCGCAAGATAACGTCCAAACGTTTTGCCACCGCGCCCGAAGGCGCGCGCGCCGAGCGCTGCGCGCTGCCGCCGGCGGTCGCACAGACGTTCATCCGCGATTCGATATCGGGGGTGTATGTCCATGCGACCGCGGTGAACAATCTGCTGCGGGGCGACGCGCTGACCGAGCTCGGCCGCATCGGTACCGGGCTCGCCTCGTTTGCGCTGGCGGCATTTGCAGTCGTGGCCGCGCTGGCGCTCGGGCCCTCCGGCGCCGCGCTGGCCTTCCTCGGTCTGGCGACGGTCTGGAGCGCGGGCGCGACGATCGCGTTTCGCGCCGCGGTGGCGGTGCCGCTGGTCGAGCCGCTGTTGACCGCGCTTGCCGCGCTTGGCGCCGCGATCGGCTATCGCCTGATCGTCGCCGACCGCATCATGGCCGTGCAGCTGGCTCAGAAGCGCGCGCACGAGGCCGAGATGGCGAGTGCCGCGGCCATTCAGCGCGCCATGCTGCCGGACATGCAGCCGAGTGACTTGGCCGAAGGCCAGCTCGATATCTTCGCCGACATGATACCGGCGCGCGAAGTCGGGGGCGACCTGTTCGACATTGTCAAGCTGGACGGCAACCAGGTCGTGATCACGGTCGGCGACGTTTGCGGCAAAGGCGTTCCGGCCTCGCTGTTCATGGCGATGACCCAAACGGTCATGCGGCTGGTGGTCCGCTCCGCCCAAGACCTCGAGACAGAGATCAACGCCGCCAACAACCTGCTGGTCGCCAACAATCGAGAGACGATGTTCACCACTCTATTCTGTGGCGTGATCGACGTGCCCTCCGGCACGATGACCTATTGCAACTGTGGTCACAATCCGCCGCTGGTGCTGCGCAGAGGTGAAGGCATGTTCGAGCCCCTGCGCAGCTGCGGCCCTCCGCTCGGGATCGTCGATGACGTCGGCTACGTCCCGCGCTCGATCGCGCTGGCGCCCGGCGACTTGCTGCTGCTCTACACTGACGGCGTGACCGAAGCCGAAGACTCGAAGTCCGCGCAATTCGGCGATAAGCGGCTCGAGCAGGCGATTCTCGAGATGCGCGACCATCCGGCGCGCAAGGTGGTGGAACACGTCACCAAACGCGTGGCGGCGTTCGCGAAGGGCGCGCCCCAGTCCGACGACATCACGTGCGTCGCGGTCGTTCGGAACGAAAGCTGATCCGATCCGCCGTGGCTCGGAGAGCGGGCTACAGGAGACAGAAAATTCGGCTGCATCTTGCAATCGCAGGATAGCCGATTACGCTTGGGTTGCGCGCGTGATTGTCGGCCCAAGGGGTCACCAACGATCTGTGCGACAAAATCCGGCAAGAGGCGACATCTCAACCCTCGATCATAACGAGCGCACTTTCAAAGACATCGGCGACGCGACAAGAGGACAGTTCACCCGACCGTCGACTGCCCCAGCCGTAAGGAGGTCCAAATGCTCAAGAAGCTTTCCGGTGTCGCCTTTGGCGCGCTGGTCACCCTCGCTGGTGCGCTGAATGGTGCCGCGTTCGCGCAGAATTTCCCGAACCATCCCATGGTGATGGTGATCCCGTTCGCGGCCGGCGGCCCGCAGGACGTGCTCGGCCGGATCATTGGCCAGAGCATGAGCGAGGGGTTGGGCCAACAAGTCATCATCGAGAATGTCGGGGGCGCGGGCGGCATGACCGGTTCGGTGCGGGTCGCCCAGGCCGCACCCGACGGCTACACCATGGTGCTCGGCAGCGTCGGCACCCATGCCCAGAACCAGTCGCTCTACAAGAAGCCGCTCTATGATGCGGCGGCGGATTTCACGCCGGTCGCTTTGATCGCGGAGACTCCGATCACCCTCCTCACCCGCAAGGACCTGCCGCCGAACAATTTCAAGGAATTCGTCGCCTATGCGAAAGCCAATCAGGCCAAGATGCAATACGGCTCGGGCGGCGCGGGGTCGGCCACGCATCTGGGCTGCGTGGTGCTCAACTACGTGATCGGGGTCGACGTCACGCATGTTCCCTATCGCGGCAACGGCCCGGCCATGCAGGACCTCGCTGGCGGCCGCCTCGACTATCTGTGCGAAGCTGTCGTAACCGCAAAGCCGCAGATCGACGCCGGGACCGTCAAGGGCCTGGTCATCCTGACCAAGGAACGCGCCGCCGTGCTGCCCAACCTGCCCACCGCGTTGGAGCAAGGCACCGACGTGCAAGCCTACACCTGGAGCGCGGTCTTTCTGCCGAAGGGCGCCCCCGATGTGGTCGTGCAGAAGCTCAACGGTGCCATCGTGAAAGCGATGAATACACCCGCGGTGCGCGACCGCCTGGTGAGCCTCGGCGCGGTCATGGTCGCGGACGACCGCACGACGCCGCAATATCTCGGCCAATTCGTCAAGAGCGAGATCGCTAAATGGGCGGTCCCGATCAAGGCAAGCGGCGTGATTATTGATTGATGAGCGCGCGGGACGGTGTCTCACTCGCTGCGATCTTCATCATCTCTTGATGAGGTTCGCCTGGGCCGGAACCCGGTCGTGCGCCTGCACTGCCCGCCCCGCAAAATGCGCCGGCGGGCCGTTTGCTTCCGGGCATGCCGGGTCCATAATCGCGGCCTCACCGTCCGCGACATGGGAGCGAACCGATGCAGACCGTCTCTCGCAAATTCCTGTCGAGCCGCTTCCGCAACTGGATCAACCGCCTCGCCACGGCGTCTCTCATCCTGGCCTGCCCCGGAGCCATGCTCACGGCGCGCGCGGACGGCGTCGGACCCTTGTCGATCGCCAAGACCAACCACTTTTTCGTCGGCGGCAAGTATGTGGACACCAAGGACGGCCCGGTGCTCGCCGGCCAAGCCTATGTCGAATACTACATCCCGACCAACCGCACGCATCCCTACCCGATCGTGATGATCGAGGGCTGCTGCCTCGCGGGCGCAGGCTACATGGGCACGCCCGACGGCCGCGATGGCTGGGGCCAGTATTTCCTCGCCAAGGGCTATGCGGTCTACATCATGGACCAGGTGGGCCGCGGCCGCTCGCCCTATGTCGAGGCGGTCTATGGGCCAAAGTCGATCCGCTCGCCAAAATCGGTCGAGCGCGATTTCATCGCTTATGAGAGATACAATTTTTTCCCGCAGGCGAAATCGCATACCCAGTGGCCCGGGAGCGGCACGGTCGGCGATCCGGTCTTCGATCAGTTCATGGCGGAGACGCTGCCTATGATCGGCGATGCCAAGGTCCGCGAGGCGGTCAACCGCGATGCCACGATCGCATTGCTCGACCGGATCGGCCCCGCGATCCTGGTGCCGCATTCGCAGTCCGCCGCACCGGTGTGGCTCGCGTCGGATGCGCGGCCGCAGCTCGTCAAGGCGCTGCTGATGATCGAGGCGGGCACCTCGTCATTTTACGAGGTGAAGCTTGTCGGCCCGCCGCAGTGGTTCGAGGACGGTCCCTTGACCAAGCCGTTCGGCGTGACCTATGCGCCCATCACCTACGATCCCCCGGTGAACGGCGTCGAGGATTTTGGCCTCGTGCGGCAGGAGAAGCCGGATGCGCCCGAGCTTGCCCGCTGCTGGCGGCAGCAGGAGCCGGCGCACAAGCTGATCAATTTCAAGAATATCCCGACGCTGCAGATGTCCGCCGAAGCCTCCTTCGGCGCGCCGACCGCCCATTGCAACGCCGCCTTTCTGAAACAGGCCGGCGTGCCGGCCGACTTCACCCGGCTTGCCGACATCGGCATTCGCGGCAACGGCCACTTCCTGATGCTGGAGAAGAACAATCTCGAGATCGCCGCTGTGATCGCCGACTGGCTCGATCGGCGCGTGACGCCGGGCGAAACGGCAGCCGGCGAGAAGGCGGCGCGCTAGTCGATCTCGCTTGCTGCATGCGCAGTGAAGCGGACCCTGAAAAAGGCCCCGGGCACTCGCCCGGGGCTTTAGCTAACAAACAGTCACGCACGCGATATCCTAGCGGTTGTCGTCGGTGCGATCCGAGTAGTCGTGCTCCCGCGCGGCACGCTGCTTTTGAATGGGCGCGGCGTAGCCGTAAGCGCTGCCGGCACTGGCGGAGATGCCAACCCACGCCGGATTGATCCGGGTCACGCTGCGTGACAGCACAGATCGATCGTTATCCTGGTGGTTTTCACCGGAATCGGCCGCAAGGGCCGCGGAGGCGGAGCCGAAGATGAGGGCTGCCGCGAGAACAATCTTGGTGTTGGTAAACATCGTCGTGTCTCCCGTGATTTGCTGCTCACACCCTGCTGGTGTGCGTGCGTATCTTGTTGATAGGAACGCGGGCGGTAAATCAGCCTGACGACCCGGGAAAATCGATTGATAGATCGGTGCGAGGCGCGAAAAGCCCCATGGGCAATGCACTTCTGCAACTCTCTCGCCCTGAGCGCGGCAGGACTGTGGTCCCGGGATTGGAGTCCTAGGGCCGACGCCCAATGCAAGCCGCCTTCCAAACAGGCGGGCGTGCCAGGGAGACGACGGCGCGCCCGTTGATGTCGCCGCATAAACACGCGCCCGCGGCGGTCCAGACTGAACGGCAAAAGTGTCAGGTCGCCGGCCGGAAAATGCCGGGGCCTGCCGAAAACCAGCTAAGTCATTGAAATCCCTGGCGGGAGCGACGGGACTCGAACCCGCGACCTTCGGCGTGACAGGCCCTGGCAAAATCTCAAGATATTTCAGAAGAGTCAGCTGCGCGAGATGATAGTTGTGCCGCCCCTATTGACAACTTAAGCGCGTAACCCCAACATTGTATCTCAGCTAACATTTTGGGGGGTGTGTCATGTGGTTAGTGGCCCGCATCACGGGTATTTGTATAGGATCGCTTTGTGTCTACGGCTGCGCAAGTTCGCAGCTCAATACCAACACTCTTGATTTGGCGTCGACGGTCGGCGATCTGCAAACCAGACAGATTCTGTTTAATCTTAGCCTGGTTTTGGACAACCCAGGCGCAATTCCAACTCACGTTGATCTTTCTGGCGGAAATGCATCTACAACCAATTCAATCACGCCAACCGCCGGTTCGCCACTAAACGATGCGATCGGCTCGGTCGGCCAAGTGACAAAAACGGTGGCCAATACGGTTACGACGGCCACCCAAAGCCAAAGTACGGCAAGCCGCGCCTCCGGCACTGTGGGGATAAGCGCTTCTGACGCTTGGAGCCAAAGCTGGAGCTATAATCCGGTTATCGATGGCGACGAGTTGAGGCGCCTGAGATCACTATATAGATATGCCCTTGGGCAGTTCGACAATGAGGATCTTGTCGATGAATACCCGCTTGTGCAGAAACCCCAGACGATAACCTTTGTCACCGGTAACGGATCGTCGCCGCCACCAATTGAGAACGACAGCATTTACTGCCCTGATATCGGCTTAACGAGGATGATGCCAACTAAGGGTCAAATCGGCGCGCCCGCTGGGTGTGCAAGCGTAACAACGAACATTCAGATTCCAGATGAGCGCTATTTGCATGAACCAGGATGTATTTTGTGCCTGAAGCGCCACGCGCTTTATACCAAGACCTCAATCCCCTGGATCAACAAACGGCTAACTGCGCTTCACGGGCGCTGGCTTCTTACCGAACGAAATGAATTGCCTACAGACGTTATTTTTCTTGGTCACTATGGCTATCACGATTTGTACATCACGCCTCAGGATCGACCGAAGCTGTCTGAATTTACGTTATTTGTGCTGACTGCCACAGCCCAGAGCGCTGCGGCAAACCCGAGCGGTGGGAGCCAAGGTAAAAAGCCATCCAGTGGTAGCGGTCTTTTCCTGGACCAATTTGGCAACCCATTTCTGCAAGTCCAGTGAGATTCTTTGGGAGCTTGTCGGAAGCGAAATGGTCACAACGCGCCAGCGGTTGAAAGTGGCGTATTGCCGATCTGAGAGCGCCCAATTTAAGGGAGGCCGGTATGGGCCCCAAGGAAGCCGCCGAAGAGTTGCGCCGCCCGCCAGCTAGAGGCTGTCGAAACTACATTGGACTCGGACGATCTCGACACAACCAAGGGCGGGCTTGATGACGCTGTCAGAAAACTGAAGCGCCTTGCCTCAGTTCTGGAGGGATAAGAGGATCAAAGGCCAATGCGCTCACGAGCATGCCGGTCAATCTTCCAAGCCATCGTGTTGCCGACGAGACCCGGCTGCGCGGGCGGGTTAAATTGCGCGGCACGAAATCTCGGAAGTGATGACGTTGGCCGCACGCGCGGACTATAGCGGCAGATGGTAACGTATTGTCAACGCAGGAGCGTGCCCGCTCCCTGTTTCGTGGACGATCTCGGCGTTCCCACGCTTGAGTTCTTCATGCATGACGTTGCAGCATGATGGCATGGCGTGGGAAGTGCCGTCTTGGGGTGGATAGCCGCCAACGACTCGGTGCAGTTCCCCGGCATCGATCTCGACGTGCGGGCGGCCTTGTTTGCCGGCCCTTGATATCTGAGCCGCCAGCTCTGCCCGAAATTGTTCTGTGGTCGGCATCCGCACGGCCCTTAGCTTGAATTACAGAACAAGCGGCGAACGATAAAGTGTAACGCAGCGTGTAACCGAGTTTAATTAGCCCGCCGGTAATCCCGCTAAGTCATTGAAATCCCTGGCGGGAGCGACGGGACTCGAACCCGCGACCTTCGGCGTGACAGGCCGACGCTCTAACCAACTGAGCTACGCCCCCTGGCAGGGAGTGCTGCGGGCTTAAATGTCGACCAGGTGCAAGTCAAGCTGCGAACCGGTAATCGCCGCGCACGAGCGGCCCGGCTGGCCCCTAAGACCGCGTCGGGGAGCCCCGCAGCCATCAGAAACACCCGTGTGACGGCCGATTTCGCCCTTTCATGGTGCTGCACCTCGAAAAAACCCGCATATTTCGGTAACAAGTCGCGTACCAAGGTGAAAAAACCCGCATTTTTCGCTAGGAAGTCATGGTCAGACCCTATCCGAATCGTTTAATGCGGCTCGGGTGAGAAGTGGTTTGGGGCACTAGCTGCAACCAGGAGGGCCAGCCATGGCAGTCAAGAAACCGGGCGCACAAGCGACCGTGACTTTGAAGCATCTCGCCGCAGATCTGGCGGAAACCCATGAGATGTCGAAGAAACAGACCGAGGCGGTGCTCGGCGATCTGGTCGGCTTGGTTTCCAAGCACCTCAAGAAGGGCGACCGTATCCGCATCGGCGGCCTGGGCATTCTGGTGGTGCGCAAGCGTGCCGCCCGCATGGGCCGCAATCCGGCCACCGGCGAGCCGATCCAGATCAAGGCCAGCAAGAAGGTGGCCTTCCGGGCCGCCAAGGAGCTCAAGGAAGCCGTCTGACCGCTTCGCCCGCCATTGCCACCGGCATTGGCGGGCCGCCTCCACGGCCGCCGCTGTGAGGCCAGGCGCGGCGGCTGCGGGGCAGCGGCGCGCGGCACGACGATGTCCCATCGGCCTGAACAGAAGCCCGATGGCGGCGTTGTTCAACGGTGAGCTTGACCCGCTCTGGTCGGTCCCGAGTCTGGCCGCTTGACCCGACTACCCAAATCAGTGGATTCAGGAAATTGAAACTGACGAGCTGCGTCCAAATATCGGGCGCCGCCTGAATTCAGTGTCGTGCGAACCCACGTCAGGCTTGATCGAGCATCCGGACCGGTCGCGATACGGCGCTGGCGTCTCGTCCGGGACGCAAACCCGCTTCAGCGTTGCAGGAGCCGCATGGCTACGGGGGCCATCCCAAGCCGTGTTCCTTGTTTTCAACCTGTTGTTTTCAAGCGGCCGCGCTCCGGAGCCATGCTTTTTTGTTTGATCATCGGCCGCAAGAGGTTTCGCCTCCGTCGAGAGCAAAAGTGACAAAACGAATTCGGATTCATGAATGAAAACAGTACCGCGAGGGATCACTTGCGGCGGCGCGAGTACAGCCCGCAATTTCGCGACGGGTGCGGCCGCGGCCGCCCGCTTGCCGGCATGTGGAGCTCCATTGCGAAGTCTGGTGGGCAGTGACGGACTCGAACCGCCGACATCCTGCGTGTAAAGCAGGCGCTCTACCAACTGAGCTAACCGCCCTTCCCAGAACCTTCATGGCGCCGCCCGGCTTCGATGCCGGGGCCGCGGCATTCCTCACGCGCCAGCGGACAATATAGCATCAGCTCGTGGCATGAATCGAGAATTGGCGACCCGACATGAAAACGGCGCCCGGAGGCGCCGTTTTGGCTTCATCTCGTCAATGCCCGCCGCCTCAGTGGGCGGTCAGGGTCGAGGCTTCATCCTCGACCACGGCCTCCGCCACCGGCGGCTCGCCCGGCTTGGAGGTTTCCTCGTCCCAGGTGATGGCGTCGGGCTTGCGCACCAGCGCGCGGGCCAGCACCTCGTCCATGCGCGAGACCGGAACGATGTCGAGGCCCTTCTTGATGCTTTCGTTGATCTCCACGAGGTCCTTGGCGTTCTCCTCGGGGATAATCACGGTCTTCATCCCGCCGCGCGCCGCGGCGAGCAGCTTCTCCTTGAGCCCGCCGATCGGCAGCACGCGGCCGCGCAGCGTGATCTCGCCCGTCATGGCGACGTCGCGGCGCACCGCGATGCCGGTCATCACCGACACGATGGCGGTGACCATGGCGACGCCGGCCGACGGCCCGTCCTTGGGCGTAGCGCCTTCCGGCACGTGCACGTGGATGTCGCGTTTGTCGAACCGCGGCGGCTCAATGCCGAAGGAGATGGCCCGCATCCGCACATAGGAGGCGGCCGCCGAGATCGATTCCTTCATCACGTCGCGCAGGTTGCCGGTGACCGTCATGCGGCCCTTGCCGGGCATCATGGCAGCCTCGATGGTGAGCAACTCGCCGCCGACGTCGGTCCAGGCGAGGCCGGTGACGACCCCGATCTGATCCTCGTCCTCGAGCTCGCCATAGCGGTACTTCGGCACGCCCAGGAAGTCGGACAGATTGGCGACCTCCACCTTGACCGACTTTTTCTTGGTCATGGTGAGCTCCTTGACCGCCTTGCGGATCAAGGTCGAAAGCTCGCGCTCGAGGTTTCGTACGCCCGCTTCGCGGGTGTAGCGGCGGATCAGGAGCAGGAGCGCCCCCTCGTCGATCGACCATTCCTTGGAATCGAGCCCGTGTTTGGCGATTGCGGCCGGAATCAGGTGGCGGCGCGCGATCTCCACTTTCTCGTCCTCGGTGTAGCCGGCGATCCGGATGATCTCCATGCGGTCCATCAAGGGCGGCGGAATGTTGAGGGTATTCGCCGTCGTGATGAACATCACGCTGGAGAGATCGTAATCGACCTCCAGGTAGTGGTCGTTGAAGGTGTGGTTCTGCTCGGGGTCGAGGACCTCGAGCAGCGCCGACGACGGATCGCCGCGGAAATCGGCGCCCATCTTGTCCACCTCATCGAGCAGGAACAACGGGTTCGAGGTCTTGGCCTTGCGCATCGACTGGATGATCTTGCCGGGCATCGAGCCGATATAGGTGCGCCGATGGCCGCGGATCTCGGCCTCGTCACGGACGCCGCCGAGCGACACGCGCACGAACTCGCGGCCGGTCGTCTTGGCGATCGACTTGCCGAGCGAGGTCTTGCCGACGCCGGGCGGCCCGACCAGGCACAGAATCGGCCCGGTCAGCTTGTTGGCGCGCTGCTGGACGGCGAGATACTCGACAATGCGCTCCTTGACCTTCTCCAGGCCGAAGTGATCCGCATCGAGGATTTCCTGCGCGGCCTTGAGATCCTTCTTGACCTTGGACTTCTTGTTCCATGGGATCGACAGCAGCCAATCCAGATAATTGCGCACGACGGTGGCTTCCGCCGACATCGGCGACATCTGGCGCAGCTTCTTGAGCTCGTGGGTGGCCTTTTCGCGGGCCTCCTTCGAGAGCTTGGTCTTCTTGATCTTGTCCTCGATCTCGGCGAGCTCGTCCTTGCCTTCCTCGTCGCCGAGCTCCTTCTGGATCGCCTTCATCTGCTCGTTGAGGTAGTATTCGCGCTGGGTCTTCTCCATCTGCCGCTTGACGCGCGTGCGGATGCGCTTCTCGACCTGCAGGACCGAGATTTCGCTCTCCATCAGGGCGAGCACCTTCTCCAGCCGCTCGGTGACGATCGCGGTCTCCAGGATGGTCTGCTTCTCGGGGATCTTGACCGCCAGGTGCGCGGCCACCGAATCGGCGAGCTTGGCGTAGTCCTCGATCTGCTGGACGACGCCGACCACCTCGGGCGACACCTTCTTGTTGAGCTTCACGTAGTTCTCGAACTCGTTGATGACCGAGCGCGCGAGCGCCTCGGCCTCGACTTGCTCGCCGGCGGTATCGGTCGCCACGACCGCGTCGGCCTCGTAATACTCGGTGCGCTCGGTGTAGCGCGTGACCTGCGCGCGCGCGGCGCCCTCGACCAACACCTTGACGGTGCCGTCGGGCAGCTTGAGCAGCTGCAGCACGCTCGCAAGCGTGCCCATCTCGTAGATGGCGCCGGTCGCGGGATCGTCATCCGAGGCGTTCTTCTGCGTGGCGAGCAGAATGAAGGTGTCGGAGCGCATCACCTCTTCGAGCGCCTTGATGGACTTCTCCCGCCCCACAAAGAGCGGCACGATCATGTGCGGAAACACGACAATGTCCCGTAACGGCAGGACCGGATACGAGCGGGTCTCGCCGGGGATCAGCGGAGGTCGAGGCTTGGCGCTTGTCATGGCGCGAATTCCTTATTGTTGTGCCCCTCGCCCGCGACCTGCGGTGGCAGCGTGGCGGTCGAGTGCCGGGTGGGACCGGGAAGGGAACGCGGTCCGGATTTGGATGGTGCGCGGAGGTCGGATGGGATGCCCTCCCCGGAAGCTTGACGTAATCCTCGCG
>DASYFD010000291.1:0-6181 GCA_036498625.1 Xanthobacteraceae bacterium | reverse complement strand
CCGTTTTGATAGAGGAACTTGTTGACCTCGGCGACGATGTCGTTCTCGCGCACGCCCGGTTTGAGCTGTTCGTGGATCAGGTGATAGGCGCCGTCAACCATGGCGGCGGCGCGGTTCAGGAGCGCGATCTCGTCAGCGCATTTGATCTCGCGCGCTTCGAGCATCACCTGCTGGCCGTCGTGCACTTTGAGCCCGGCCTTTTCCAGCTCGAACATCATCGGCGGCTCGATGCTGTCGACCCCGATCGGCATCTTGTCGCAACCGGCTTCGCGGATGAGCGCGGCGATATCCTCGGCGTGGCGCGGCCGACATTGAAGGTGCGGTAATAGCAGGTGCGATAGCCCATGAACGACTGCAGAATGTCGAAGAAGGCCTGGTCCCCCGGCCGCAGCATGCGGTCGGTGAAATTGTGCGGGTGCGGATTGCAGCGCTCGCCCGAGATGGCATTGATGGCCTCGACGTCGTCGGAGCCGTGCCGGTAGAGAAACTCGTTCACCTTGGCGACGATGTCGTTCTCGCGCACGCCGGGCTTGAGCTCCTCGTGGATGAGGTGGTAGGCGCCGTCGACCATCGCGGCGGAGCGGTTGAGCAGCGCGATCTCGTCGATGTTCTTGATCTCGCGCGCCTCCAGCATGACCTGCTGGCCGTCGGCGACCTTGAGCCCGGCCTTTTCCAGCTCGAACATCATCGGCGGCTCGATGATGTCGACCCCGATCGGCATCTTGTCGCAACCGGCTTCGCGGATGAGCGCGGCGATATCCTCGGCGTGGCGCTTCATCAGCCCGAAGGACGGCGACACCGTGCCGCGCAGGCCGATCAGGCCGGCCTTGCAGTTCTCCGGCTTGAGCCAGGGCACGAACAGCTTGTGATGCACGGCGGCGGAGCCGAAATCCCACAGGATCGGCTCGCCGTCGCGGGTGAGCAGCGCCCAGCGGCAGAGCTTGTCGCGCTCCCATTCGCCGATCTTGGTGGAGGTGATATAGCGGATATTGTTGACGTCGAAGACCAGGAGCGCCCCGAGGTCGGATTTCTCCAGCGCCTGCCGCACCCGGCTCAATCGGTAGCGGTGCAGGCGGCGGTAGTCGACACGCTCCTCGAAGTCGACAGCCATGGGCCCCAGCGCCGGCAGCGCCCGGCCCCAATTGTAGCGCGGGTTGACGTCGTCGGCGCTGATCTTGCGGACGGTATCGTCCATGCGGGCCTCCCTTTAGCGATCGGCTTGTTAGCAGGCGCCGCTGCCGGGCGCGGCGGGCGTGAATGAATTATAGGTGAGGCTTCGATGCAAGTCCCGTCATCATTCGGGGACCGCTTAAATTCGAGGTCGGGGTGGGGCCTGCCGGCTGCCACAATCCCCACAATGTTGCGGCGCTCCGCCGCCGTCCCCATAATGGGGGTGCCTTGATGGGGGAGGCAGCGTGATGACGATCGTTCCGGGGCCTCTGGCGTCGGCGGCGCCCGCCGACGGGGCGCCGCGAGAATACAACTTTGCCGCCGATATCCTGGAACGCAATTTGCGGGCCGGCCGTGCCCGTAAGGCCGCCTATCTGGATCCGCGCGGCAGCTGGAGCTTCGGCCAGCTCGCCGACCGGGCGGCGCGCTTCGGCCAGGCCCTGCGCACGCTCGGGGTCCGCCGCGAGGAGCGTATCCTCCTGTGCCTGCTCGACACCATCGACTGGCCGACCGCGTTCCTCGGCGCCATCAAGGCCGGAATCGTCCCGATTCCGGTCAACACGCTGATGACCGAGGACGACTATCGCTTCATGCTGGCGGACAGCCGGGTGCGGACGCTAGTCGTCTCCCAGGCGCTTTATCCGAAATTCGAGCACCTCATCAAATCCAATACCGATCTCGAACTCGTCATCGTGTCCGGCGACGATGCCTATGGCCACCACGGCTTCGAGGACCTGATCGCGCGGGCCGAGCCCGCCGCCTATACGGCGCCGACCCGGCAGGATGACATCTGCTTTTGGCTCTATACGTCGGGCTCGACCGGCCGGCCCAAGGCCGCAGTGCACGTCCATGCCGCCCCCAAGCTCACCAATGATCTGTTTGCCGGGCATGTTCTCGGCCTCACCGAGGCGGACGTCTGCTATTCGGTCGCGAAGCTGTGTTTCGCCTATGGGCTCGGCAATGCGCTCACCTTTCCGCTCTCCGCCGGCGCCACCACCATCCTGCTGCCGGACCGCCCGACGCCCGACGCGGTCGCGGCGCTCATGCGCCGGCATCCGGTGACCGTGTTCTACGGCGTGCCGACGTTCTATGCGGGGTTCCTCGCCAGTCCGGCGGCGCCGCGCCGCGACGAGCTCAAGCTCCGGCTTTGCGTCTCGGCCGGCGAGGCGCTGCCGGCGCATATCGGAGAGCGTTGGCGCGAGCGCTACGGCGTCGATCTGCTCGATGGCCTCGGCTCGACCGAAACCCTCAACACCTTCCTGTCCAACCGGCCCGGCGAGGTGAAATACGGCACCACCGGCAAGCCGGTTCCTGGTTATGACGTCCGGCTCGTGAACGACACCGGCGAGCCGGTGAAAAAGGGCGAGATCGGCGAATTGCATGTGCGCGGGCCCACCAGCGCCATCATGTATTGGAGCAATCGCCAGCAGTCGCGCGCGACCTTTCTGGGCGAATGGACCCGCTCGGGCGACAAATATCGCCAGGACGAGGAAGGCTTCTTCGTCTATTGCGGCCGCCGCGACGACATGCTGAGGGTCGGGGGCAATTCCGTCTCGCCGTTCGAGGTCGAAGGCGCGCTGTGCAGCCATCCCGACGTGCTCGAGGCGGCGGTGGTGGCCTGGCCGGACGCCGACGGGCTCATCAAGCCGAAGGCGTTCGTGGTGCTCAAATCGCCCGCCCGGGCCTGCGACGCGCTTGCCCGCACCCTGCAGGCGCACTGCAAATCGAGGCTCGCGCCCTACAAATACCCGCGTGTCATCGAGTTCCGCACCGACTTGCCGAAGACCGCAACCGGCAAGATCCAGCGCTTCAAGCTGCGGACAGAGAGTTCCGACATGAGCTCGCCGACATGAGGAAGAGCATCCTGGGGCGGACCGGGCTCGAGGTCTCGGAGATTGCGCTCGGCGGCGGTGTCACCGGGGGAATTCTCATCAACGCCAGCGAGCCGACCCGCTTTACCGCGCTCCAGCGCGCGGTGGCGGGCGGCATCAATTGGATCGACACGGCGCCGCTGTACGGCAACGGGGCCTCGGAAGAGACCATCGGGCGCCATATCTCGGCGCTGTCCCCGCGGCCCCATGTCTCCACCAAGGTGAGGCTCGAGCGCGGCGACATGGCCGACATTGCGGGCGCCATCAGGCGCAGCCTGGAGCAGAGCTTGAAGCGCCTGCAGCTCGACCGGCTGGCGCTGCTCCAGCTCCACAACCAGATCGGGACGGCGGTCGGAGACCGTCCGCCCCTGTCGGCGCGCCTGGTTCTCGGCGCCGTGGCCGATACGTTCGACCGGCTCAAGGAAGAAGGGCTCGTCCAGGCCAGCGGCATCAGCGCGGTCGGCGACACCAGCGCCTGCCTGGAGGTGATCGAGAGCGGCCGCTTCGACGTCGCTCAGGTCTACTACAATGCGATCAACCCGAGCGCCGCCTGGTCACGTACCAGCGATGAATGGAGGGGCCAGGAGTTCTGCGGCATCATGGCGGCCTGCTGGCGCCTGCACATGGGCATGCTGGCCATCCGGGTCATGGCCGGCGGCCCGTTGGCGAGCCCGCGGCGGCCCGAGCGGCTCGCCGTGATGACGGCGGACACCGACCTCGACAACGAGATGCGCTGCGCGGCGGCGGTGCAGGCCGCGCTGGGAACGAGCTATGGAACGCCGGCGCAGGCCGTCCTGCGCTTCACGCTGGGGAACCGCGATCTGTCGAGCCGGGTGATCGGAATCACCGAGGTTGCCCAGCTGGACGAGGCGCTGGCGGCGGTCGAGCGCGGACCGTTGCCGCCCGAGGCGATCGCCAAGCTGGATCAGCTGTGGGCGACCGATTTCTTCATGAACGGGTGAGTCGCTGCGCCGGCGGTGTAACGTTGTAGGATGGGTTGAGCCCTCAAGGGCGTTCACGGCATAGCCCGCGAAGATGGGCGTAGACGCCCTGATGCTCTTCGCGGGCTATGCGAAACCCATCGGCGGCGGTGATGGGTTTCGCGAAGAGCTCAACCCATCCTACTGATCCGCGGAAGGGCGCCGCGCTACTCCGCCGCCGCCCGCGCCGGGCTCGCATGCACCGACACCAGATAGTCCATGGCGGCCTGCACGCCGCCCTTGCGGTGCGGAATGCCTGCGAGCGACAGCGCCATCTCGGTGCCGGCGAGCGCGCCCAGGATGGTCAAATCGTTGGTGTCGGCGAGATGACCGATCCGGAACATCTTGCCGGCGAAGCGGCCGAAGCTCATGCCGTAGGAAATATTGAAATGATCGAGCGCGAGGCTGCGGAAGGCGTCGGCGTCGTGACCTTCCGGCACCAGCACGGCGGTGACGGTGGGTGAATAGTATTTCGGATCGCGGCACATGATCTCGAGCCCCCAGGCCTTGACCGCGCAGCGGGTCGCCTCGGCGAGCCGGTCGTGGCGGGCGAACACGTTCTCGAGCCCCTCCTCGTGCAGCATGTCGATCGCCACCGCCAGGCCCTGCAACATGTTGGTGGCCGGCGTGTAGGGAAAGAAGCCGATCTTGTTCATGTTGAGCATCTCTTCCCAGGACCAGAACGACTTGGGGCACTTCGAGGTCTTCGAGGCCGCGATCGCCTTGTCGCTGATGGCATTGAAAGACATGCCGGGCGGCATCATCAGGCCCTTCTGGGCGCCGCCCACGCTCACGTCGACGCCCCATTCGTCATGGCGGTAGTCGGTCGAGGCGAGCGAAGAGATGGTGTCGACCATGAGCAGCGCCGGATGGCCGGCGGCGTCGATCGCCTTGCGGATGGGCGCGATCGGGGAAAGGCAGCCGGTCGCGGTCTCGTTGTGCAGGACGCAAACCGCCTTGATCTCATGCGCCTTGTCCTTGCGCAGGTGCTCCTCGATCGCCGCCGGGTCGGCGCCGGTGCGCCAGTCGGTGGCGATGAATTCGGGCTTGAGGCCGAGCTTGACCGCCATGTTCTTCCACAGGGTGGCGAACTGGCCGGTCTCCACCATCAGCACGCGGTCCCCGGGCGAGAGGGCGTTGACCAGGGCCCCCTCCCAGGCGCCGGTGCCGGTGGCGGTGTAGATGACGACCGGATTGGCGGTCTTGAAGATGGTCTTGATGCCTTCGAGCGCGCGCTTGGCGAGGCTTGCGAATTCCGGGCCGCGGTGGTCGATGATCGGCGTATCCATCGCGCGCAGGACGCGGTCCGGAATGGGGGTCGGCCCCGGAATCTGCAGGAAGTGGCGGCCGGCCACACGCGAGGTGTTCTTGGTCATCAGCGTTTCCTTGAAGGCAGTTGGATTCTAAGACATTGAATGGCGGAAATGGCGGCGGCAGCGCCGGCATGGCGGTGCGGACCCGGGGCCGGCCGGCAACTTGCCGCCATGAAGGACGAATGCGAGAGTCAGTCAAGCCTCTTGTCGGCGGGTCCAATCCCATGGACTTGCATTGGTCAAGGACCCCTTAAGTCACGCCATCTCGCTCTGCCGCGGGCCGGGAGGGCGAGATTTTTTGAATGGATCGGGATTGCAGCATGGCGGCCACCCTAAGGCCCGGGCTCGAGCGGCGGCTCAAGGCGGAGCTCGCCTCGGAGGTGCGGTTCGACCGCTTCACCCGCGGCCGCTACGCGACCGACGCCTCGCATTACCAGATCATGCCGGTGGGCGTCGTTTTGCCGCGCACCATGGCGGAGGCCGAGCGCGCCATCGCGCTGGCGCGGGAGGAGGGCGTCACGGTGCTGCCGCGCGGCGGCGGAACCTCGCAATCCGGGCAGACGGTCAACGAATCGCTGGTCATCGACTGCTCGAAATATCTCGATCATGTGATCGAGGTCGATGTCGCCAACGCCCGCTGTTGGGTCGAGCCCGGCATCGTGCTCGACGAGCTCAACCGCCGGCTCAAGCCGCACGGCCTGTGGTTTCCGGTCGACATCTCGACCGCCTCGCGCGCCACCATCGGCGGCATGGTGGGCAACAATTCCTGCGGCGCCCGCTCGCTGCGCTACGGCAATACGCGCGAGAACGTGCAGTCGATCGATGCGGTGCTGGCCGACGGCAGCCG
>DASYFD010000290.1:0-8685 GCA_036498625.1 Xanthobacteraceae bacterium | reverse complement strand
GACCTGGTACGAGGTGCGCATCTCGGAAGCCGGCCATCTCGGCGCGCGCGGCGGCACTGATCTCATGGTGGCGATGAATCCGCAGACCTGGGACAAGGATGTGGCCTCGATCGAGCCCGGCGGCTACCTGCTCTACGATTCCACCAAGCCGATGCCGGCGGCGAAATTCCGCGAGGACATCACCGTCATCGGAGTGCCGCTGACCGAGATCTGCAACAAGGAATATTCCGATCCGCGCCAGCGCCAGCTGTTCAAGAACATCGTGTATGTGGGCGCGCTGTCGGCGCTCCTCGATATGGACCTGGCCGAGATCGAGAAGCTGATCGGCGCCAACATCAACGCGCTCCATCTCGGGCGCGACTGGGCGCTCGGCAACCTGCAATGCCCGATCGGGCTCAGGCTCAAGCGTGCCAACGCGGTCGGCGACCGCATCTTCATCGAAGGGAACAGCGCCGCAGCGCTGGGAGCGGTGTACGGCGGCGCCACGGTCTGCGCCTGGTATCCGATCACCCCCTCCTCCTCGCTCGCCGACGCCTTCACCAGCTATTGCCGCCGCCTGCGCGTCGACCCCGACAGCAAGAAGAGCAAGGTCGCCATCATCCAGGCCGAGGACGAATTGTCGTCGATCGGCATGGTGATCGGCGCCGCCTGGAACGGCGCGCGCGCCTTCACCGCCACCTCGGGTCCCGGCATCTCGCTGATGCAGGAGTTTCTCGGACTTGCCTATTTCGCCGAGGTTCCCGCGGTCGTGTTCGACGTGCAGCGCTCCGGTCCTTCGACCGGCATGCCGACGCGCACCCAGCAGGGCGACATCACCTCCTGCGCCTACGCGTCCCATGGCGACACCAAGCACGTGCTGCTGTTCCCGGAGGACCCCGCCGAAGCATTCGAGTTCGGCGCCCAGGCTTTCGATCTCGCCGACCGGCTGCAGACCCCGATCTTCGTCATGCTCGATCTCGACATCGGCATGAACCACCGGCTGTGCCGGCCGCTGAAATGGGACGACGCCCGCAAGTTCGATCGCGGCAAGGTCATGACCGCCGCCGATCTCGATGCCGGCAAGGACTTCGGCCGCTATCTCGACGTCGACGGCGACGGGATTCCGTACCGCACCTATCCGGGCACCCATCCGACCAAGGGCTCGTATTTCACCCGCGGCACGTCGCGCGACCGCTATGCGCGCTACACCGAGGAAGCCGGTCCCTATGCCGACAACATGCAGCGGCTCTTGCGCAAGTTCGAGACCGCCAAGGACCTGGTGCCGCGCCCGCTGCAGGCCAATGCCGAGAAGCCGACCAAATACGGCGTCATCTACTACGGCTCGACCTCGCCGGCCATGGACGAGGCGATCCACATGATCGAGTCCCGCGGCCAGGCGCTCGACCGGCTGCGGGTGCGCGCCTTCCCGTTCCATTCCAGCGTCGCGAGCTTCCTCGCCGACCACGACTTCGTATTCGTGGTCGAGCAAAACCGCGACGCCCAGATGCGCTCCCTGATCGTCAACGAATGCGGCGTCGATCCGGTTCGCCTGGTGCCGATCCTCAACTATGACGGCTCGCCGATCACGGCGCGCTTCATTGCCCGCGAGATCGGCGACGCCCTCGATGCCCTCAAGGTGACGCCGCTGCGCAAGGTGGTCTCATGACCTATATCGTCAAGCCCAAGTTCCACCACCCGGCGCTCCCCAAGAACGCGCTCGGCTATACCCACCGCGACTATGAAGGCTCGATCTCGACCTTGTGCGCCGGCTGCGGCCACGACTCGATCTCGGGCGCCATCATCGAGGCCTGCTTCGAGCTCGACATCGCGCCGCACCGGGTGGCCAAGCTCTCCGGCATCGGCTGCTCGTCGAAGACCCCGACCTACTTTCTCGGCAACTCGCACGGCTTCAACTCGGTGCACGGCCGCATGCCCTCGGTGCTGACCGGCGCCAATCTCGCCAACCGCGACCTGATCTATCTCGGCGTCTCGGGCGATGGCGACTCCGCCTCGATCGGGTTCGGCCAATTCGCCCATTCGCTGCGCCGCGGCGTGAACATGACCTATATCGTTGAGAACAACGGCGTCTATGGCCTGACCAAGGGCCAGTTCTCCGCCACCGCCGACCGCGGCTCGAAATCCAAGCGCGGCATCGCCAATTCCGACAATGCGATCGATCTGGTCGCCATGGCGCTGCAGCTCGGCGCGACGTTCGTGGCGCGCTCGTTCTCGGGCGACAAGGAGCAACTGGTTCCGCTGATCAAGGCCGCCATCGAGCACCAGGGCGCGGCCTTCATCGACGTGATCTCGCCTTGCGTCGCCTTCAACAATCACGCCGGCTCGACCAAGAGCTTCGATTACGTGCGCGAGCACAACGAGGCGGTCAACCGGCTCGATTTCATGAGCGGGCGGGCGCCCATCAAGGTCGACTACGAGCCGGGCTCGGTCCAGATGGTGGAGCAGCACGACGGCACCACGATCGCGCTCAAGAAGATCGCCGCCGATTACGATGCGAACGACCGGCTCGGCGCCATGAGCTTCCTGCAGCAGCATGCCGCCAAGGGCCAGATCGTCACCGGCCTCATCTTTGTCGATCCCGACCCCGAGGACCTGCACCACAATTTCAACACCGTGGACGCGCCGCTCAACTCGCTCACCGAGCAGGATTTGTGCCCGGGCTCTGCTGCGCTCGAGAAGATCAACGCCAGCCTGCGCTGAAGATGAGCTCGGTCCCGAGCGGGCGCCTCGAATTTGCATCGGGTTCGGCAACAGGCGGCGGGCGGCTCCGATCCGCGGCCGCACACAGGCCCAAAATGCTCACGCGTAGGAATGTCCTGATCGGCGGCGCCGGCATGCTGGCGGCGGCGGAGCTCGGCGCCGCGCGGGCCCAGCCTTTGGCGCCGGCACCCAGTCTCGGGGCCAACCGGCTGGTGCTGCTCGGCACCAAGGGTGGACCGTCGATTCCGCTCGGCTTCGAGCAGGCGCCATCGTCGAACCTGCTGGTCTACAACAACGTGCCCTATGTGATCGACACCGGCTATGGGGTGAGCTTCAAGCTGGTTGCCGCCAAATTCCCGCCGCCGGCGTTGCGCTACATTTTCATCACCCACCATCATTCCGACCACAACGCCGAGTTCGGACTTCTGCTCAACAACGCCTGGGCAATGGGGCTGCGGACGCCGGTCGATGCCTATGGCCCCGCCGGCTTGATGCAGCTCGCGAACGGATTCTGGGACGCCTACAGGTTCGACATCGAGACGCGCATGGCGGACGAAGGCCGGCCCGATCTGCGCAAGCTGGTCGCGCTGCACGAATTCTCCGAAGGAACCGTGATGACGACGCCCGACGTCAAGGTGACGGCGCTGCGCAACGCGCACCCGCCGATCACCGAAAGCTTTGCGCTGAAATTCGAGTTCCCGGACAGGACCGTGGTGTTCTCCGGCGACACCGCCTATTTCCCGCCGCTCGCCGCCTTCGCCAAGGGTGCCGACATCCTGGTGCACGAGGTGATGTACGGGCCGGCTCTCGATGAACTGGTCAAGCGCACTCCGAATGCGGCAACGCTGATGTCGCATCTGAAGGCGAGCCATACGCTCGCCGCCGACGTTGGCCGCATCGCGACCGAGGCGGGCGTAAAGAAGCTCGTGCTCAGCCACCTCGTGCCGGTGCCCTTTGCCGGCATGAGCGACCAGGTCTGGATCGACGCGGTGCGCCCGACTTGGCGGGGGCCCCTGGTGGTCGGAAAGGACTTGATCGAGATCCCGCTGTAGCGGAGAGACTCTATTCCTCCGGCGCATCGAGGATCGGATCGTACCTTCCGGCATCGAAGCCGATCAGGTTCCAGGTCTGCTGCATATGGGGCGGCAGCGGCGCGGTGATGTCGATGGTGCCGCCGCGCGGATGCGGCACCACGATGCGCCGGGCCAGGAGGTGCAGCCGGTTCTGCAGGCCGCCGGGCAGCTCCCAGTTCTCCTTGGAGAAATATTTCGGGTCGCCCACGATCGGATGCTCGATATGAGCCATGTGGGCGCGCAATTGGTGGGTGCGGCCGGTGACCGGCTTGAGCGACACCCAGGCGAGCTGCCGGGCGGCGGTGTCGACCACCGCATAAAAGGTCACCGCATGGCTGGCGCCGGCCTCGCCGTGACGGGCGATGCGCATGATGCTCTCGTCCTCGCGCTCGTCCTTGGCCAGGTAGGTGGAGATGCGCCCCTGCTTGGGCTTGGGCACGCCGACCACCAGGGCCCAATAAATCTTGCGGGCGGCGCGGGTGCGAAAGGTCTTGGCGAGCGCGGCGGCGGCAAAGCGCGTCTTGGCGACCAGGAGGCAGCCGGCGGTATCCTTGTCGAGCCGGTGCACCAGGCGCGGGCGCTCGCCTTTGGCGTTGCGCATGACCTCCAGCATGAGGTCGAGGTGGCGCGTGGTGCCGGAACCGCCCTGCACCGCCAGCCCCATCGGCTTGTTGAGGACCATCACGTCGTCGTCCTCGAACAGCGTGATCGACTGCAGGAATGCGCTGGTCTCGTCGTCGGCGATGCGATCGGGCGAGCGCGGCCGCGGCTGGTCGAGCCGCAGCGGCGGGATGCGCACCGCCTGCCCGGCCTCGAGCCGGTCCTTCGGCTGCGCCCGCTTGCCGTTCACCCGCAGCTCGCCTTTGCGGATGATGCGCTGGATGTGGGAGAAGGAAAGCCCCGGGAAGCGCGCTTCGAGGAATCGGTCGACCCGCATGCCGGATTCATCGGGCGTGACCGCCACGGTCTGGACTCCGGTCCCGGCTGCCGGAGCGGATTTGGTCTCGAGCTCGGTCCCGCTCATGCTGCCACCGCCGTTAGCCGCGTCAGCAGCGCGTCGAGCCCCGCCGTATTCGCAAGCGCCAAGCCGAAGGTGCCGGCGAGCGTGTCGCGCAGCTCGGCCGCCGTGCGCAACACCCGCCGCTCGCTGCGTCCGTCGAGGTGGTGCACCGAAAGCTCGGTGTTGCGCAACCCATAGCGGGCGCCGGGAACCGGCCGTGCCGCCATCAGGTTCCGGGTGAAGTAGGAATCCGGGGATGTGCACTGGTACCAGTTGACGATCTCATAGTCGGGCTGAAATTGCTCCTGCAGATCGAAACGATAGATCGATTGCCAGGACCCGCCGACTTCCGCCTGCAGCACGAACTCGTCGCCGGAGCGCACCAGCCTGAACGGCTCGTGGGCGGTGCGCTGCGCGCCCGCAAGCTCGAGGCAAAGCGGCGCCGTCGGGGTCGTTCCGCCGAAACCCACATCGGCGATATGGCGCTTCCCGTCGAGCACGACGCACAGCAGCATATGCGCACGCGCCGTGATGGCGCCCTCCTGCGCACCCCAAAGGACGCGGGCGCCGAGACCGTACACGTCGAATCCGAGCGCTTTGAGCACATGCATCAACAGCAGATTGTGCTCGTAGCAAAAGCCGCCGCGGCCGGACCGCACCAGCTTGTGCTCGAGCGCGGCCAGATCGAGCCGCACCGGCACGCCGAGCAGCGGATCGAGATTCTCGAACGCGATCGCCTGCGGGTGCAGCCGATGAATGGCATCGAGCGTGGCGCGATCGGGAGCGGCGTCCCCGGTGAACCCGATCCTGTGGAAATAAGCCTCAAGATCGATCATTGGCTTCGCTCGCGCCGCAGCTTGGCCCAATAGTCCAGCCGCTTGCGGATCTCCCGCTCGAAGCCGCGCTCGGGCGGATCATAGAATTGCCGGCGGCCGAGCGCCTCGGGGAAATAGTCCTGGCCGGAGAACGCCTCTGGCGCGTCATGGTCGTATTCATAGCTTTCGCCATAACCTTCCGACTTCATCAGCTTGGTCGGCGCATTGAGAATGTGCTTGGGCGGCAGCAGCGAGCCGGCTTCCCGGGCGGCGCGCATCGCCGCCCCATAGGCGAGGTAGGCGGCATTCGACTTGGGCGCGGTCGCCAGATAGATCACGGCCTGCGCGATCGCCAATTCGCCTTCCGGCGAGCCCAGGAAATCGTAGGCATCCTTGGCGGCATTGGCCACCACCAGGGCCTGCGGATCCGCGAGCCCCACGTCCTCGACCGCCATGCGCACGATCCGGCGCGCCAGAAAGAGCGGATCCTCCCCGGCATCCAGCATCCGGCAGAGATAGTAGAGCGCGGCATCAGGATCCGATCCGCGCACCGATTTGTGCAGCGCCGAGATCAGATTGTAGTGGCCGTCCTGCTGCTTGTCGTAGATCGGCGCGCGGCGTTGCACCACCTCCTGCAATTTGACCGCATCGAAAATTTCATCCGCGCGGCTGGCGCGCCAGACCTCCTCGGCGAGCGTGAGGGCGGCGCGGCCGTCGCCGTCGGCCATGCGCACGAGCGCGGCGCGCGCCTCGCCGTCGAGCGGCAACGGCTTGCCTTCGATCTCCTCCGCGCGCCCCAGGAGCTGCTCGATCGCGGCCGCATCGAGCGACTTGAAGACCAGCACGCGGGCGCGCGAAAGCAGCGGCGCGTTGAGCTCAAAGGAGGGATTTTCGGTGGTGGCCCCGATCAGCACGATGGTGCCGTCCTCCATCACCGGCAGGAACGAGTCCTGCTGGGCACGGTTGAAGCGGTGGATCTCGTCGACGAAAAGCAGCGTGCCCAGGCCGGTCTCGCGCCGCGCGCGCGCCTCCTCGAAAACCTTCTTGAGGTCGGCGACGCCGGAGAAGATCGCGGAAATCTGCACGAAGTGCAGGTCGGTCGCCTCCGCCAGGAGCCGCGCCACCGTGGTCTTGCCGGTGCCCGGCGGCCCCCAGAACACTAGCGAGCCGAGCATGCGGGTGCCGAGCATGCGGGTGAGCGCGCCGTCGGGGCCGAGCAGATGGTCCTGTCCGACCACCTCGGAGAGCCGGGTCGGCCGCAATTTGTCGGCGAGCGGACGCGGGGCGCTGCGTTCGAGGCCGGCGGCCGCGAACAGGTTCGGGCCGCCTTTCTCGGCTTGATTCGCGCGTGGGCTCGCCTTTGGGCTCATCCGCTCAGGACCACGGACATCTGCTGGCCGCCGCGCGTGATGGTGATGCGCCATACGCGGCTCGGCTGGCTGGTGGCCTTCTCCAGGTCGCGGGTCTTGGCGATCTTCTGGTTGTTGACCGAGACCACCAGGTCGCCGGTGTGGAAGCCGAGGCTCTGCGCCGGCGAGCCGTCGGTCACCGCGGTGATGACGACGCCGTCGGTGGAGGGGTCGAGCCGCAACTGGTCGGCGAGCGCCGGCGACAGATTGGAGACCTTGGCGCCCTGGAACGGCGAGCGCGCTGAAATGAGCAGCTCGTCATGGGGCGTATCCGGCAGCGGCTCGAGCGCAACCGTGACGGCCATCTCCTTGCTGGCGCGCATGACGCCGATCTTCGCGCTGCCGCCGAGCGACTTGGTGGCGAAACGATAGTCGAAGGCGTTGGGGTCCTCGACCTCCTGCCCGTCGATGGAGGTGATCAGGTCGCCGGACTTGAGGCCGGCGCGCGCCGCCGGGCTGCCGGCGGTCAGGCTTGCCACCAGCGCGCCGCTCGGGCGCTTGAGCCCGAGGTTCTCGGCGATCTCAGAGGTGACGGCCTGCAGGCGCGCGCCCAGCCAGGGCCGCTTGACCGCGCTGCCGCCGCCCTTGGCCGAGGCCACCACCACCTTGACCATGTTGGCCGGAATCGCGAAGCCGATCCCCTGGCTGCCGCCCGAGCGCGAGAAGATGGCGGTGTTGATGCCCACCAGCCGCCCCGCGCTGTCGACCAGCGCCCCGCCGGAATTGCCGGGATTGATGGCGGCATCGGTCTGGATGAAGAACTGATAGTCGGTGATGCCGACCTGGGTGCGCGCGACCGCCGACACGATGCCGTGGGTGACGGTCTGGCCGACCGCAAACGGATTGCCGATGGCGAGCACCACGTCGCCTACCTGGAGGGTATCGGAGTCGCTGAACTCGATCACGGGGAAGCGCTCGCCCTGCGCCTTGAGGCGCAGCACGGCGAGGTCCGAGCGGGTGTCCTTGAGCACCATCTCGGCCTCGAATTCGCGCTTGTCGGAGAGCGAGACCTTCACCTGGTCGGCGCCCTCGATGACGTGATTGTTGGTGACCACCAGGCCGCTCTGGTCCACCAGCACGCCGGAGCCGAGCGAGCGCTGCACCTGATCGCCGCCCGGCGCGCCGAAGAACCGCCGGAAGATCGGATCGTCGCCGAAGGGATTCTGCGCCGCCACCGTCTTGGCCGCGTAGACGTTGACCACGGTCGGGGCGGCACGCTGCACGATGGGCGCATAGGAGAGCCGAATCTCGTTGAGCGAGCTCGGCACGCGGCGTTCCTGGGCTGACGCCGCAGACAGCGACCAGGACAGCAGTAGCAGCGTGAAGGAGAGCGCGGCGAGCGGATTAAGGCGCGACATCATGGAGCGGATCCCCAATCGGAAAAAGCCAGATATAGCGGCAACTCCGCGGCAAATGAAGGGCAGCGCAATACCTGTCGGAGAGGGCGGCCCGTCCGAACCGGCCACGGCTACACGAAGCCTGATGGCCACCAATGCGGCGCACCGAAAAAAAGGCGGCGCCCGGAAATTCCTTTGGCACCGCAAAAAATTGTCGAGCGACGGCAGCCGGACGCAACGGTCCGGCAGCCCCGGCGTCACGCCGCTACGGGGGCTTCCTGCTCGGCGCGCTTCTCGGCCGTCGGCCCGGAATCGAGCCCCTTGGCGGCTTCGTCGCGATCCACGAACTCGATC
>DASYFD010000289.1:0-16033 GCA_036498625.1 Xanthobacteraceae bacterium | reverse complement strand
GTCGAGAACGGGTGATAGCCGAGCTTTTTGGCGCCTTCCTCGAAAATCCGGGCCGAGATGTCGACAAACAAAGGCGGCAGCGGGAACTCGCGCTGGCGCGGCGCCTCGAAGATATTGCCGCCCTCGATCTTGCGGCCCTGCAGATTGCCGGCTTTGCCGGAAACGCCGAGGTCGTATTCGGCCCGATCGTAGTAAGGCTCGAGATCGTCGTAGCTCAACGGCCAGTCGGTGATCGAGCAATCCGGCGGGATCGCGGCAGCGCCGTAGCGCTCGATCGTCTGCGAGCGCGCGCGAAAATCGTCGTCATGGAAACGCCACGACACCGCGCCGTAGTGGACGGTGCCGCCGCCCACCTGGTTGCCGTAGTTGAGCGGCGAGAGCGGGGTTGCGCGCGTATTGGCGTTCGGCCGCCAGGTGACCGGCTGCCGCTTGGGGTTCGGGCGCAAATCCTGGCGCTGGAAATAGCGCAGCTCGTCCTGCCCGGCGAAGTCCGCGGTGGCGTGGCGCGGACCGCGCTCGAGACCCACCACCTTGATGCCGGCCTTGCCGAGCTCGGCTGCCAGAATGGCGCCGGTTGCCCCGACACCCACGATGACGACGTCCGTTTTTTCTGTTGCCATGGCGCAGGATATTCCTCCTTCGCTCGCGGCAAGACAAGGTGATTAGTCGAAAGAGCCGGGATTCTCGGGGACTTCATCTTTGGTGCGAGCCGGTCTAGGTTCTCCGCTGCTCAGGGACCCATGCGGGTGCCCGCCGCGCCATTCCGGGGAGGGAGATCGCATGAGGATGCTGGCGAGAATTTTTGCTGCCGGCCTGTGTATCGCGGCGACCGCCGCGCAGGCTCAGCCGGCCGCGGATTATCCCAGCCGGTCGGTCAGGATCATCGTCAACGTGACCCCTGGCGGCGGCGTCGACATCGCGACCCGGCTGGTGGCGCAGAAGCTGAGCGAACGGCTCGGACAGAGCTTCGTGGTGGAGAATCGCGCCGGCGCGGCCGGGAACCAGGGCGCCGAGGCGGTGTATCGCGCGGCTCCCGACGGCTACACCCTGCTGGCCTCCTTCAACTCGACGGTCTCGATCAGCGACTTTCTGTTCAAGGGGCTCAACTACGAGCCGCTCGGCTTCGAGCCGGTCTCGGTGCTCACCCAGATTCCGCTGGCGCTGGTGGTGCGGCCGGACTTTCCGGCCGCGAGCGCCAAGGAATTCATCGCCTATGCCAAGGCCAATCCCGACAAGCTGACCTACGCATCGAACGGGGTCGGCACCGCCGGGCACCTGACCGCCGAATTCTTCATGGCGCTGACCGGAACCAAGATGACGCATGTTCCCTACAAGGGCACCGCCCCGGTGCTCACCGACCTGATCGCCGGCCATGTCGATCTCACCTTCATCCAATACTCGGCCTTCTATGAGCTGCACAAATCCGGCCGCGTGAAAATTCTCGCCACCGCCTCCGAGAAGCGGCTGGATACGTTGCCCGACGTTCCCACCATGGCAAAGCTCGGCCTGCCGGAAATCATCTCCAAGACCTGGAATGTCATCAGCGCGCCGCCGAAGACGCCGCCGGCCGTGCTCGCCAAGCTCAACAAGCTGATCGACGAGATCCTGCATTCCCCGGACGTGCAGGCGCGCTTCGAGGAGACCCACGCCATCGTCGAAGGCGGCTCGCTCGACTATGCGAAGAAGTACGTGCAGGAAGATCGCGCGCGCTGGAGCAAGGTGATCGCGGCGGCCGGCATCCAGCCGGAATAGCGGCCGGGCGCGGCTTCTCGCCGCCGCTACAGCCGGTCGTCGACCTCGGCGCGGCGCATCTCGCGCCGCACGCGGCGTTTCCACAGGTCCCAGGGCCGGCCCGCGACCGCCTGCATGACCTTGTCGGTGGTCTCGCACTCGGCCGCGTTCATGTAGACGACGTCTTCGGGCCCCAGGATCATGGCATTGAGCTGCTGGCGCGCGTTGATCTCAGTGTAGTAGGCGCGAAAGACGGCGATCTGTATGGTGGGGCCCACCACGACATTGCCGTGGCCGCGCAGCAGGACGACGTCGGCGGTCGGACCCAGCGCCTGCGCCAAGGCCTTGCCGAGCGCAGCGGTGCTGATCATCAGGTCCGAATTGGGAATGAAATTCCGAATCTCGAACACCGGGGTGCCGAAACCGAGAAACGATGCATTGTGCAGGATCGGGCGCAGCGGCGCCTTGGTGGACGCGAACGGCACCACGGTCGGCGAATGACTGTGCACGATGGCGTGGACCTCGGGTCTCGCCTTGTAGACCTCGCCGTGGATCCAGCGCTCGTAATACAGCGCGTGGCCCCGGTCCTGCGTCGGCTTGTTGTCGAGATCGTGCTGCACGATGTCGGCCGCGGTGACGAGCGCGGGCGCCAGCGAGCGCGACATCAGGTAGCAGGCCGGATCGCGCGGGTCGCGTATGCTGACGTGACCAAACCCGTCGAGCACGCCCTCCGCGGCCAGAATGCGGTTGGCTACCACCAGATCGGCAACCGCCGTGTCAAAAGGCGTTTCCTGCGAAGGCGCTTCTGTCGGGGGCATGGGCATCACGTGAAAGAGAGACCTGCCGCGCCAGCGCGGCGGGCCCGGTCGGGCGGATTTGTGTGCTGACAATCCGATTCATTGTCAATATCGCCGGACCTGCGCGATTTGGGTGTGCTGCGACGGCGGCGTGCCGTCGCGGGCCGGCGCGCGCGTCACGCGCGGCCCGCCTGCCGCTTGACAAGAAGGCCGGATTAAAACAAGTGTTTATTTTGTGCCATGGCTCGACCGGATCGATCGCTTCCATAACTTAAAAACAGCGAAATCGGGATTGCGGGCTGCCGATTCAACCGATCGTTCCGAGGGAAGAGACATGCAGCAGAATGTGATCGACGTCGCCCCCGAGATACTCGACGATCTCGTTGCCGCCAATCGCATCCTTGCCGACCAGGGAATTCTCGACGCCTTCGGACACGTGAGCATTCGCCATCCCAACAATCCGGATCACTATCTCATGTCGCGTTGGCTGGCGCCCGCGCTGGTCGCCGCCGAGGACATCGTGGAGTACGACCTGGAAAGCGTCGCGCTCACGCATCCGGGCCTGCAGCTCTATTCCGAGCGCTACATCCACAGCGAAATCTACAAGGTGCGCCCGGACGTGCATTCGATCGTGCACAGCCATTCTCCGACCGTCGTCCCGTTCGGGGTGACCCATGCGACCTTCCGCCCCATCCTGCACAACGCGGCTTTCCTCGGCGATTTCGTTCCGGTGTTCGACATTCGCGAGAAGTTCGGGCCGACCGACATGTTGGTCAACCGCAAGGAGCGCGGCACTGAGCTCGCCCGGGTGCTGTCGACCCACTCGACCGCGCTGATGCGCGGCCACGGCGACGTGGTGGTGGGGCGCAACATCCAGAGCGCGGTGTGGCGGGCCTATTACACCGAGATCAATGCCCGCATGCTGGCGCAGGCGATCGCCATCGGGGGCGGTCCGATCATGTACCTTTCGGCCGAGGAGGCGGAGCTGACCGACGTATCCATGCAGCGCGTCGAGGCGCGGCCCTGGAAGCTCTGGAAGCAAAAGGCGCTCGGCCGTTAGAAAATTTCTGCACAATGGAGTGGGCGCCGCGCGATCCGCGGCGCGCTTCTCCAAGCGGGAGAGATGACATGACAAGAAGAACCGCCGCCGTTCTGATCGGATTGATGGTGCTGGGCGCGAGTCCGGCCGCCGCCCAGCCCGGCCCCAATGCGCTTGCCGGCAAGACCTTCCGGATGATCATCGGCTTCGGGGTCGGGGGCGGCTACGATCTATGGGCTCGCGCCGTCGCCCAGCACATGGGCAAGCATCTGCCCGGCAATCCGACCCTGATATCGCAGAACATGCCGGCGGGCGGCAGCCTGGCGGCGGCCAATTTCCTCTACGAGGTGGCCCCGAAGGACGGCACCGTGCTCGGCCTCATCGGCCGCGACGCGCCGCTTGCCCCCATCACCGGCGCCTCGGGCGCGCGCTTCGATCCGACCAAGATGTCCTGGCTCGGCACCCCCACCAAGGAAACCAACATCTGCATCGCCTATCACACCGCTGCGGTGAAGACCGTGCAGGACCTTTACGACAAGGAGCTGGTGATGGGCGACGTCGGCCCCGGCTCCGGTACCCGCGCCTACCCGAAGGCGCTCGCCGCGCTGCTCGGCATGAAGTTCAAGCTGGTCAGCGGCTATCCGTCCTCGGCGGATATCTTTCTGGCGATGGAGCGCGGCGAGGTTCAGGGCATCTGCGAAAGCCTCGACAGCGTGCGCAGCCGGCGGCCCGATTGGATCTCGACCAAGCAGGTTTCGGTGCTGTTTCAGGGCGCCCCGGAAGCGAGCCCGGAGCTCAAGGGCGTGCCGCTCGCGCGCGATCTCGCGCGCAACGACGAGGAGCGCCAGGCCATCGACTTTCTCTACGCCGGGCAGGGCATCGGACGGCCGTTCGTGGCGCCCCCGAACCTGCCGCCCGACGTGCTCAAGATGCTGCGCGACGCATTCGACGCCACCATGAAGGACCCGGAATTCCTCGCCGACGTGAAGAAGCAGAAATTCGATCTCGATCCCGAGAACGGCGAGAGCCTGGCCGGCCTGATCAACAAGATCTATGCGACGCCCAAGCCCATCGTCGACAAGGTCACCGGGCTGGTCAACTAGATGTCGACGCTCGATTCCCCCGACGTTTCCAAATTGCTCGACCGCCTGTTTGCGGCGGCGGATCAGAACGATCCGGCCGCCTTCGGGCGCGCCCGCGACGCCATGGCGCGGCTCGAAGGGCCGCCCAGCAACCGTGAGCGTGCCGAGCTGATGCGGGACATCTACATGCCGGTCTCGCCGGAGGTCGGCCGGCTTCTCTACCTCCTGGCGCGCAGCCGCAATGCGGAGACGATCGTCGAGTTCGGGACGTCCTACGGAATTTCCGGGATTCATCTCGCGGCCGCCTTGCGGGACGCAGGCCACGGCCGGCTCATCACGACCGAGTTCGACGCCATCAAGGCCGAGCGGGCGCGGGAGAATTTCCGCACCGCCGGGCTCGCCGATCTCATCGAGATCCGGGTCGGCGATGCGTTCGAGACCCTCAAGGGCGCGATCGAGGGCGGCATCGATCTGCTGCTGCTCGACGGCTGGAAACCGCTCTACCTGCCGATGCTCAAATTCCTGGAGCCGCAGCTTGCGCCCGGCGCGCTGATCATCGCCGACGATCTCGCGGTGGCGCCGGACGCGCTCGCTTCCTATTGCGGCTATGTGCGCGACGGCGGCAACGGCTATGTGTCGGTGGAGGTTCCGCTCGGCGATCGCATCGAAATTTCCGTGCGCGCCCCCTGAGATCAAACGATTGGTTCCGTGATCTCAGATCGAGAGGGCGAGAAATCCCGCCAATGCGAATCCCACGACCAGCAGCGACCAGTCCGCAAAATCGAGGCCGAGAAATCGAGCTTCGCTGTCACGCGCCTTCATGTCACCCTCTGAAGTTTCTTATCGGCAAACCACGCCGTCAGAATGAACCCGCCCGGAACAGCGCGGCGGCGATGGAAACGCCGCGCTACCGGTCAGGAGATGCAGCGTCCGGGCGTCTGCGCCAGGGAGGAGCGCGTCATCGCGCTGACAGTGGCCTCGCAACCATCGGGCAATTTTGGGCTTGGCTGCGGGGCCTGCAGGCCCTGCCGATCAGCCGATTTTTCGCCGGTGAGACTCGATGGCAACCGATCGCCCTTGAGGCTGCGGTTGACGTCGGTCGCAGCCGGTTGTGGGGATGCCGCAACCGGGGGCACCTGCAGGCCGGCTACCAGGGCCAGCATGGGCAGCGCCAGACCGACGCCGAAAAGATATGCACGATGTGTACGCATGAGATTGCTCCGCCCGTAAGACGCGGCGGCGGCGCGAATGGTTCAAAGGCCGATGCTGGATTTTTCTCGCCGTGGGCTCGATCGTGGCGGCTTTGCGGCGAGGGGCTTTGGGGCCGCCCTTAAGACTTTTGAATCACGACGGAATCGGCGCGCGACTGCGCGCCATCACGGAAACCGCTGGGAGATATGCAGGAATGACGGCCAATCGGATCGCCCTCGAGGAGCATTTTTGGACGCCCGAGCTGCGGGCGCTGCGGCGCGGCCACGATGTGCTCTCGGACCCGGAGCTGGGCCGCCGGCTGACCGACCTCGGCGCGCTCCGGATCGCCGAGATGGACGAGGCGGGCATCGACCTGCAGGTCATTTCCCACGTCGAGCCGGCCACCCAGAATTTCGAGCCCGCCGAGGCGGTTCGCCTGGCCGTTGCCGCCAACGACGTGCTGCATGAGGCGATCCGCGCCCATCCGGGCCGTTTTGCCGGCTTTGCGGCCCTGCCGACACCCGACCCGCAGGCGGCTGTCCGCGAGCTCGAGCGCACGGTCACGCAGCTCGGCTTCAAGGGCGCCATGGTTCACGGCCTCACCCGCGGCGCCTTCCTGGACGAGAAGCCGTTCTGGCCGATCCTCGAGACCGCCCAGCGCCTCGAGGTGCCGATCTATCTGCACCCCGCGACCCCGCATCCGGACGTGATCGAGGCCTACTACGCCGGCTACCCCTCGATGGTGCGGGTGGGGCACGGCTTCACCAGCGAGATGTCGGCGGCCGCGATCCGGCTGGTGCTGAGCGAGGTGTTCGTGGCCTTCCCGCGGCTGCAGATCATCCTGGGGCATCTGGGCGAGGCGCTGCCCTTCCTGCTGCCGCGCGTCGACCGCTATGTGTCGCGGCAGATGAAGGGGCGAACCTTCCGGGACAGCATCCGGCAGAACTTCCATTTCACCACGGGCGGCAAGTTCAGCCACACCGCGCTGCAATGCACCATCGAGGAGATCGGGATCGAGCGACTCATGTTCGCGGTCGACTGGCCGTTCCATACCAACCTGGACGGCGTCGCCTTCATCGAAACGGCCCCGATCGGGGACGATGCCAAGGCGAAGATCTTCGGCAGCAACGCGCGCCGGCTGCTGCGGATATAGCTTCCCTCCCGCTGCAAGGGGGAGGGTGGCGCCCAACGGGTCCGGCCGTTGGCCGGCCCGATGACAGGCTCCGGCGCCGGGCGGGGGTCCCGCCTCGCTGCAAGTTCGGTGTCTGTTGCCGGGACCCGCTTCGCGGGTCGACCTCCCCCTTGCAGGGGAGGAAAGGTCACTTGCGCGCCCGCCGCTCCGGCTTGGCGGACGGCGCCTGGAAGGCGCGCGTCATGAACGGAACCAGCTCCTTGATCACCGCTTCGGTGTTGCCAGGATCGCAGCGCCCGTTCGAGAACGCATGGATGCGGTGCGGGCCGGCCGCCGTGTAATAGACGGTGCCGAGCAGGAAGTGGAAGCGCCAGCAGACGTCGGTGCGCGACAGATGGGGCAGGCATTCGCAGAGCGCCTCGATGAAGGCGGAGCTCGACTGATCGAAATTGTCCGCCACCAGCTTTTCCAGGAGCTCGGAATTCTCCCCCGACAGCACGGCGCGCAGGCGGATGAAGGTCTCGCCTTCCTCCACGTCCACCTGTTGCAAGGCGGGGCGCACGAAAGCCTCGATGATGGCCGCCACCCGCGCCTTGCCGGTGAGGCGCGAAGCGGCTGCGAGCCCGCGCAGGCGCTCCTCGATCATCGGCTCGCAATGGCGGCGATAGACCTGCGCCAGCAGCCCCTCCTTGTTGCGGAAGTGATAGCCGATGCTGGCGATATTGACATTGGCGGCCGCCGCCAGCTCGCGCACCGAGACGCCGTTGAATCCGCGCTCGGCGAACAGCCGCTCGGCAGTCTTGAGGATGCGGTCGCGTGTCCCGTCCTCCTCCTCTCCGGCGGGCGGTGCGGGGGGCCGATCGGTCGCGCGCTTGGCGTTGGCTCTGTCCATTCGGCCTATCTCTGACGTGTCCAAGAGCTAGATAGGTCATTTTCACGAAAAGTGAAATTCGCTTCTCCTATGACCCACCAAGAATGCCTGCGATCATCCAGCGACCTCATCCTGAGGACGCGCCGGCGCCGCGCCTTGACAGGCGGCAGGGTGGCATTTAAACACTTGTTTACAGCTCCTGTTTGCGCGCGGAGAATCCGATATGACGTCGACGCGTGGCTATGCGCTTGGAGCGGCCTTCGGTTTGGCGCTGCTGATGTCGGCCGTGGCGCCCGCCTGCGCGCAGGACGCTGTCAATTATCCGGTCCGCACGATCCGTTTGATCGTGCCCACCGCGCCGGGCGGCACCATGGACATCGTGGCCCGCACGCTCGCCAACGTGCTCGGGCCGCTGATCGGCGCCCAGGTCTTCATCGAGAACAAGCCGGGCGGCAACAACAATATCGGGGCGTCCTATGTGGCGAGAGCCACGCCCGACGGCTACACGCTGCTGATCCATTCGGATTCGTTCACCTCGAACGCCAGCGTGTTCAAGGATCCGGGCTACGATGCCCTGACCAGCTTCGAGCCGATCTCGATGCTCGCCACCGCACCGGGGGCGCTGGCGGTGCGCACCGACCTCGGCCTCGCGACGCTCGACGATTTCGTGGCCTATTCCAGGAAAAGCGGCAAGGGCCTGATGGTGGCATCGACCGGGATCGGCACCGTGAGCCACCTGACCGGCATCATGTTCCAGCAGCGCATGGGACTGCCGCAATGGACCGACGTGCCCTATCCGGGCGCCGCCAAGGCGGTCACCGACGTCATCGGCCACCATGTGGATTCGATCTTCGTGATGGTGGCCCCGCTGGTGCCGTTCGACCATAGCGGCGATCTGAAGATCCTCGCGGTCACCACCGCGGCGCGCTCGGCGGCGGTGCCCAATGTGCCGACCGTGGCCGAGAAGACCGATCTGAAGGACTTCAACGTCGCCAACTGGGTGGCGCTGTTTGCGCCGGCCGGGACGCCCAAGCCGATCGTGGACAAGCTCGCCAAGGATGTCGCCTTGGCATTGAAGGATCCGGCCGTGGCCGGCAGCCTCGCACAGCTCGGCCTCGATGTCGCGGGCGATGGGCCCGATGTGCTCGCCGGCGAGGTGCGCTCGAAGGTGCTGCAATGGCGCGAGGTCATCGGACGCGCCGGGCTCAAGGTCGAATGAGATGATGCGAGGCCGTGCGGCGCCGCCGCTCGGTGAGATGTGAGATATGTCGTTAAACGTGAGGACATCATGAGCGCCACGGCCAAGAAGACTCTGCTGATCCGCAACGGCACCCTGATCGACGGATCCGGCAACCCCTCCGCCCGCAACGATGTCATCGTGGTCGAAGGCAACCGGATCAAGAGCGTCGGGGCGCTGCCGCCGGACATTCATCCGGAGGATCACAAGAACGTGGAGGTGATCGATGCGGCCGGCCAGTGGATCATGCCGGGCCTGATCGATGCGCATTGCCACGTGTCCTACGGCTATCCGTCGGTCAAGGGCGAGGGCAAAGGCAAGGGCCCGACCCGTCCGGAATTCTCCACCCTGCGCTCGGCCCGCAGCGTGCAGAAGGTGCTGCGATCGGGCGTGACCAGCATCTCGGTGCCGGGCGGCACCTGGTTCACCGATGTCGGGGTGCGTGACGCCATCAAGCTCGGCTTGATGGAAGGGCCGCGCATGTTCGTGGCAGGCCGCATGATCGTCACCTATGGCTGCATCGAGGACGACGAGCCCTCGTGGGAGGGGACGCCCGAGCATTCGATCGGCATGCTGTGCAACTCGGCCGCCGAGATGGTCACCGAGGTGCGGCGCCAGGGCAAGCACGGCGTCAACTTCATCAAGATGGCGGACAGCCGCTCGGGCGAATCGCAGATGCTGGCGCGCGACGAGATCGCGGCCGTGGTCGGCGAGGCGCATCGGCGCAACCTGCGGGTCGCCATCCATTCGCGCGGCGCCGGCTCCACGCGCGCGGCCGCCGAGGCCGGCGTCGACTGGATCATCCACGCCGATCTCGCCACCGACCAGGATCTGGAGGCGGTCGCCAAGGCCGGCATCCCGATCCTGCCGACCGCGACCTTCCTTTCGGTGGTGATCGAGATGGGCAGCAAGGTCGGCGGTGAGAAAGTCCAGCTCGACATCAATCGCATGAAGCGGCACTACGATCTGCTCGGCCAGATCATGCACAAGTCGCGCAAGCTCGGCATCAAGCTCCTGGTCGGCACCGACACCGGCAACAATTCGTTCACGCCCTATGGCGAGCTGCACGCCAAGGAGCTGGAGATTTTCGTCAACCATGGCGGCTTCACGCCCATGCAGGCGATCGTGGCGGCCACCCGCGACAATGCCTACGCGGTCGGTCTCGAAGGCGAGGTCGGCGAGATCGCGCCCGGCAAGCTCGCCGACATCATCGTGCTCAAGAAGGATCCGATCGCCGACATCACCATCCTGCAAGGTGGCCGGCATCTGTCCCGGGTGATCAAGGACGGCAAGATCGTCGACCTCGGCGCGCCGGAGGATTTGCTGGCGTTCCAGCAGGCGGCGGAGTGACCCCGGCATAGCATCTCGCACAGGGTGCCAAAGATGATCAGCAAACGCGCGCTGCTGCTTGCCGTGACGGCGATCGGGCTTGCGGCCGCGAGCCCGGTCGCGGCGCAGACCTATCCGAACCGGCCGATCACCATCGTGGTGCCGTTCCCGGCCGGCGGGCCGGTCGACGTGGTGGGGCGCCTGTTGGCCGAGCGCATGCGCGAGTCGCTGGGCCAGCCGGTGCTGATCGAGAACGTGGCCGGCGCGTCCGGCAGCATCGCGGTCGGCCGGGTCGCGCGCGCGACGCCCGATGGCTACACCAGCGTGATCGGCAACTGGGCCACCTTCGTGGTCAACGGCGCCATCTTTCCGCTGCAGTACGATCTGATCAAGGATTTCGCGCCGATCGGGCTGATCACTACGCAGCCCTATCTGATCGTGGCCCGCAAGACCATGCCGGCGAACGATCTGCCCGGACTGATCGCGTGGCTCAAGGCCAATCCCGACAAGGCCTCACAGGGCACCTCCGGCGTGGGAACCCCGGCGCATGTGGCCGGCGTGTTCTTCATGAAGGAGACCGGCACAAAGTTTCAGCTGGTGCCCTATCGAGGCCTCGCGCCCGCCATGCAGGATCTGATGGCCGGGCAGATCGATCTGATCTTCGACAGTCCGGTCAGTTCCCTGCCGCAGATCCGCGCCGGCAGCGTCAAGGCCTATGCGGTCATGGCCAAGAAGCGCGCGGCCGCCGCTCCCGACATCCCGACCGTGGACGAAGCCGGACTGCCCGGCGTCTACATGTCGTCCTGGTACGGGGTGTGGACCTCCAAGGGCACGCCGCCCGAGATCGTCGCCAAGCTCAACACGGCGATCAACAGCGCCTTGATGGACACCAAGACCCGCGAGCGGATCGCCGATCTCGGGCAGGAGATCGCCGCTCCCGAGTTGCAGAACCCGCAAGCGCTCGGCGCGTTCCAAAAAGCCGAGATCGCCAAGTGGTGGCCGATCTTGAAGGAAATGGGTATCAAGGGGGAGTAAGCTCCCGATCGGCCGAGCGATGACCCTCCGGCGTCATCGTCAGCGAAAGCGGACGATCCAGGAGCCACCGATGTTTCGATCCAAAACGGGCGTTTGCGATTACGGGATGCTCCGCCGGAGTTTATCATCGGGCCGGCCGAAGGCCGGACCCGCTGGCGGAGCATGACAAAATCAGAGATGCGGTCGTTCCCCCGAATGGCCGGCCGCCAATCAGGCGAGTTAAAAAATGATCAAGAAAGGCATGCTGCTGCTGGCCTTGGTGGGTCTCGGCCTCGTCGGCTCCGTTGCGCACGGCCACGCCCAAGCCTGGCCGGCCCGCAACGTCAAGTTCATCGCGCCGTTCGCGGCCGGCGGCACCTCGGACACACTCGGCCGCATTGCCGCCGAGCATCTGCGCGGGAAGTTGGGACAACAGTTCTACGTGGAGAACCGCGTCGGCGCCGGCGGCATGATCGGCTCGCATGAAGTCGCGGCGGCGCCGCCCGACGGCTACAGTTTCGTGATCTCCGGGATTGCCTCCCACGTCATCGCGCCCGCCTTCAGCCGCAATCCGCCCTATGACGGATTGCGCGACTTCACCCACGTCGCCTATCTGGGCGGCCCGCCGGTGGTGCTGGTGGTGCATGCCTCGCTCGGCGTGCGCAGCTTCAAGGAGTTTCTCGATCTCGCCAAGCGCAGCCCCGAGGGTCTCAACTACGTATCGTCGGGCGTCGGCACCCACGGCTTTTTGTTCGCCGAGGACATGGCGCGACGCGAGCATTTCAAGCTGATCCACGTGCCCTACAAGGGCTCCAATCCTGCCGTGCTCGATCTCATCGCCGGCCATGTGAAGATCGGCGCCATGGCCTGGTCGTCCGCGGTCGAGCAGATCCGCGCCGGCAACGTGCAGGCGCTCGGCGTCTCCTCGCAGAATCGTCTCGCCGGATTTCCCGACGTGCCGACCTTCCGGGAGCTCGGCTATCCGGACCTGGTGGCCGCCACCTGGTTCTCGCTCTCGGGCCCGGCCAAGCTGCCGTCCGAGATCAGCCACAAGCTCAATGCGGCGGTGGTCGACGTCATGCAGAAGCCCGAGGTGCAGAAGCAATTGGCGCAGGACGGCATCGAGTTCAAGCCGCTAAGCCCGGAAGACTTCACCAAGTTCGTGGAAGCCGAGACAGCCCGCTGGGCCCCCGTCGCCAAGGCAATCGGGCCGCTGGAGGATTGATCGGGGACGCAGCGTTCCTCGCCCCGCGCGCGGGGAGAGGGCCACACGGCAAGATGGAGAATCAGAACTCGGCACGGTGAGGGGGCGTTTCCGCAGGCTCAGACTCGCGGATGCGCCCCCTCATCCCGACCTTCTCCCCGCGCGCGGGGAGAAGGAGACCGCAGTGCGGCCCGGACACGCCGCGCGTTTCTCTCCGGCCGCTACGCCACATGCGGCAGCACATCCCGCGCCAGCTTCGCCATGAAATCCTCCGTCTCTTGGCCGTCCTTCGGGAACGGCCAGATGATCACCTCCTCGATCCCCGCCGACTCGAGTCTCCGCAGCCGTTCCACGATCTGCGCCGCGGTGCCCACCACCGCGAGGCTGTCGATGATGCCGCGCGGCACCAGGCGGCGCAGCTCGGCCATGATCTGCGGCGACCATTCGTGCGGCGCTTCCCGGATGAACTTGCGGAATTCCGGCGTTATGTCAGGGGCGAGCTCGTCGGCCATCTCGCTCAAGACTTTCCGGCTGCTCCAGAACGCGAAGCTGACGCCGCGGCGGATGCCGTCAGGCACCGGGTCGTCCTCGCGATCGAGCACCGAGACGTAGAGCCAGGAGCACATCCGGATATCGCTCCAGCTGCGCCTGGCAAGCTCGAGCCCAGGCAGAATCTGCTGCTTGGCGTATTCGATGCCGGGCACTGTAGAAAAGCTGCCGATCAGGATTCCGTCAGCGATCTCGCCGGCGAGCTTGAGGATTTGCGGGCCGCGGCTTGCGATATAGATCGGCGGGATGGCGCTCGGTTTCCAGTCGAGCGCGCCATCTTTGAATTTGACCACCTGGCCATCCAGCGTGATGTTCTCGCCGGCCCACAGCGCGCGCATCAGTTGCGCCGATTCCCGTAGCGCCGCGACCGGCTTGGGATTGCCGTAACCAGGCAGCGTCTCGAAATGGCTGCCCGAGCCCATCACCACCCGGAAGCGCCCGGGCGCGAGCTCGGCCAAGGTCGCGGTCGCCTGCGCCGTGACGGCAGGGTGGCGTGTATAGGGATCGAGCACGCTGGTGCCGAGGCCGATGCGCGTGGTCACCTGCGTGGCCGCGCCCAGGCGCGAGAACAGCTCGCGCGCCCATTTCTTGTCGTTGTGAAAGAAGGCGTGGAAGCCCAGCCGCTCGGCGAGCTTCACCTGCTCGAGATAGCGCGAACCGGGCTCCGCGCCCAAAGATGCGATGGAGAGCTTCATGACTGGCCCCGCGCCGCGATCACGTAGGGGCGCCCCTTGTGGGCGCCCGCAACGCCGGCAGGGCGGCCACGAGGGCCGCCCCTACGGGTGCCGTGCAATTTTGTCTGCGCTACATAAATCGCATTCATGAAATTGGAGTCCTGGTCGGTTTGCTCTAGGCGATCGGTCCCAGAATGTGCTCGCGAAATCCCGGATGCTGACAAAGCGTCTCATACCATGCCTTGATGTTGGGCAGCTCGGGCCGCTCGATCGGATAATTGTGCCAGCGGTGCGCCAGGATGCCGTTGCCGATATCCGCCAAGGTGAGCTCGGGGCCGGCCAGATACTGCCTGTCCGCGATGAACCGCTCGATGATGGTCCAGCAGCGCAGCGCCTCGCGGCGGGCAGCTTCCATCGCGGTCGCGTCGCGCCTGTCTTGCGGCGTGCGGTAGTAGCCGATCAGCATGGTGGTCATGGGCGGGTTGAGGCTCGCCAGCTGCCAGTCCATCCAGCGCTCGACCTCGCTGCGGCGATAGGGCTCGGCCGGATGGAGGCGTGCACCCCCATAGGTGGCGCAGAGGTAACGCAGGATCGAGTTCGATTCCCAGATGATCTTGTCGCCGTCCTCGATGGTGGGCACCCGCCCGTTGGGATTCATCTTGAGATAGGCGGGATCGTCGTTGCCGCCGAACGGGCCGGCCCAGTCGATACGCTCGAACGCGATGCCGAGCTCGACGCAGCACCACAGAACTTTCTGCACGTTCAACGATGTGCTGCGGCCCCAGATTTTGATCATTCCGATCCCCCAATTGTCACGACCCCAATTGTCATGGCCGGACTTGTTCCGACCATCTCGATAACGTTTGCACACCGGGCTCCTTATCGAGGTCGCCGGGACGAAGCCCGGCGATGACACTCTCAGTTCTATGGCATCGCTACCGCTCAAGGGGTCGCCGCAGCCTCCTTGTCCATCTCGGCGAAAATCTGCGTCGCCAGCCCGAAGGCCCCGAACGCCGCCGGCACGCCGGCGTAGATGGCGGCATGCATCATGATCTCCTTGACCTCCTCGCGGCTCACGCCGGTATTGGCGGTGGCCCGGATGTGGAGCTTGAGTTCGTCCAGGCGTCCCATGGCGACCAGCATGGCGATGGTGATCATGCTGCGGTGCTTGTGATCGAGGCCCGGGCGCGACCAGATCGAGCCCCAGGCGTATTCCATCAGGAAATCCTGGAAGTCGGCGTTGAAGGGCGTCCGGTTGCCGGCGGTGCGCGCCACATGGGCGCTCCCCAGCACCGCGGCGCGGACCTTCTTGCCGCGCTCGAAACGTTCATTGTCGCTCACAGGGGCCTCCCATTGTTGCGCGTGCCGCGACACTGCCGGCCGCAAATCATGCAAACCACATATCCGAGTTGTCATGCCCCGCGAAAGCGGGGCACCCAGCAATCGCAAACGCCCGATTTTGATATTGATACGTCGGTGGTTACTAGGTCGTCCGCGTTCGCGGTCGACGACGGCGGAATTGATCACCCCTTCAGCAGCGTGCGCAACGCCTCGACGATCGGCTTCGGCAGGCTCATGGTCTCCTGGTTGATGGCGTCCATCTCCTGGCCGCTGGCGGGATCGAGCATCAGGTTGCGCTTGGCGCAGGCGGCGATGAAATCCGGATCCTTGAGCATCTCCTGGAACGCGGTGCGCAGCGCCGCCAGCCGCTCCTCCGCCACGCCGGGGGTGGTCAGGATCGAGCGGCCGATCTCGGCCATGCCGGCGACCACGTGGGCCACGGTGCGGCCTTCGTCGGTGAGCATCAGCTCGGACAGGGTAGGGACCTGCGGCAGCTGGGGAAACCGCTTGAGCGCGTTCTGGTAGAGGATGTTGGCGGTGCCGTCCCGCACCCAGTCCGGATGCGAGACCAGGACGGCGGGCAGCGAGTAGGAGCCGTTGACGTCGACCTCGCCGCGCTCGGCGGCGAGCTGGATGTCGGCCGACCCGTTGTAGCCCTTGACGATCTTGAGCTTGGCGCCCCCATAGGTATTGAGCGCCTGGGCGTAGATCAGCGACATGGAGCCATTCTCGGCGCCGACCACGATCTGGCGCTTGCGCGCCTCCTCGAAGCTCTTGATGCCGGCCTGCGGCAGCGCCACCCCGACATCGATGTTGGAGGTGAAGCGGCCGAGATAATGGAA
>DASYFD010000288.1:0-5162 GCA_036498625.1 Xanthobacteraceae bacterium | reverse complement strand
TCGCCCGCCACGTCAAGTTCCTCGAGGAATACGACCCTTCGCTGCCGCCGGTATTCGCCAACCGCGATCAGCTCATCCAGGTGTTCCTCAACCTGGTCAAGAACGCCTCGGAATCGATCGGGGAGGGCTCGAGCGACGGCGAGATCATGCTCTCGACCGCCTTCCGCCCGGGCGTCCGCCTGTCGCTGCCCGGCAGCAAGACCCGCGTGTCGCTGCCGCTCGAGTTCTGCGTCAAGGACAACGGTCCGGGCGTTCCCGACGATCTGCTGCCACATCTGTTCGACCCGTTCGTGACCACCAAGCCGACCGGGTCGGGACTGGGCCTCGCGCTGGTCGCCAAGATCATCGGCGACCACGGCGGCATCATCGAATGCGAATCTCAACCACGACGGACGATCTTTCGCGTGCTCATGCCCATGTTCCTGGGTGACGACGCCGAGCCGGGCGGCGCTGCCTAGAGAGGAAGAAATGCCCACGGGAAGTATTTTGGTTGCGGACGACGATGCGGCCATCCGGACGGTGATCAATCAGGCATTGTCGCGGGCGGGCTACGAAGTGCGCTCGACCAGCAATGCCGCGACGCTCTGGCGCTGGATCGGCCAGGGCGACGGCGATCTCGTCATCACCGACGTGGTGATGCCGGACGAGAACGCATTCGATCTGCTGCCACGCATCAAGAAGCTGCGGCCGGACCTGCCCGTGATCGTGATGAGCGCGCAGAACACCTTCATGACCGCGATCCGCGCGTCCGAGCGTGGCGCCTACGAATATCTGCCCAAGCCGTTCGATCTCAAGGAGCTCATCGCCATCGTCGGCCGCGCGCTGTCGGAGCCGAAGGAGCGCACGCTCGCCCCCGTCAAGCACGACGATTTCGACTCCATTCCGCTGGTCGGCCGCTCGCCGGCGATGCAGGAGATCTACCGGGTGCTGGCGCGCCTGATGCAGACCGATCTCACCGTGATGATCTCGGGGGAATCGGGCACCGGCAAGGAGCTGGTGGCGCGCGCGCTGCACGATTACGGCAAGCGCCGCAGCGGCCCGTTCGTCGCCATCAACATGGCGGCAATCCCGCGCGACCTCATCGAATCCGACCTGTTCGGGCACGAGAAGGGAGCCTTCACCGGCGCCAATTCCCGCAGCGCCGGGCGCTTCGAGCAGGCCGAAGGCGGCACCCTGTTCCTGGACGAAATCGGCGACATGCCGATGGATGCGCAGACCCGTCTGCTGCGCGTCCTGCAGCAGGGCGAATACACCACCGTCGGCGGCCGAACCCCGATCAAGACCGACGTGCGCATCATCGCGGCGTCCAACAAGGATCTGCGGATTCTCATCCAGCAGGGGCTGTTCCGCGAGGATCTGTTCTTCCGGCTGAACGTGGTGCCGCTGCGCCTGCCTCCTTTGCGCGAACGGATCGAGGATGTCCCGGACCTCATCCGGCACTTCTTCACGCAGGCCGAACGGGAGGGCCTGCCCCCCAAGCAGCTCGACCAGGCAGGGCTCGACCGGCTCAAGCGCCACCGCTGGCCTGGCAATGTGCGCGAGCTCGAGAACCTCGCCCGAAGGCTCGCCGCGCTCTATCCGCAGGAAACCATCTCGGCCGCGGTCGTCGATTCCGAACTGGCGCAACCCGCCATGATGCCGGTCGCCGAGGAGCCGCGATCCGAGGAGGGGCTCTCCGCCGCCGTCGAGCGGCATCTGGCTTCGTACTTTGCAGGCTTCGGGGACACGCTGCCGCCGCCGGGCCTGTATCATCGTATCCTGCGCGAGATCGAGCATCCGCTTTTGACCGTGACGCTCGCCGCCACCCGGGGAAACCAGATCCGCGCGGCCGACCTGCTCGGGGTCAACCGCAATACGCTGCGCAAGAAGATCCGCGACCTCGACATCCAGGTGTTCCGCAGCAGCAGCTGACCTCGGCCGAAGGCGGCCGCTGAGGGCCGGGACGGGAGCGCCATGCGCCCCGGAAATGTCGCAATTCGGCAACAATGTTGTAGAAATGCATCACTCTGCTCTGGAGCGAGCCCGTTCCAGTCTCCGATCATCCGAATAATCCACTGATCTCAGACATGACGACCGTCGGCCAAGCTGCCACCGCCGAGATCGTGACCGGCGCCGCCGCCGCGCCCGGATGGTTGGCGCGTGCGATCGGCCTCGGCGCGGTCGCGCTGGCGCTCCTGTCGGCCTTTGCCACCTTCGTGGTGCTGGCCAACCTCACGCCGATCCAGCCCAACAACGAGGTTGTGGTCACCCTCCTGCTCGCCAACGCGGTCACGGTGTTCTTTCTGGTCGCCACCATGGCCCGCGAGGTCTGGCGCATCGTGCAGGCCCGCCGCCGCGGCCGCGCCGCCGCGCGGCTGCATGTGCGCATCGTCGGCCTGTTCTCGGTGGTGGCGGCGGTTCCGGCGATCCTGGTGGCGGTGGTGGCGAGTGTCACGCTGGACCGCGGTCTCGATCAGCTGTTCTCGCGGCAGACCCAGTCGCTGATCCAGAACTCACTGATCGTCTCGGACGCCTATGTGCGCGAGCATGCACAGTTCCTGCGCGCCGACTGCATCACGACCGCCATCGAGGTGGCGCGCGCGCACCCGCTGTTCGATCAGAACCGCGACCAGTTCCGGCAATTTCTCACCGCCCAGTCCAACATCCGCGGCCTGCCGGCCATCATGATTATCGACGGCGATCTCAACGTGATCGAGCAGGCGGGCAGCAATGTCAGCCAGACCTTCGTCAAGCCTTCGCGCGAGGTGCTGGCCGCCAGCAATGAGACGGAGCCGCAGATCGCGCTGTTTCTCGACGCCAATTACGTTGCCGCCATCATCAAGCTGCAGACCTACACCAACACCTATCTCTACGTGGCCCGCGTCCTCGATCCGCAGGTCGTCGCCCAATTGCGCGCCACGCAAGCCGGCGTCACCCAATATGCCGAGCTCCAAGCCGGTCGGCTGGGCGTTCAGATCGCGTTCGCCCTGATGTACACGGTGATCGCGCTCATCGTGCTCCTGGTGGCGGTCTGGATCGGGCTCAATTTCGCCAATTACCTGGTGGCGCCGATCCGCCGGCTGATCGATGCGGCGCAGATCGTCTCGACCGGCAATCTGTTCGTGCAGGTGCCGATCCGCGCCGGGGAGGGCGACTTGGCCCAGCTCGGCGAGACCTTCAACAAGATGACCCGGGAGCTGCGCACCCAGCACGACGACATCGTGCGGGCCCGCGATCTGATCGACAGCCGGCGCCGCTTCACCGAAGCCGTGCTGGCGGGGGCCAGCGCCGGGGTCATCGGGGTCGACGCCGAGAACCGCATCAGCATCCTCAACCGCTCCGCCGAGCGGCTCATCGACCACTCCCAGGCCGAAGCGCTCGGGCAGCCGCTCGCCGATGTGGCGCCCGAGCTCATCGATCTGGTCACCGGCGCGCGCGCCGGGATGCAGCGCCTGGTGCAAGGGCAGGTGACCATCAACCGCGGGGGCCGCGAGCGCAACTTGTCGGTTCGGGTCACCGAAGAGCAGTCCGGCGAGGCCGACCACGGCTACGTCATCACCCTCGACGACATCACCGATCTGGTGGCCGCGCAACGCACCTCGGCCTGGGCCGACGTCGCCCGCCGCATCGCCCATGAGATCAAGAACCCGCTCACCCCGATCCAGCTGTCGGCGGAACGGCTGCGCCGCAAATATGGCCCCCTCATCAAGGAGGATGTGGACATCTTCCGGCAGTGCACCGATACCATCATCCGTCAGGTCGACGACATCAAGCGCATGGTGGACGAATTCTCGCGATTTGCGCGCATGCCCAAGCCTGTGATGGCGGTGGACGACGTCGCCGATACGGTGCGCCAGGTGGTGTTCCTGCTGCGGGTCGGCCATCCCGACGTCGATATCGAGGCCGATTTTGCCGAGGATCCGATGTCCGCGCGGTTCGATCGCCGCCTGATCTCCCAGGCGCTCACCAACATCATCAAGAACGCCGCCGAGGCCATCGCGGCGGTGCCGGCGGCCGAGCTCGGCCGCGGCCAGATCCGGGTTTCCGCCATCCGCGATGGCGGCGACATCATCATCGACGTCGTCGACAACGGGATCGGGCTGCCGAAAGAAAACCGCAGTCGTTTGCTCGAACCCTATGTCACGACCCGGGAAAAGGGCACCGGGCTCGGCCTGGCGATCGTCGGCCGCATCCTGGAGGACCACGGCGGGCATATCGAGCTCGGCGATGCGACGAACAAGATACCAGGCCAACGCGGCGCCTGGATGCGGCTACGCTTTGCGGCGGAACCCGTCTCCGGCTCGGTTTCCGATGAACCAAGACCCAAGCAAGTTGCGACAAACACATAGAATTGGTCACCCGATTCATGGCGTCAGACATTCTCATCGTTGACGACGAAGCGGATATCCGCGAGCTGGTAGCGGGCATCCTGCAGGATGAAGGCTATCTCACGCGGACCGCGCGCGACAGCGACGACGCCCTGACGGCCATCGCGGCGCGCCGGCCCAATCTGGTTTTTCTCGACAACTGGCTGCAGGGAAGCCGGCTCGACGGCCTGCAGGTGCTCGACGCCGTCAAGCGGGAGAATCCGGAGGTCCCGGTGGTGATGATCTCGGGCCACGGCAACATCGAGACCGCGGTCGCCGCGATCAAGCGGGGGGCCTACGATTTCATCGAGAAGCCGTTCAAGGCCGACCGGCTGGTGCTGGTCGCCGACCGCGCGCTCGAAACCTCCCGCCTCAAGCGCGAGGTCAAGGCGCTGAAGCAATTGGCGCCTTCGACCCTGGTGGGGCACTCGCCTTCGATCAATCAGCTGCGCCAGACCGTGGACAAGGTGGCGCCGACCAACAGCCGAATCCTGATCGTCGGCCCGCCAGGCGCCGGCAAGGAGCTCGCCGCCCGCGCCATTCACGCCCAATCGGCGCGCGCCGAGGGTCCTTTCGTGGTCATCAATGCCGCGGCAATGACGCCGGAGCGGATGGAAGTCGAGATGTTCGGGGTCGAGCAGGGCGAGGGCGCCCAGGAGCGCAAGATCGGCGCGCTCGAGGAAGCGCACGGCGGTACCCTGTTCATCGACGAGATCGCCGACATGCCGCGCGAGACGCAGAACAAGATTCTGCGGGTGCTGGTCGACCAGACCTTTCAGCGGGTCGGCGGCAACAACAAGGTCTCGGTCGATGTGC
>DASYFD010000287.1:0-7058 GCA_036498625.1 Xanthobacteraceae bacterium | reverse complement strand
TTACGACTGAGCTGCGATCCGGCTGATGCCGCATGACAGCGCGTGCATCCGCATAAAGCGCCTCGGCGGGCATCCGCACGCCGAGGCGCCGCGCTGACTTTCGTTTCCGGACGCAATGCCGATGAATGAGCCGACCAGACTTGTCCCCCATCATTCGCACTGGGGCGCCTTTCTGGCCGAGGTGAAGAACGGACGGTTCATCGGCGTACGACCGTTTCCACGCGATCCCGAACCATCGCCGCTGATCGAAGCGATGCCGGCGGCAGTTCATTCGCCGATCCGCATTGCCGAGCCGATGGTGCGGGAAGGTTTTCTGGCGCGCGGCGCCGGCCACGGGCAAGGCCGCGGACACGAACCCTTCGTACCGGTGTCGTGGGATCGCGCTCTCGTCCTGGTCGCCGGCGAGCTCGAGCGCGTGCGGAGCGAACACGGTCATGATGCCATCATGGGCGGCTCGCAGGGGTGGGGCTCGGCCGGGATATTTCACGACGCCCGCACCCAGGTCCGCCGTTTCCTCTCCGCCTTCGGCGGATTTACCGATCAAACATCCAACTACAGCTTCGGGGCGGCGCTCACGTTCCTGCCGCATGTGCTCGGCTCCGCGCAGGCGGTCAGTGGCCCGCTCACCTCCTGGTCGTCGATCGCGCGTCACACCCGGCTGCTCGTGCTGTTCGGCGGCGCCAATCCCAAGAACATGCAGGTGGCGAAGGGCGGCTGCGGCGAGCATTCGGCCGGCGGCTGGATGGCCGCGCTCGCCCGCGCCGGCGTCGAGGTCGTCAATGTCAGCCCGATCCGCGACGATGGACCGGCAGCGGCGGCAGCGAGCTGGGTCCCGATCCGCCCCAATACCGACACCGCCATGCTGCTGGCGCTGGTGCATACGCTGGTGGTCGAGGGACGCCACGACCAGGCGTTCCTCGCGCACCATTGCGTGGGCTTCGAGCGGCTGCTGCCTTACCTGATGGGCGAGACCGATGGCCAGCGCAAGGACGCGCAATGGGCTGGCGCCATCACCGGCGTGCCGGCCGATACGATCATTGCGCTGGCGCGCCGCATGGCGGACACCCGCACCATGGTGAGCGCTTCCTGGTCGATTCAACGGGCTCATCACGGCGAGCAGCCTTATTGGGCGGTGATCCTGCTGGCGGCCGCGCTCGGTCAGATCGGCTTGCCCGGCGGCGGCTTTGGTTTCGGCTACGGGTCGGCCGCCGGCATCGCGGAGCCACCATTGAGCTTCGGCCCGCCCGCCATGGAGGTGCTGGCGAACCCGCGGGGCCGCGCTATCCCGGCGGCGCGCATCACCGACTGCCTGCTCGATCCGGGCGGAAGCTATGACTTCAATGGCAAGAAGGGAATCTATCCGGATATCCGCCTGGTCTATTGGGCGGGCGGCAATCCGTTCCATCATCATCAGGACATCAACCGGCTGCGCCGCGCCTGGCAGCGCCCCGAAACCATCATCGTGCACGATCCCTGGTGGACCGCGACCGCGCGCCATGCCGACATCGTGCTGCCGGCGACCACCACGCTCGAGCGCAACGATATCGGTGCCGCCCACCGCGATCGCTATGTCCTCTCCATGCAGCAGGCGATCGAGCCGATCGGCGCGGCGCGCAGCGATTTTGCGATCTTCACCGAGCTCGCGCGCCAGCTCGGCTGCGAAGCCGCCTATACGGAGGGCCGCGACGAGATGGGATGGCTGCGCCACCTTTACGGCCGCTGGCACCAGCGCGAGCGCCCCGGCAGCAACGCGGAGACGTTTCCGGATTTCGACGGCTTCTGGAAACAGGGCTTCCTGGAAATCCCGCGACGGGCCGAGGAATACGTGCTCTTAAGCGATTTTCGCGCCGACCCCGAGCAGCATCGGCTGGCCACCCCGTCGGGCCGGATCGAGCTCTACTCCGAACGCATCGCCGGCTTCGGCTACGACGATTGTCCGCCGCATCCGACCTGGCTCGAGCCCTATGAATGGCTCGGCGCGGCGGCGGCCAAGACCTTCCCGCTGCATCTGGTGTCGAGCCAGCCGCGCTATCGCCTGCACAGCCAGATGGACTGCGGACCGGTGAGCCAGCGAGGCAAGATCGCGGGCCGCGAAGCTGTTGCGATCAATCCGCAGGATGCCGCCGCGCGCGGCATCGCCGAGGGTGACGTGGTGCGCGTCTTCAACCGCCGCGGCGCCTGTCTCGCCGGTGCGACGATCACGGACGCGGTCTGCCCCGGCGTGCTGCGGCTCTCCTGCGGCGCCTGGTACGACCCGAGCGATGCCAGCGCGCAGGCCCTGTGCGCCCATGGCAATGCCAACGTGCTGACCCGCGACCAGGGCACCTCGAAGCTTGGCCAGGGACCGAGCTCATCGACGGTGCTGGTCGAGATCGAGCGCTACGCCGAAAAGGCACCGCCAGTGCGCGCCTTCCTACCGCCGGACGCTCAGGCAGCGCCCAGGATCGCGCGCACCTTGGGCCAGGGATCCGGTTCACCGGCATAGCGCTGAACGTCGGCGGGGCTCAGCCAGGCTTCGACCGCCGTATTGAACGAGGGCCGCGCGCGCATGCGCTCATACCAGGCGGCAACGCCACGCTGGTGCTGCCACATTGGGGCGAGCTTGAGCTGCTCGAGTCGCCAGATGTAGGGCGTGGCGGCGGCGTCCGCCAACGAATAGCTGGTGCCGGCGAGGTAAGGACCGCGCTCCATGGCGGCCTCGATCAGAGCGTGCAGGTTTTGTTGATGGCGAAGCGCCTCGACGATGAGCGGGGTGTCGAGGCCCTGCTGCACGACCTGGCGCTTGATCTCCGATCGTCGTTGATCGGGTGCCTTGGCGAGCTCCTCCTCCATCTCCTGCGCCGTCATGCGCGCAAGATGGGCCCGGTTGGCGGTCGCGAAGGTCAGGGTCATGCAGGAGATGTGAACATGCTCGTCCATGAGCTTGGTGATCATGCGGGCGCGCGAGCGAGCGAATGGATCGGCCGGCATCAGCGGCACACCCGCAAAGGCCTCGTCCACGTAATGCATGATGACGGTCGATTCGATGATGACCTGATCATCGTGCAGCAAGGTCGGCACCACCGCATTGGGATTGAGCTTCATGTAGGCAGGATCGAACTGATCGCCACGCAGCGTCAAAAGCCTGCTGTCGAAGTCCACGCCCTTCTCGGCGAGCGCGAGCCGCGCCTTGATGGAGCAAACCGACGTTCTGCCGTGATAGAGGGTGGGCATGTTACCTCGCATGAATTGAACTCCATTGTTTCAGAGTGTCTCCGCACAGAGATTTGACTCTTTCAGCCTCATGGTGAGGAGCGCGGGCAACGCCCGCGCGTCTCGAACCATGGCCACACCCGCGGCGCAGCCGGGGCTGCATCCTTCGAGACGGCCGGCAAGGGCCGGCCTCCTCAGGATGAGGGAGTCAGCACACAATCAATCAAACAACAGTCCCAAGCTAAAGGGCATTGCCGACCACAGCCGCGGCCGCCTCCCCTTCAGATCGCGTTCCGCTCCATCGCCAGCTCGGCCTTTAGGTTCTCAAGGTCGCGATAGATCGAGGCGACCGCCAGCACGCGGTCCTTGCGTTTGTAGCTCAGCAGGCAGTCCCTGGCGGCAATGTCGCCCTCGATCGCCAGATCGTCCCAGCTTTCGGCATGCCCCACATAGTTGATGGGCACGTCATAATGCTGGCTCCAGAAGAACGGAACGGCGGTAAACGGCTCGCGACGTCCCAGCATGTTGAGTGCCGCGGTTTGGCCTTGCCGCTCGGCGACCACCCAATGCTCGACCCGGATATTCTCGCCCAAATGTGGATCGGGCCAGCGCGCGATGTCGCCCGCCGCGAAAATCTCCGGCACATTGGTCTTGAGATAGGCGTCGACCAGAACGCCGCGATCGAGCGCGATGCCGGCCTTTTCCGCAAGTTGCGTTCGCGGCCGCACCCCGATGCCGACGACCACGAGGTCCGCGGCCAGCGTTTTCCCGCTTTTCAGAATGACCTGATTTTCCTCGATGGCGCTGGCCGTATCCTCGAGATGGAAGATCACACCATGCTCTTCATGCAGGGCACGCACGAAATCCCCCATCTGCGCGCCTAGAATCCGCTCCATCGGGCGCTTTTCCGGCGCCACCACATGGACCTCGATCTTGCGGGCCCGCAAGGCGGCCGCCGCCTCCAGCCCGATGAAGCTCGCCCCCACCACGACGACCCGCCGGGCCGCGGCCGCGCGCTTGATGACCGCGCGGCAGTCCGCGAGCGAGCGAAGGGTGCGCACATGGGGCAGGTCGGCGCCCGGGATGGTGAGACGGACCGGCTCGGCGCCGGTCGCCAGCAGCAGCCGGTCGTAGGAGACTTTATCCCCGCCGGCGAGCGCCACCGCGCGCGAGCGTGCGTCGATCTCCGTGACCTTCGCGTTGAGCCGCAGATCGATGTTGTTCTCGGCGTAGTAGCTGTCGGGCCGCAGCGGAATCCAGTCCTCGGGCGCGCTGCCGGCGAGATAGTCCTTGGACAAATTCGGCCGGTCGACCGGAGACGCATCATCGTCGCTCAGCATGACGATGCTGCCCTGCCAGTGCTCGCGACGCAATTTCTCGGCGGCGGCAAATCCGGCCGCTCCGCCGCCGACGATCACGATCCTCTCGGGCGATCCGCCCGCGGCCGCCGCCCCGGCACTACCCTTTTGCTCCGGCGCCTCCTTCTTGCTCCGGACAAAAATCATGTCGTCGCGCCGCTCGACGGTCCAGCACGCAACCGGGCTCAAGGCGGGGGCGTGCAGGGCTTCTCCGGTGCGCAGGCTGAAGCAGGCGTGATGCCAGGGACACCGCACCGTATCCTCGACCATGAGGCCCTGCGCGAGCGGACCGCCGTAATGGGAGCAGGTGGCGCTGATCGCGAAAATCTCATCCCCGCGCCGTGCGAGCAGAACCGGCTCGTTATCGACGTGTCCGGCGAGCATCCCGCCGTCGGGCAAATCCTTGACCGAGATGCCGGTTGCCAAGTCAGGACCGAGAGCGTCCGATTGCGTTGATCCCATGGGGTTTTCTCCAGAGCCTGCGCCCGCCTGTTGCGGCCGGATAGGTTTCTTGGCTGCGGTCCAAGAATAGATGAATCACATCCATATAGGTTCCCGAAATTTCGGCCGCCGGGACCGGGATGCCGGGAACCTTTCCGGGCGGGCCGCATCCAATGGACAGCACGCGTTTCGGAGAAAGCCGCATGAACATGCTTGCCAGGATCGATGATGGGGGCTTTCGCCCCGAATCGCCGGCAAAATCAGCCCGCGGCGTCGGCCGCCCCTCGCGCGAGCAGGCCGAGCAGGCCGTCACCACCCTCATTCGGTGGTCGGGCGAAGATCCCGAGCGGCCGGGCCTCATCGCTACGCCGGCCCGGGTGGTACGCGCATATGAAGAATGGTTTTCCGGATATGCGCAGAACCCGGATGAGCTGCTGGAGCGAACCTTCGAGGAGATCGCCGGATATGACGAGATGGTGCTGATGCGCGACATTGCCTTCGTGTCCCATTGCGAGCATCACATGGCTCCGATCAGTGGCCGGGTGCATATCGGCTATCTGCCGCGCAATCGGGTCGTGGGTATCTCGAAACTGGCCCGGCTGGTCCAGGCCTACGCCAAACGTTTGCAGATCCAGGAGAGATTGACGGCCGAGATCGCCAACACCCTGCACCGCGTGCTCGGCCCTCACGGCGTGGGGGTTGTGGTCGTGGGCACGCATGGCTGCATGACCAGCCGAGGCGTGCACCAGTCGCAGGCCACCATGGTGACGAGCCGCATGCTGGGGGCATTTCGCGACCGGCCGGAAACGCGGGAGGAGTTCCTCACCGCCATCGGGTTGCACGGGACGGCCGGGTCCGGGAACGTTTCCGACTGATGCATCAAACAAATTCATTTCCGCCAGGAGACCGCAATGCAGGCACGCGACATCAATCGGAAGGCAAGCCTGGACGGGCTCGCGGAGGAAGAGCTCGTCGCCCTGGCGGGCCAGAAGGTAGAGGGTGCCTTTCGCCTCATCATGCAACGGCACAATCAGCGTCTCTATCGGATTGCGCGGGCAGTGATACGCAACGACAGCGAGGCCGAGGACGCGGTGCAAGAAGCCTATGTTCGCGCCTTTGCCAGTCTCGCGGAGTTCCGCGGCGACGCCAGCCTGGCCACCTGGCTGTCGCGCATCGTCCTCAACGAGGCGCTGGGACGAATCCGGCGCGCCCGACCGACCGCCGATATGAGATCGCTGGAGAACTCCTCGCCGTCGCAGGCCGACATCATTCCCTTCCCGCACGCTTCGCCGCAACTCGATCCCGAGCGCACCATGGCTCAACGTCAGATTCAACTTCTTCTGGAGCAGGCGATCGACAAGCTGCCGGATGATTTTCGCGTGGTGCTGGTCGCTCGCGTCATCGAGGAAATGAGCATCGAGGAGACGGCAGCACTGCTTGGGCTGCGCACCGAAACCGTCAAGACCCGGCTGCACCGCGCCCGCAAGCTCCTGCGCGAAGCGCTTGAACAGGAGGTCGGCTCGGTATTGGGCGACGCCTTCCCGTTCGATGGCGCGCGCTGCGGCCGCATGACGGACAAGGTGCTCGAACGGCTTGCCCTTCCGGTTGACGCTTTGGTCTCGGGCGATTGATCGCGCCGAAAACGACCATGCAAAAATGCATGCCTTCAGACCGTGGTGCCATTGATAATACAATCTCAGAACAATGAAACGGTGCTGTAAGCACGCCGGAGCCATGCAGTGCCCGCAGAGCGGCAACAAAACGCCCGGCGCGGTTTTCCGGCCGGGCGCAAATCGCGAGTTTCAATTTCACGAATAAACCGATTTGCGCGGTCGCGTCAAATATTTGCGCGCGGGCCTCCGGGAGGAGGCAGCGTGCCAGGATTGTCATTGCTGGCAAGATCAACTAGCCAATGCTCCAAATGCCGATCGCAAGGGAGATGACAATGAAAAGGACCCTGGCCGCGCTGCTTGGCCTCGCTTTGTGCACGCTCCTGATCAAGCCGGCCAGCGCCGACTATCCCGACAAGGTGGTCCGGATCATCGTGCCGGTGGCGGCCGGCGGCGG
>DASYFD010000286.1:0-11831 GCA_036498625.1 Xanthobacteraceae bacterium | reverse complement strand
GGTGGAGTAGCCGGAGCGATAGAAATGATAATGCATCTCATCGACCAGGCTGGTGATCTTGTTGCGCAGGATCTGGATGGTGATGGCGTCCATCATTTTATTCTCCCGACGTTCGCCTCCGCTCATTCCCACGGAAGCGGGAATCCAGTCTCTTCGCAAAATGCCCGGACAACCGAGGATCAGTGCATCTTGCGAAGAGAACTGGGTCCCCGCTTTCGCGGGGACGAACGGGTAGGACTGCCGCACCCATCACTCGCTCCGCAAAATCAGATTGCGATACGCATCCACGCGGCCGCTCCATCCCGGCGGCAGCACGGTGGTGGCGTCGAACTGCTCGATGATGGCGGGGCCGCTCACGGCCGCGCCGATGTCGAGGCGGTCGCGTTCGTAGAGGATCGCGTTGACCGATTCCTTGCTGGCCAGATGAATGCGGCGCCGGCCCTTGATGGCGGCCTCGATCGGGCGCGACGATGCCGGTGCCGGCTCCGGCACGGGCTCGTATTTGGGCACGGTCACGCGCACGCGCAGCCGATAGCTCACCAGCTCCACCGGCCGCTCGCTGGCGGCATGGCCGTGGATGCGGGCATGATTCCGGTCGAAGCGCGTGCGCACCGCGGCGAGCGATTCCTCGGTCAGCAGCGCCCCGAACAATCCTTCGAGCGGCGTGCGCAATTCATAACCCTGGCCGGTGTAGCGCAGATCGAGCTCGCGCGCGAAACGCCCATCGGCCGCCTTCATGCCCTCGGCGCGTAGCTCCTCGCGCGCCTTGTGCTCGAGCTGCGCGAAAATCTCCTCGACCTGGATGGGCGTGACCTCGGCCAGGGGCTTGAGGGCGGAGCGGATGTAGTCGTGCACCACGTCGGTGCAGAGCAACCCGAGCGCCGAGAATGCGCCCGGCCGCGGCGGCACCAGGATGCGCCGCATGCCGAGCTCCTGCGCCACCGCGGCCGCATGCACGGCGCCGGCGCCGCCGAACGGCAGCAGCGTGAAGGAGGTGAGATCGACGCCGCGCTTGGCGGCGAATACCCGCACCTCGTCGGCCATGCGCATGTCGACGATGCGCTGGATGCCGGCCGCGGCCTCCAGCGGCTCCATCCGCAGCGGCTCGGCGATCTGGCTCGCGAGCGCGGCGCGCGCGGCCTTGATGTCGAGCGCCTGGGCGCCGCCGAGGAAATATTCCGGATTGAGAAAGCCGCACACCAGATCGGCGTCGGTGACGGTCGGGCGGCTGCCGCCGCGCCCATAGCAGACCGGGCCCGGATCGGCGCCGGCGCTCTGCGGCCCGACATTGAGAAAGCCGCCGCCGTCGATCCAGGCGATCGAGCCGCCCCCGGCCGAGATCGAGGTCATGTCGAGCGCCGGCACATCGATCTGCCGGCGCGCAATGGTGCCCTCGGTCACCTCGAGCGGCACGCCGCCTTCGATGAAGGCGATGTCGGCGCTGGTGCCGCCCATGTCGAGCGTGACGAGGCCGGAACGCGCCTCGTCTTCCGCCAGATGGGCGCTGGCCTGGGCGCCGGCGGCCGGGCCGGAGAGCAGCGTGTGCACGGTGCGCCCGCCCGCGATGGCGGCCGAGAACGGCATCACGCCGCCGTTCGACTGCATCAGGAATCGCTGTCCGGTCGAGACGCCGGCCCGGTCGAGGCCGGAATTGAGATGATCGATGTAGCGCACCAGCACCGGCTCGAGATAGGCGTTCACCAGGGTGGTGGACATGCGCGCCCATTCGCGAATGCGCGGCAGCACCTCGCTCGACAGCGAGACGTGGATTTGCGGACATTCCTCCCGGATGAGCGCGCGGGTCTCCTGCTCATGCGCCGGGTTCATGAACGAGAACAGATAGCAGACCGCGATCGATTCGACGCCCGCTGCTTTGAGCTCGCGGGCGGCGCGCCGCACGGCCTCGCGATCGAACCGCACCAGCACCTCTCCGGCATGATCGGAGCGCTCGGGAATCTCCCGGGTCAGGCTCTGGGGCGCGATCGGTGCCGGCTTGGCATGGAAGTAGTCGAACAGATTGCCGTCGCGCGCCTGGTTCTGGATCTCCTGCACGGCCCGGAAGCCTTGCGTGATCAGGAGCCCGACCTTGGCGCCGCGCATCTCCAGCAGCGCATTGGTGGTGATGGTGGTGCCATGGGCGAAGAACGCGATGCTCTCCGGCGCGATCCCGCGCGCCACGAACCGCGCCACGCCGTCGAGCACCCCGAGCGCCGGATTGGCGGGCGTGCTCGCCACCTTCTCGACCATCAGCTGTCCGGTCGAGGGATCGAGCAGCACCAGATCCGTGTGCGTGCCGCCCACATCGACGCCCAGCCGATACTGCGCCGCGCTGTTATTCATGAAAGACGCCGATCGGTTGGGCAGGCTGCCGGTGCCTTTGGCAGGAGAGGGGGTGCATTGTAAAGAGCAATGCGGCGGTCGGTTCAGCGTTGCGACGCCGATGTTTGCTTCGCTCTTGTCCCGGGCGCAGCGCAGAGCTTCTTAGTGGTGCGCTGCAGACCCGGGACCGTTCCAGATTCCGCCGTTTGGAACGGTCCCGGACCAGCGGTGCACCGCTCCGCATAGCCCGCGAAGACGGGCGTAACGCCCTTATTAGCTGCGCGCTGCACCGCATCCGGGACACGAATCCGAACTTCACTTCTTCAGCCCGATGATCTCCATCAGCCGGGCCAGCTCCACGTCCTCCTTGGCGATCTGCCGGCCGAACGCATCGGCCGGCAGGAATGCGGGCCGGGCGCCCAGGCGCACGCAGGCGTCCTTGAATTCCGGGCTCTCGACCGTGCTCTTGATCGCGGCCTCGAACGTATCGATCATGGCTTTGGGCGTACCCTTCGGGGCCGCGATGCCGCGCCAGGCTTCCAGCGACACGTCCAATCCGAGCTCGCGGGCGGTCGGCACATCCGGAAAGGCGGGGTCGCGGTTCGACGCGATGGTGGCCAGGAGCCGCATCTGTCCGCTCTTGACGTGCTCCGCGAGCGCAGCCGGCAGCTGCACCACCGCGTCCACCTGGGCGCCGAGCAGGCTGGTGATGACCTCGGCGGCGCCGAACGGCACGTCCACCACGCGCGCGCCAGCGGCGCGGAACAGTGCGACCGAGGTGATGTGGGTGTGGCTGCCGACGCCGGAATTCCCCACCGTGAGCCCCTCGGGCCGCGCCTTGCCTTCGGCAACCAGCTCGCCGAGGGTTTTCCACTTGGCATCGCCGCGCACCGCCACCACCGGCGACTCGACCAGAACCTGCGCGACCGGCGCGAAAGCTTCGTAGTCGAGCTGCAGCAGGCCCAAGTGATGGGTGGTGGAGATGGAGTTGGAGTTCCAGACCAGCGAATGACCGTCGGGATTCTGCCCGGCGACGTAGCGATACCCGATGGCGCCGCCGCCGCCCGGGCGATTGACCACGATGACCCGCGAGCCGAGCCGCCGCGACATGCCGTCGGCGAGCAGCCGCGCCGTCACGTCCGCCGACGAGCCGGCCGGAAACAGCACCGTGATCTCGGTGAAGCCGCGCGTCGGGGGCGCCGCCTCCTGCGCGAATGTCGCCGAGACGACGCTCAGCAGCGCCCAGATCGATACCGCCGCAACACTTGGGTTCATGGCTGCCCCGTTCAATCGTTCAGTCGCTCTTGAGTATTTCCGCGACCTCGACCCGGCGGCCTTCGCGCGCCGACCGGATCCCGGCCCGGATGACGGCGAGGTTGGCGGTGCCGTATTCGCCGCCGACCTCGGGCCTGCCGTCGCCGCGCACCGCCGCCGCGAACTCCTCGAGCTGCTCCACGATGGTGTCGTTGCCTTCGAATTGTACCGGGAGCGCACGATCCTTGCCGCGCTCGAGCAACCGCAGCCCGTTGTGCATGTCGAAATAAGCGGACGCCTCCTTGCCGTAGATGTTCATCAGATAATATTCGGAGGCCGAGGCGTAGCTGGCATTGAGGGTCGAAAGCGCGCCGTTCTCGTGCTCGAAGATGAGGCTCGCCACATCCGGATTGTCGCCCGGCAGGACCAGCCGGGCAAGCCGGCCCTGCACCGCAGTGATCGGCCCCAGCAGGTACTCCAATACGTCCGCATAGTGGATGCCGATCTGCAGCATGACGCCGCCCGGCATCCCGGCCGCCTGGTAGCGCCACGAGCTCAAATCGATCTTGCCGAGCCGGTCGCGGCTGATATTGGCTTCGGCATTCACCAGCTTGCCGAACACGCCCTCGTCGATCCGGCGCCTGATCCAGCGAAACTGGCTCTCGCGCCGGCGCTGATATCCGAGCGCCAGCACGATGCCGGCCTGCGCACAGACCGCCGTGATGGCGCGGCCGTCCGACACCGTGTTGGCGATCGGCTTGTCGAGAAAGACGTGCTTGCCGGCGGCCGCCGCCGCGGCGGTGGTCGCCAGATGCACGTCGTTGGGCGTGGTGTTGATGATCGCCGCGATCCCGGGATCGGCCAGGATTTCCTCATAGCTCGCCCGCGGCCGGCAACCGTATTTGGCCGCGAATGCCGCGCGCTTGTCGGGCGAGCGCGTGAAGCAGGCCGCGATCTCGAGCTTGCCGGAGCGCTTTATGGCGTCGGCCAGCACGTCCGACCACCACCCCATGCCGATGCAACCCACCCGTAACGGCGCCACAGCCATGCTGTTTGGTTCCTTCGTTCGCCCCGGTCCATGCCGCGGTTCCGGATGCCGCACATGGATACGCAATTCAAGCGCGGCGAGCCAGCCGTTGCGGCGGCACAGACGCGCCACCATGGTTGATCGGCGTGACTTCGCCGATGGCGGCACGGTCACGGGGCGGCGGATTTCATGTTCCCCGTGTCACCGAGCAGGAATACAAGCTTTCCGAATTGTCCCACAGTCGCTATCGTGATTGGCGCGCCGGCGGCATGGATTGAGGTCTCGGAGTCCGCTTGGGAATGCGTGATTTCTTGCCTGACTTGCCTGGCGCCGACAACCCGGCCGCCACAAGCTCGACCGCCATCATTGCTCCGCCGCAAGGGCTCGACCTCTACATGGAGCCGCTGCTGCGGCCGTTCTGCGAGCAATCGGCTCCGCTCAGATCGATTGTTGCGATCGGGTGCCACCCATTTCCGGGGACTGCCGGAGACGACTTTCCGGGCGCCCCGATCAGGCCGCGCGAAGCCGTCTGGCTTCGGCTGACCGTCAAGGACGGCCGCCCGGTCGGCATGGAGCGGGAGCCGATCCGGACCGTGGGAAACGGCTCGGGCGGAGAGCGCCCCGAAACCCTTGCGGGCCTGGCCCGCCGGGCGCGCGAACTGTCCGGTGCCATGGGCGGCGATGATCTGCTTCTGCTGCGAGCCGACCTGCTCGATGAAATGATGACGCCGCCCGCTGACGATTTCAGCTTTCGCGCCGTCGCCGTTCTCTTGCCGCAGGCGTCCGGTCAGCCCGGCACGGGCGGTGCCTGGCAACTGCGGCGAGCCCTGTTCGATCGCGGCCTGATCTGCATCGGCGGCGTTCATGTCGCGGGCTGCCGGGCGCTCTGCTTTCTCGCCAGCGACGCCGTTCGATCATTGCGCCGCCGCGAGGTCGAGTCACGCGGGCATATCACGATCTCGACCCTCGGGGAGGGTGGCCGCTTCGCCAATCAATTGTTTCGCTATGCCTACGTGAAGCTGTATGCCTTGCGACACGGATTGACCGCGGCCTTCCCGGCATGGGAAGGCGAGCAGCTTTTCGGTCTCGACGAAGAATCCTGCGCCGGCCTCACCTTCCCGCGACTGATCTTCAACGGCTTCACGGATGATGATCGCCAGTTGTGGGAGAGGAGCGACCCGCCGATCGATGTCGATCTGGCGGGCTTTTTCCAGGAGATTCCGGCGTGCTGGCGAAGTCACCGGCCGTTGCTGAGACGGCTGTTCCAATTGCCCCCCGGGCATCTGCAGGCCATCGATGCCTGGCGTCGTGATGTCACCGATGGCGGCCGCAGAACGCTGGTGGCAATCCATGTCCGGCGCGGCGACTATCGCGAGCTTCAGGTCGAGAACAACACGCCATGGTTCCGGCTCGTACCGACTGAATGGTACCGCGCCTGGTTGCGGGCCATCTGGCCGACGCTGCGCGATCCGCTGTTGTATGTCGCGACCGACGAGCCCGAGGTGATCCGGCCGCTGTTCCGGGAGTTCGAGATGGTGTCGGCGACATTCGGCTCGACGGCTCAGGCATTGCCCGACCATGTTCGCGATTTCGAGATCCTGCGGCGGGCGGACTACCTGGCGGTTTGCAACAGCAGCTTTTCCCGCATGGCCGCCATCCTGGCGCCCGAAAACCAAAATTGCTTTCTTGCGTCGTTCGAGACCCGAGATTTCGTGCCCTATGAGCCGTGGATGGATCCGGCTTTCTGGGCGCGCTTCAAGGATTCAAGGCGCGACATCCCTCTGCGCCGCGCTGGACCGGTGGCGAGCAGCGAGAATGCCCTCGAAGCTTCGGCCGGGGCGACCATCTGGCTCGACGTATCCGACCTGCTGCGCTACCTGCGCGACCACGCCACCCTTTCCGGCATTCAGCGGGTCCAATGCGAGATTTTGCGGAACCTGCCCGGCGTCTCGTGCCCGCAGCCCATCTGCCTGGTCGTCCTGAACAAGCGCGGCGGGCTCAGCGCGATCGAAGGAACCGCGCTTCTGCAAGTCATCGAGGATATCCGCTCCGACACCTCCTGCCGGGCCGACATCGTGTCCGAGCTTGGCGCGCTGCTCGGCCATGCGGTCCCGGTCACGCCTCGCCCGCGCGACATTTTTCTCGCCATCGGGGCATTCTGGACCGTGCCGGGCATGGGCCTGTTGCTGCAGGAATTGAAGAATACCGGGCTGATCATCGGAATATTGATCCACGACATAATTCCGATCGTGGCTCCCGAATATTTCGAGGCCCGCAACACCAGGATGTTTGTCAGAAGTGTCGGCGAGGCTTTGACCTTTGCCGACTTCGTTCTCACCACCTCGGAATACAACAAGACCTCCCTGATCGAGCATATGGCTGCCCGGAAACCGGCCCCGCTGCCCGTGCACCTGGTGCCGCTGGCTTATGAGCTCTTGCATGTGGCTCCGCTCGAGTCGAAAATTTCGCGTGTCGTCGCCGACATCATCGCCACCGATTATGTGCTTTGCGTCGGCACGCTCGAGGTGCGGAAGAACCCGGCATACCTGTTCAATATCTGGAAAATGCTGGTGCGGTCCGGCCGCCCGAATATTCCCCACCTGGTGCTCGCCGGCAGGCAGGGCTGGTTGGTGCAGGACTTCATGGATCAGCTGGCGGCCTGCAATTATCTCGGCGGCCGGATCATCGTCTTGCACCGCGCCACCGACGTCGAGCTCGACTGGTTGTATCGCAAATGCCTGCTCACGATGTTCCCGAGCTTCGTCGAAGGCTGGGGGCTCCCGGTCGGAGAAAGCCTTGCGCATGGAAAGATCTGCCTGTGCTCCGCCTTGGGCGGCGTTCCGGAGGTAGGCGGGGCGCTCGCGGATTATATCGACCCTTACAACGCCAGCAGCGGCTTCGAGCAGCTGGTGCGGTATCTGGACGATCCGCAGCTGCGGCGCGATCGCGAGCGCGAGATCGCCGACCGCTTCAAGCCCCGCCTCTGGCAAGAGGTCGCGGACGACTTGTTGATGGCGGCGCAAGGGCTGGCACGCCTGGCGGGACCGGGCGAAGGCGTTGCGGCGATCATGTTGCCGCCTGGACGATATCTGCCGATCTGCAGCGATGCGGCGGTGATGCTGACGGAAGGCAGGGACGGAGAGCTTTCCGCGGAGCTGGCCTGCGTTTCCGGCTGGCAACCGGCCGAGGAATCAGGCGTGCGGGTATCCGGGCCGACCGCAATGATCAGGTTTCGTGCCGATGCGCCAGTCGGAACCAGGATCAATCTGGTGTTGCGGCTGGCGGCGTATGGCGACGATTTTCGCATCCGCCTTCACTCCGGATCCGGAGCCGAGACCGTGACATGCCTGACAGCAGGGCGCGAAAGCGTGGCGGTTCTTGCCTGCGCGGTCGAGCCGGAGAATCTGGTTTCCGCACGCTTCTCCGTGCTGGACGCGATGGACGACGGACACGAAGATTCCGGCGCGCCCTTCTGGAGCTTCAGGGGAATTCTGTATTTCGAGCCGGGACGTCTTGCAGAAAAAACGTTGCAGGGCGGACCGGGAGTCCGACCTTCCGCGACGAGTCCGCCGCTGCTGCCCGCGCGGCAGCAGCGAGACCGGTCGGAAAGCGAATCCCCGCCGGGTCGCATTCTGCTCCGGGCCGTCGCCATGGACGACAGCCGCCGCGCGGCCTCGTTCGGCGCTTTCCTGCAAACGACCGATTGCTACTGGCCTTCGGATGTCACGGCCGATCGAGACGCCCCGATATTTGCGGATCAGTCCGACCGGCGCGCCTTCTATTCGGGTTGCGGAAACCGCGCTCACGTTCCCCGGGTCGGCAGCGCCCACGATGGCATCCGGCTGATCAGGCGCCGCGACCAATTCGTCTCGATGGCGAGATTCTCCGAAGGCGCGGTGTTCGACCGCTCGGGGGTATGGAGGGCGTTCGGATATCTGCACACCGCTCCTCCCGGCAGGGCGCCATGGCTGTCAGCCGGGGCGGACGGCGCCTGGGTCGAGGAAGCATCGCTCGATGCCGCGCCGTGCTGCGAGGGGTCCCACCTGATCTTCTATAACGGCAATCTTCACAATTATTACCACTGGCTGGTCGAGGGATTGCTGTCCTTTGACATACTGTCGCGCGCCATGGGCCCCGACGCCAATCTGAAGATTGCCTTGCCGAAGTCGATGGATATCAATGCGCTGTTCGACCATCGGGAGTCGCTGCGGGCTGTCGGCCTCGATGGACGCAACGTCACCGAGATCGCAGCCGATCTCATCAAGGTGCGGGAGGCGATCTGGGTCGACAGCGATCTCGTCCAGACCATGCCGGCAGGCTATCTCAAGGACTTTCAGCAAAGAATATCCGCCCGCTACGCGAATCTGCGTACCTCGCGCAACAGACGGCTGCTCATCGCCCGCAAGGGACCGACCAGGAAGATTCACAATCTCGAGCAGGTGCAGGCGGTTCTCTCGAGATACGATTTCGAGACGGTCTATCTCGAGGGCATGAGCATTGCGGACCAGATCCTGCTGTTCCAGAGTGCGGAGTTCATCATCGGTCCGCATGGGGCAGGGCTGGCCAATCTTCTCTTTTGCGAGCCCGGAACCAAGGTCATCGAGCTCTTGCCTTCGGTCGAGATGCGGCCGTTCTTCTGGCTGATTTCGGAGAAGCTGGACCTGGTGCATGGCATGCAGTTTTGTGCGACGACAGACGGCCCGGGGTTTCAGGCCTCCATCATCGTGGACATAGGCAAGCTGCAGGCGCTTATCCGCATGGTCGATGCGCATCTGTAGAGCGCCCGGCCGGCAATATCTCCAAAATGTTTTTCGAGCGCGAAACCTTGGTGGCGATCCGAGCCAGAACTGTGTAGCTTCACGCGAACGCTCCGCCCCTCTTGCTCCTGAGCGGCACGGTATTAGGGGGATTCGCCGTGGACCCGATATTCGCCTGGATCGAGGGCATCGCGTTTGGCCAATGGATTCGCGGCTCGGAATGCATTTGCGCGTTCCCCGCCATCGTCACCCTGCACAATATCGGCCTGGCGTTCCTGGCCGGCGGCGGCATCATCATCGACCTGCGCCTCATCGGCTTTGCGGCCGACATGCCGCTGAAGCCGATGGCGCGGTTCGCCCCGGTGCTGTGGCTGGCCTTCGCCACCAATGCGGTCACCGGCATCCTGCTGCTGATCGCCTATCCGACCAAGGCGCTCACCAACCCGCTGTTCTACATCAAGCTGTTGCTGGTCGCGCTCGCGGTCGGCCTGCTCTACCGCATCGGTGACCAGATCCTGCGCGCGCCCGGGATCGACCAGCGACCTCTCGCCGGCAATGTGAAGGCGCTTGCCATCGTGTCGCTCGCGACCTGGGTCGCGCTCATCTTCGCCGGGCGGTTTCTCGCCTACACCCATAAATGGGAAATGCTCGGCGTCCCGGCCGTCCTGTAACGCAACGGAAGGCGTGTCATGGAGATGGAGCCCTGGGAGATCTGGGTCCGCGGCACCGCGGTGCATGCCTTCATCCACGAGTACGAACTGCGGCTGTGGCCGATCATGCAGTCACTGCACATTCTCGGCTTCACGCTCCTGTTCGGCACCGTCGGCTTTTTCGACCTGCGCGCGCTCGGCCTCGCCAAGGGCATCCCGCTCAAGGCCATCCACCGGCTCATTCCGTTCGGGGTCGCCGGCTATATCGGGAATTTCCTGCTCGGCATCGTATTCTTCTCCGGCCACCCGGAGCAGTATTTCTACAATGACGCGTTTCGCCTCAAGCTCATGTTCATGGCGGTGGCCGGCGCCAACATCCTGTTCTTCTACGGCACCGGCGCGTTCGCGCAGGCGAAAACGCTGCCGGCGGAGGCCGACGTGCCGCTGCGCATCAAGCTCATTGCCGGCGTGTCGCTGTGCGCCTGGGTCGCGGTGCTGGTGTGCGGGCGCCTGATCACCTTCAACCGCCCGCCGTTTTTCCACTGACCGTGGCCCCTCCGCAACCGCTCTATTCGGGCAAGGTCTGACCACGGGTCTCTATCGCGCACGGGATGATCAACAGGCCGATGCCGAATGCGAGCGAGGTGACGGCGACAGGCGTGCCGAGCGTGCCCATGGCGGTCACGGGTGCTTTGCGACCCTCTTCCATGCGAACGGCTGCCTGAGGTAGCCTTAAGGATAAATGCGGTACCGTCCATGAACTCCGCCGGGCCGGTGGCTGACTGTGTTACCCGATCCCTTGCAAAGCATTTTTTCGCTGACGGTATCCGCATGCTCGAGAGGTGCGCGTGGCGCGGCTGCGGCGCGCGACATCTCCGCGACCACAGGGAGGACACCATGGGTTCTCGTAAATCGATCGGTGCTGGCGTGCTGGCGGCGGTGCTCGCGATGACGGTCGGCGGCGCGGCGGCGTTCGACGACAGCAAATATCCCGACTTCAAGGGCCAATGGCGGCGTGCCAGCGGCGGGGGCCTGCTCGCCGGCGGTGCCGGCGGGCTGCGCTATGACGACAGCAAGCCGATCAAGAATACCCCGTCGCTCGGGCAGGAACCGCCGCTGACGCCGGAATATCAGGCGATCTACGACGCCAACCTCGCCGACATGGTGCAGGGCGGGCAGGGCATCGATCCGACCTATTCCTGCGTCTCGCCCGGAATGCCGCGCATCATGATTCCCTACGGACCGTTGGAGATCGTGGTCACGCCGGAAATCACCTACATCCTGATGGAGCGCGACCACGACTTTCATCGCCACATCTACACGGACGGACGCAGCTTTCCGGCAAACATGCAGGACAATCCGCAGTTCCTGGGTTATTCCATCGGCAAATGGCTCGACGAGGACGGCGACGGCCGCTTCGATGTGCTCGAGGTCGAGACTCGCGGCATGAAGGGCCCGCGCGTCTTCGATGCCACCGGCATCCCGCTGCATTCCGACAACGAGACCGTCGTCAAAGAGCGCATCTATCTCGAGAAGGGCAATCCGAACCTGCTGCACGACGAGATCACCACCATCGATCACGCGCTGACCCGTCCGTGGGTGGTAACCCGGGTGCTCCGGCGGGTCGTCTCGGATAAGCCGGTCTGGTTCGGCCACTCGGTCTGCGGCGAAGGCAATGCGCATGTCGGCATCGGCAAGGAGGTCTATTACCTCGGTGCCGACAACACCCTGATGCCGGCCAAGAAGGACCAGCCGCCGCCGGACTTGCGCTATTTCAAATCCACCGGTCGGTAGGTATTTCGCACCCGCCTTCGAAGGTTTGCT